>CAVCBH010000238.1:0-20144 GCA_963600375.1 bacterium | reverse complement strand
CCTATATTTGTGACTCTATCACTGCGGGTTGAATGCGAGCGCTTAAGCGAACATTCAACCCGCAGTGATAGAGTCACAAATATAGGATGTCTTCTCTCTTTGGGAGCGTCTCCCTTGCCTGTCGGCAAATCAGAATCTAATTACTTAAACAATGGAGCCAATGCAGTAGCTAATTCATCTTTAATTGCCTGAGCTTCTGCAAGATCCTTTCCAAGTGTAGTAAAGTATGTCTTGATCTTAGGTTCCGTACCAGATGGACGAACAACAACAGTTGCACCATTATCAAGACCATATGTAAGTACGTTAGCTGCTGGAAGTCCAGTAGCTTCTGTATTCTTATAATCTGTTACGCTGACAACCTTCTTATCTCCGATAGATGCAGGTGGGTTGTCACGAAGTCCCTGCATGATTCCGGACATCTTATCCATACCTGTAAGTCCAGGGAATTCAAAGCTGTCTACAACGTTTAAGTAACGTCCATATTCCGCATAGATTTCTTCGAGTCTTTCCTTGATAGAACTTCCGATACTTCTGTAGTAAGCAGCCATCTCGCAGATAAGCATGGAGCTGATTACAGCATCTTTATCACGAACGTAAGGTCCGGCTAAGTAACCGTAACTCTCTTCGAAACCGAAGATGAAGCGGTCAACTTCTCCGGCAGCTTCTAAGGAAGCAATCTGGTCGCCGATCCACTTAAATCCTGTAAGTACGCTTCTCATCTCTACACCGTAATGAGCAGCAACAGCATCTGCAAGTGGCGTGGAAACGATAGACTTCACTGCAACAGCCTTCTCAGGAAGAGTTCCTAATTCTTTACGTCCTGCACAGATGTAGTCAAGAAGCAGAACACCCATCTCATTACCTGTTACAAGCTCATAAGAACCGTCTGGACACTTCATAGCGATACCAACACGGTCTGCATCAGGATCAGTAGCGAGCATAAGGTCTGCACCAGATTCTTTTGCAAGGTCAAGACCAGGCTTTAATGCTTCAAAAATCTCCGGGTTAGGATAGCTGCATGTTGTAAAATATCCGTTAGGATATTCCTGCTCAGGAACGATAGTGATATCTGTGATACCGATGTCATTCAATACTCTTGTTACAGGAACAAGACCAGAACCATTCAGTGGGCTGTATACTAACTTAAGACCAGCAGTCTTGCAAAGACCTGGACGAACCTGACGTGCTTCGATAGCTTCATAGAATGCATTCTTACAATCATCTCCTACAAAACGGATGAGCCCCTGCTCAACACCTTCTGCGAAAGAAATGTACTTTGCCCCTGTAAGAACATCTGTCTTCTGAATCTCATCATATACGATAGCGGCTGCATCATCTGTCATCTGACATCCGTCAGGACCGTAAGCTTTGTAACCATTGTACTTAGCTGGGTTGTGAGATGCAGTAACCATAATACCTGCGTTGCACTCATAATAACGTGTAGCAAAAGAAAGTGCTGGAACAGGCATTAATGCATCATAGATACGAACCTTGATTCCATTAGCGGCGAGAACGGCAGCAGCAGTCTTGGCAAAAACATCACTCTTGATACGGCTGTCATAGCTGATAGCAACTGTCTGGTTGCCACCCTGTGTTTTTACCCAGTTAGCGAGACCCTGTGTGGCCTGACGTACTACATAAATGTTCATACGATTTGTTCCAGCTCCGAGAACACCTCTAAGACCAGCAGTTCCGAACTTCAGTGCAACTGCAAAACGGTCTTTGATCTCGTCATCATTTCCCTCAATACCGGCAAGCTCAGGATGAAGATCGCTATCTTCTAAGTCGGCAGCAAGCCAGCGTTTGTACTCGTCTAAATACATATTGTAACTCCTTCCAATGTTAAATGTTAGTGCTTAAAAAAGCCTGTTTTATGTATCTAATTTTACCATAGCAGGTACTATTTATCAAGATGAAATTATGTATACTTTTGGAAAAGAACACGAATCATTACAGGTAAAAAAGAGAAAATGATCTATTCGAAATTATAGTTGTCATATGTTCGGGAAAAATGTATTTTTTTCTTTATTTTACGGCTAAAATAAAGAATATTTTCACAGTAAAATCAAAAAATAGTTCGCAAACATAAGCCGTTCTGTGTTATTATATACAATATGTGACATTTGTGGTATTACGGAAGTCACAAATTAAGAAAGAAAAGGAGAGTCCTTCTTATTTTAATAGTGTAATAAAGGTTTATAAGGCAGGCATTTATAGAACAATACATCAGGCAATCGGATAAATAATTGAGAAGTTTCTACAGGCAGCATCATAATTGAGAATATTGTGTGAAGTATGCCATATAGTGTATGTAAAGCAGGCGAATCTTACAATAAAAAAGAAAACATTTTGGTTATGATATTGTCTGATAAATAATCATAGACAGCAATTGTCTGCTTTTAATTTTGAGCCTATTAGTTATAGAAGGTACAGGAATCATGTCAGAGAAAATTATTGCAGTTTCCGCAGGAAGAGAAATCACAGAAACAGAATTTAATGAATTTATAAGCAAGCTTCCAGAACAGCAGCAGGCTTATGTAGCAACAGAAGAAGGAAGAAAGCAGGCATTAACTCAGTATGCAAACTACTTCTTATTTGAAAAACTTGGATATGACAAAAAATATGATCAGGACGAAGCTTTCCTTGCAACAATGGAAGCTGTTAAGAGAGAACTCTTAGGACAGTTCGCTTTAACTCAGGAAATCAAAGACATCCAGGCAACACAGGAAGAATGTGAAGCATATTACAATGAGAATAAAGCAATGTTCGTAAAAGAAGCAAAAGCTACAGCAAAACACATTCTTACAGCAACAGAAGAAGAGAGTAAAAAAGTATTAGAAGAAATCGAGAGCGGTGCAAAGACATTTGAAGACGCTGCAAAAGAATATTCTACATGCCCATCTAAAGCACAGGGTGGAAGTCTTGGAACATTCGGCCGTGGACAGATGGTAAAAGAATTTGACGAAGCTGTATTTACTGCAGAAACGGGCAAAGTAATTGGACCAGTTAAAACAGATTTCGGATATCATTTAATTCGTGTAGACGAGCTTACAGGTGGAGAACAGTCTGAATTTGCAGAAGTATATCCACAGATCATGCAGCAGCTCACAACAGAAAAACAGAACAAAAAGTACATGGAAGTACGACAGGCAATGATTGAAAAATATGGCCTTGAATTCAAATAGAATTTAAAAAGTAAAAGATATAGTATAGATGAGAAACTTGCAGGAGCAACATTTATGGATATACCGGGAAGCTGCCAGAAGGGTGTGAAAATAACCGGAATGGACAAAGTGAAAAGATGCTTAAATAAGATTCTTGTAAAATTATCTTTATTTTTTTCAGAACTAGGGTTATAATAGGTTCGTATAACTTAGGGCGATGCTACCATACATCGACAACTGCGCAAGCAGATATTTATATTTATGGAGGTTAATAATTATGGCATTAGTATCAGCAAAAGAGATGCTTCAGAAAGCAAAAGCAGGACATTATGCAGTAGGACAGTTCAACATCAACAATCTTGAATGGACAAAAGCAATCCTGTTAACAGCAGAAGAATGTAAATCCCCAGTTATTTTAGGTGTATCCGAAGGTGCAGGCAAATACATGACAGGATACAAAACTGTTGTAGGTATGGTAAACGGAATGTTAGAAGAGTTAAACATCACAGTACCAGTAGCACTTCATCTTGACCACGGTTCATATGAAGGAGCTAAGAAGTGTATCGAAGCTGGATTCTCCAGCATCATGTTTGATGGTTCTCATCTTCCATTCGAAGAGAACGTAGAAAAGACAAAAGAATTAGTAGCTATCTGTAACGAAAAAGGAATGTCTATCGAAGCAGAAGTTGGATCTATCGGTGGAGAAGAAGATGGCGTTGTAGGAATGGGCGAATGTGCAGATCCTCAGGAATGTAAAGCTATCGCAGATCTTGGTGTAACAATGTTAGCAGCAGGTATCGGTAACATCCACGGAAAATACCCAGAAAACTGGGCTGGATTACAGTTTGACGTATTAGATGACATCCAGAAATTAACTGGAGAAATGCCTCTCGTATTACACGGTGGTACAGGAATCCCAGAAGATATGATCAAAAAAGCTATCTCCCTTGGTGTTTCTAAGATCAACGTAAACACAGAATGCCAGATTTCTTTCGCAGAAGCTACACGTAAATATATCGAGGCTGGTAAAGACTTAGAAGGTAAAGGATTTGACCCTCGTAAGTTATTAGCTCCTGGTACAGAAGCAATCAAAGCTACTGTAAAAGAAAAGATGGAAATTTTTGGTTCTATCGGGAAAGCTGAATAGTTAAACAGGAGTTTGCCGCAGGCAAAGTTGACGCTCCCAAAGAGAGAAGAACCCCTATATTTGTGACCTTAGAGTGAGAATTGAATGTGAGCCTTTCAGCGAACATTCAATCCTCAGTAACAGAGTCCAAATATAGGGGTTCTTCTCTCTTTGGGAGCGTCTATTTAGGAAACATCTATTTAGGGAGTGTTTCCCTTGCCTGCGGCAAATTCCTATTTATCTCTTCTTCAGTTTTGGAGCCAACGGCATCTCCCATCCATTATGATCTGTATGCAACAGCTTATGAGACATCCTGGACAGCGGTTTCTCCAAGTATTCCTCATAAGTCTTTAATACTTCCGGATTCTCATGTGAGAAACGATGTTCATTCTGGGAATCAAGGAAGTAAAGGTTCTTGGAACGAATCTCAGCCATTTCTCTTCCCTCATGGATTGGCTGTCCGCCACCGCCTACGCAGCCGCCAGGACATGCCATAACTTCTACGAAGTGATAGAATACTTCACCTCTGCGAATGGCTTCGATTAACTTTCTTGCATTGCCAAGTCCACTTACTACGGCAACTTTAATTTCTGTGCCTTTGATGTCAATAGCAGCTTCTTTCCATCCATCCATACCACGAACACCATGGAAAGCATCAGGATCAGGGTTCTCGCCTGTTGCAAGATAGTAGCAGCTTCTTAAAGCGGCTTCCATAACACCACCGGTAGTTCCGAAGATTACGGCAGCGCCGGTTCCTTCTCCACAAGGAGAGTCGAAGCGGTCTTCTGGAAGTCCGTAAACATCAATGTTGAGAGACTTCATATAGTCAACGAATTCTCGTGTATTTAATACAACGTCAACATCAGGACCAGTTCCAGTGCTGTCCATAGTAGGAAGTGCACATTCTGCCTTCTTTGCGATACATGGCATGATGGAAACACTGAAAATGTTTTCAGGGTCTTCATGAATCTTATCGGCAAAGTAGTTCTTGATGATTGCTCCATGCATCTGCTGAGGAGACTTTGCAGTAGAAAGGCAGCCTACCATGTCAGGATACTGAGATTTTAAGAAACGAACCCAGCCAGGACAACAGGAAGTAAACATTGGCCACTGATAATCTTCCTTATGTTTGAGACGTTCTAAGAATTCGCTTCCCTCTTCCATGATAGTAAGGTCAGCAGCGTAAGTTGTATCAAATACATAATCAAATCCCATCAGACGAAGTGCACCGGCAAGACGTTCCGGGGAAGCAAACTTCCGGGAAAGCTTGAAAGCTTCCGCCCATGCAGTACGAACGGCAGGAGCAACCTGAACAACTGTAGTTTTTCTTCTTGTATTTAACATACCGTTCTGAGAGAATACCGGGCGTTTGTCGTCACGGCCTGACAGAGCGGCAACTGGACAATGAGTGATACACTGTCCACAAAGAGCACAGTCAGCATCTTTGATATTTCTTCCAAGAGATACATTAACCGTAGTACGGGAACCGGTTTTTGCGATATCCCATACTTTTAAGGACTGGACTTTATCACAGATCTGGATACAGCGCATACATTTGATACATTTGCTCTCGTCACGAATGAGAGGGAAGTCCATAGGCCACTTCTCTTCTGTGATATGTTGTTTGAAAGTACCACTTCCGAATTCAAGGTCATTAGCTACTTTCTGAAGCTGGCAGTTTCCGCTTCGTACACAGGTAGGACAGAAGCAATTGTGCTGTGAGAGAATCAGCTTAATATTAATTCGTCGTGCGTCACGTACTTTTGGAGAATTCGTGTAAATCTCCATTCCTTCTTTTACTGTATTGTTACAGGAAGTAACGAGTCTTTCAATACCTTTTATTTCTACAACACAGACACGGCAGGCACCGATCTCATTGATATCTTTTAAATAACACAGAGTAGGAACAATCATTTTTGCCTCTCTGCAGGCTTCTAAAATCGTAGTTCCCTCCTCAACGGAGATAGGAACATCATTTATCTTAATATTTACCATTCTTCAACTCGTCCTCCTTTAAATACTCCATAACCAAAACGGTCACAGCGCAGGCAGCGGTGTGCTTCCTGATTGGCCTCTTTACAGGTCATGCCATTCTCCACGATGTCGAAATCTTTCTTACGTTCTGTAGTATTTCTTTCCATCATAGTAACACGTCCGCAAGGTGTCTTGTTCTCGATAAGAGGTTCCGGAACAACAACGCCGCTTTCAATCTTATGATTGAATCCAAGGTAGTTGTCGATGTTGGCAGCAGCTACTTTTCCGGCTGCGATAGCACGAATAACAGTAGCAGGACCAGTTACACAGTCACCACCGGCAAATACGCCCTCTTTTTCTGCGATAGAACTATCCTGCTGTGCTAAGAAACGTCCACGCTTTGCAGGGATTCCCGCACGTTCAAATGGTCCGGAAACGATATCCTGTCCGATTGCAACGATAACAATGTCACAAGGGATATGTACAGGTTCTCTTCCGGAATTCGCAGGAGAAGGACGGCCGCCGGAAATCAGACCGATAATCTTAGGGTCAGCAACCATAGCCGTTACCTGTCCTTTTTTATTTGTTTCGATTGCCTGAGGAGCATGAAGTTCAAGAATCTCAGCACCTTCTGCGATAGCAGCTTCGATTTCATCCATGAGAGCAGTCATATCAGCCTTTCTGCGTCGGTACATAACACTAACGTTCTTTGCGCCAAGACGAATGGCAGAACGGGTAGCATCCATAGCTACATTACCACCGCCGACAACGATAACATTTTTCCCTGTGAAATCTGGTGGATTACCGTCTCCGATCTCACGCAGCATCTGGATAGCGGAAACAACACCCTTTGCATCTTCTCCAGGAATACCAAGCTTCTTATCTGTGTGCGCACCGATAGAAATATAAACTGCATCATAATTTTCTTTTAACATTTTAAAGGAAATCTCGCCATCACCGTCACCGATACAGGTATTCATCTTGGTTTCAACACCTGTAGCGAGGATGTTCTGGACATCTTCGGCAAGGCGGTCTTTTGGAAGACGATAGTTAGGAATACCGTAGTAAAGCATTCCACCAAGTTCTTTTCTCTGTTCAAAAATAGTACACTGGTGTCCCATCTGCTGTAAGTAGTAAGCAGCACTTAAACCAGAAGGGCCGCCACCGATGATGGCAACGGTTTTACCAGTAGATTCGCAACATTCAGGAGGTGGCACAAGACCACAGTGGTCAGCAGCGTAACGCTTAAGCCCCCGGATATTTACCGCATCATCCACGAAATTACGACGGCACTTTGTCTCACAAGGATGCTCGCAGACAAGCGCGCAGGAAGTAACAAATGGATTATCCTTACGGATTAACTTAACGGCATCTGCGTAACGTTCATCTGCAATGAGGGAAATGTAACCCGGAATATCAACACCGGCAGGACAAAGAGCAACACAGGGAACTGGCTGTTCCAGATGGCAGGAACAATGTCCGTTCGTGATATGCTCGATGAAATCCTCGCGGAATCCATCTAATCCCTTAAGAACCATTCTTCCAGCTTCGTAACCGATGGCACAGTCAGCACTGTCATAAATGGCCTTTGCAGTACGTTCAATTAAGCTAAGTGTTTCTAAAGTGGCTTTTCCGTCCAGTACATCTTCTAACATATCTTCAAGAACGCCCAGACCAATACGGCATGGAACGCACTTTCCACAAGTCTGTGCATGAAACAGCTTCAGGAAAGAAGATGTCATATCAACAGGACACAGTCCAGGAGGACTGGCAATAATTCGGCGTTCCAGATCTTCGTACAGATTGTCAACGACTAACTGGGCCTTGCTTTTTTTTCTGACCTCAAGTCTACTCATAATCTCCTCCATTCACAGGGATAGCTCCCTGATAGCAAAATAGTCTTAATGTGGTGATTATATCATGGGTAAAAAATTTTGAAAAGAAATGATAATTTCTTATCATTACAAAGAAAAGTCAATGATAATTGATAGAAGAGAGGTATATTAGGATATAATACAATAAAAACAAGATATTATTCTGAAAAGTTATATAATTTATAAAAAAAACAGAAAAAATCCACATTATTTGGTGAATTATCGGCACTGAATGTGGATTTTTTTGTCTTTTATTCAAAAATGTATAATAAAATATTTTGAAAAAAATTTAGATAAGCCGAACTTACAAAAGAAATCCGCCAGATTGTAATCTTTTTTTAACAATCGGTCCAATAAGAACGACAACAATGATTTTTACAAGGTCACCAGGGATATATGGAATTACTCCGGCAAGCAATGCCTGATAAAATGTTAAATGTGCTTCAACAGCAAGCCATGCAGTGCCAAAAACATAAGCAACGATCGTACCAAGAATAAGACCTGCAATCTGAATTCCACGATTAGAGAACTTCTCAAAAAAGAGTCCGCAGATAATTGCCATAGGAATAAAGCCAATCAGGTATCCACCAGTCGGGCCTAAAAGCTTCGCAAAACCAGAGCTAAAACTGGAAAAGACTGGAAGACCAGCAATTCCGATAAGAAGATAAATAAGGTAACTTATCGTTCCGAACTTCCATCCAAGCAGACATACAGTAAGGTAAATCGCCAGATTCGTTAGTGAAATAGGAACAGGACTCACCGGAATCGGAATCGACAGCGGTCCTAAAATACAGGTGATGGCAGCCATAACGGCGATGAGAGCCATCTGGAATGTTGTGAAAGATTTTTTCTTTGCAGTAGTGGTAGTAGCCATGATAATTTCCTCTCTAAAATATATTGTTAAAAATAAAACTGGACTCATTATAAAAGAAATAAGGCGAATTGTCAACCATAAAAGAAAAAACAGTTAACAATATTTCTTCTCTGGAAATAAAATTACTATTTCGTTCATTAGGCAGGCGGATGCCACGAATAAAATAGTACCCCACTTCTTGACTCTGACTTCAAATCAGCCTATTATAAGAGTTAGAAAAAATGCAGGTGTTGGAGGAGAAAATAGTATGAGACTGACAAGTTATGCGATGGAAGAATTAGAGTGTCCAAAGTGCGGACATAAACATTCTCTTAAAAAGTACAGGGTTATTAATGTAACGGAAAAAGCAAAGTTAAAAGAAGAGGTTATGAAGAACAGACTTTTTCAATTTAGTTGTGAGGAATGTGAATATATGGCTCCTCTTACCTATGACAGTTTGTATGTAGACAGCCAGAGAGATTTCATGATTTATATGGCACCGATTATGAATTCAGAGGTTAAGGCAGATCTTGCAGAACTTGAGCAGGAGAAGGATGTGGAGAAACGCCTTGTTGATAATATTAATGATTTAAAAGAGAAGATTATGATTGCGGATAATCATTTAGATGATCGTGTTATTGAGATTATTAAGATTATGTATCTTGACCAGATTAAGAAAGAGATGGAAGATGATACATTATTGAATATTTTATTTGATTACAGCAGAGACAATTATTGTTTTCTTGTATTTTTCCAGAAAAAGGGGATTGGAAAGATTCCTCTGACAAGAGAATTTTACCGTCAGGTTGAAGACAAATATAAAGATGCCATTAAAGAACATTCTGTAGACGGTTTTATGAAAGTAGATATGGAATGGGCAGGAAAGATTCTTTTTAAAAACAATAAAAATAAGTGAAAAAGTTCTTGCACTCCATATACCGTTATGATATAATAAGAACGCTGTTTGAAATAAGATAACTATTGAATATAATTAATTAATGAAACATATATTGGAAGAGGTGAATAAGATGCGTGAGGGAATCCATCCAAACTACTATCAGGCAAAGGTTGTATGTAACTGCGGTAACGAGTTCGTTACAGGTTCTACAAAAGAAGATATCCATGTAGAAATTTGTTCTAAATGTCATTCATTCTACACAGGACAGCAGAAAGCTGCTAAGGCTCGTGGACGTATTGACAAGTTCAATCGTAAATATGGCATGAATCAGAATTAATAACCGGAAGGTTTTGAATTAGGCGGCGGTGCAATGTATCACAGAGAATAGTGTGATGTTGTACCGTCGCCTAATTTTAGTTATGTATCTTTCTGCCTGTTTTTATTTAAAAGAAACTCCATATACGATAAGCAGGGGAGTTCGTATATTTTATTTAAAAAGAGAAACAGAGGATGCATGAATAGGAGGTGTCAATCAATTGAAAAAGACGAGTATTGGAGGTCAGGCAGTAATGGAAGGTGTCATGATGAAGAATCTTGACCGTTATGCTGTTGCTGTCCGAAAGCCGAATCATGAAATAGAAGTGATGACAGACGAGTATAAAAGTCTGGGAAGCCGCTATGCGATTCTCAGATTACCTGTTATAAGAGGAATCGTCAGTTTCGGAGAATCTTTATATATTGGGCTTAAGACCCTTTCCTATTCTTCTTCATTTTATGAGGAAGAGGATTACGAGCCAGGAAAGGTAGAACAGTTTTTGACAAAGATATTTGGCGATAAGTTAGAAAGTGTTCTTATGGGAGTTACGATGGTGATTTCTGTTGTGCTGGCACTTGGAATCTTTATGGTATTTCCTTTCTTTGTCACGAATCTTATGAAAGGCTTTCTTCCATCTTACAGTATAAGAACTCTGATTGAAGGAGTTATCCGAGTAGCATTGTTTCTTCTTTATATATGGCTCATATCTAAAATGGAAGATATAAAGCGGGTGTTTATGTATCATGGAGCAGAGCATAAGACAATTAACTGCTTAGAGCATGGCGAGGACCTGACACCGGAGAATATTAAAAAGTACTCAAGACTTCATAAACGGTGTGGAACCAGCTTTCTGCTTATTGTTATGATTGTCAGCATTGTCGTATTTATGTTTATTCGTGTGGACAGTTTAGTATGGAAGTTTGTGCTCAGAATTTTGCTCGTTCCAGTGGTGGCAGGTATTTCTTATGAATTTATCCGTCTGGCAGGAAGAAGCGATTCGAAGATTGTGAATATGTTAAGTAAGCCAGGATTGTGCTTACAGTATTTTACAACAAGAGAGCCGGATGCAGAGATGATGGAAGTCGCAATTAAGGCAGTAGAAGGCGTTTTTGACTGGAGAGAATATCTTCGGGCAATGCATAACGGCGAACTGGAGGACTAGGCATGACAATCCGGGAAGTTTTAACAAATATACGAGAACGACTGCAAAATGCAGGAATTGAAGATTTTGAATATGAAAGCTGGGCATTTCTTGACTGGAAGCTTCATATCGACAGAGCTGAATTTTACATGAACCCGAATGGGGAAGTAAAGGAAGAACTTTTAGAAGAGTTAGAAGATGTTCTTAAGCAAAGAGAGCAGAGAGTTCCCTTACAGTATCTCATGGGTGAATGTGAATTTATGGGATATGATTTCTATGTCGATGAGCGGGTGCTGATTCCGAGACAGGACACAGAATGTCTGGTGGAAATGGCGGTAGAATCAATTCGGGAGAAAGCGGTTGAGGCAAGACAGAAGCGAAATCTTTCGGAAGTAGACTGCCGTGGAGATACTGCAAAAAAGGATATTGTAGAATTTTATGAAAATCATGGTGTGCAGCACTGTGAAAAGTATGGTGCGGATAACAAAAAGCCAGAGCAGAAATCAACAAAAGTTAAAGTGTTAGATTTATGCACAGGAAGCGGTTGCATTGGCATTTCCGTTGCAAAGCTTTGTCCAGATACAGAAGTAACTTTGGCAGACATTTCTGATGGAGCATTCACTGTCGCAAAAAAGAATGCAGACAACTTATGTGCAGATGTTACCTTAATAAAAGGAAATCTTTTCGAGAATATCGAAGGCAGATTCGATTACATTTTGTCCAATCCACCGTACATTCCGTCAGAAGTAATTGAAAGTTTAATGCCAGAAGTAAAAGAACACGAGCCACGCCTTGCTCTTGACGGCGAAGCAGACGGACTCAGCTTTTATCGAAAGATTATAAATGAGGCTCCTGATTATCTGAATCCAGATGGACGAATTTATTTTGAAATCGGGGCGGAACAGGGAGAAGACCTGACCCGTCTTATGAACGAGAGAGGATTTTCTGAAGTAAAGGTGCATAAAGACCTTGCAGGACTTGACCGAATCGTGACGGGCATATATAGTAGGGGTTATAAGTAAAAAGCATAAATATTTATAAAAGTGCAAGAAAACAGGAGGAATAAAGATGTTTGATAAATTAGAGGATCTTGTAAAACGTCTCGATGAGGTTATGCAGGAACTTAGTGAACCAGATGTAGTTAGTGATCAGAATCGATTCCGTAATCTGATGAAAGAGCAGAACGAGCTGGCTCCTATCGTAGAGAAATACAAAGAATATAAAGAAGCAAAGCAGACAATCGAAGACAGCGTGGAAATGCTTGAAGAAGAACACGATGAGGAAATGCGTGAACTTCTGAAAGAAGAATTATCCGAAGCAAAGAAAAATGTAGAGAAATATGAGGAAGAATTAAAGGTTCTCCTTCTTCCAAAAGACCCTAACGATGATAAGAATGTTATCGTTGAGATTCGTGCAGGTGCCGGTGGAGATGAGGCTGCATTATTTGCTGCTGAGATTTATCGTATGTACAAAAACTATGCAGAATCACAGCGTTGGAAAACAGAGTTCATCGATGTAAATGAGAACGGTATCGGAGGATTCAAGGAAGTTTCCTTTATGATTAACGGTCAGGGTGCATACTCCCGTCTGAAATACGAGAGTGGTGTTCACCGTGTACAGCGTATCCCTGCAACAGAGTCCGGCGGACGTATTCATACTTCCACAATCACTGTAGCAATCATGCCAGAAGCGGAAGAAGTAGATGTACAGTTAGATATGAACGATTGCCGCTTCGATGTATTCCGAGCGTCAGGAAACGGTGGTCAGTGTGTAAATACAACCGATTCTGCTGTACGTTTAACTCATATCCCAACAGGTATCGTTATTTCCTGTCAGGATGAGAAATCACAGCTTAAGAACAAAGATAAAGCGATTAAAGTACTTCGTGCACGTCTGTATGATTTAGAGCAGTCCAAAGCACACGATGCAGAGGCAGAGCTTCGTAAGAGCCAGATTGGTACTGGTGACCGTGCAGAGAAGATTCGTACTTACAACTTCCCACAGGGACGTGTAACAGACCACAGAATCAAGTTAACCCTCCATCGTCTTGATGACATTTTAAATGGTGACCTTGACGAAATTATTGATAGCTTAACCGCAGCAGACCAGGCAGCAAAATTAAGCAAATTACAGGAAATGGAGCGTTAAGAATTATGCAGGAGTGGAAGAAAAATATCAGACAGGTTGTTCCTTATGTACCAGGCGAACAGCCAAAAAAAGCAAATGTAATAAAGTTAAACACCAATGAGAATCCTTATCCACCTTCACCAGGGGTAAAAGAGCAGTGCGCGGAAATCTGCGCTAAAACAGAGGAATTTCGTCTCTATCCAGATCCAACCGCTGGAATGTTAGTAGATACCATTGCAAAATATAAGGGATTAGACAGCAGCCAGATATTTGTCGGAGTTGGTTCCGATGATGTACTCGCCATGGCTTTTCTTACATTTTTTAATAGCGAAAAGCCGATATTTTTCCCGGATATCACTTACTCATTTTATGATGTGTGGGCTGATTTATTCAAGATTCCATATGATAAAAAACCATTAGATGAAAACTTTATGATAAAAAAAGACGACTACTACTGGAAAAATGGTGGAGTCGTATTCCCGAACCCGAATGCACCGACCGGCGTGCTGATGCCACTTGACGAGATTGAGGATATCATCTCTCACAATCAGGACGTAGTTGTTATCGTAGACGAAGCCTACGTAGACTTTGGTGGACACAGCGCACAGGAACTTCTCTCCAAATACGAGAACCTCTTAGTTGTGCAGACATTTTCCAAGTCTCGTTCTATGGCAGGAATGCGTATCGGCTACGCAATGGGGGGTGCAGAATTAATCAAAGCTTTAAATGATGTAAAGTATTCTTTCAACTCCTACACAATGAACCGCCCATCCATCCTTCTTGGAACGGCATCTATCGAGGATGAGGTTTATTTTAAAGAAACGGTGGAAAAGATTGTAAATACAAGAGAATGGTTCAAAGATGAGATGAAAAAACTTGGCTTTACTTTCCCGGATTCAAAGGCGAACTTCCTTTTCGCTTCCCATCCCGAAGTACCTGCGAAGGAAATCTTTGAGGCAGCCAGAGAAAATGATATTTATGTACGTTACTTTGACAAACCTCGCATTAATAATTATCTGCGAATCACAATCGGAACAGATGAGGAAATGGAAAAATTCTTAGAATTCTTAAAATCATTCCTTGAAACACGCTTAAAATAATATATAAGGCAGGGAGTGTCCAAATCAATGCCTGTGGAGACAGTAGATATGAGGTCGATGAAGCAGGAAGCCTATTGGTTTTAGATAATGGCAGTCCACAAAATATTCCTAAAAAACCAAAATAAGTATGGCATTCTGATAAAAATTATTGTAAAATATAACTACTCAGATTCATAAAAATTACAGGAAAATGCTACAATAATATCTCATTGATATTTTGCTAAATAACTTACCAGGTTTTCTTATTGAACGGTGTTAACTTTGTTTGATGATGCCACCACAGCACATCATTTAGTTACCTTGTTAATAAAAAATATCTTGCGTTATTTTATTGAAAGTCAATGCTATATATCACAGCATTTTCCTGATAATTTTATTATCACAAGATAAACTATGATAACACAGGGAGGATTACTATGAAAAAGATTCTGTTTGCAGCTTCTGAATGCGTCCCTTTTATGAAAACAGGTGGACTCGCAGATGTAGTAGGAGCGTTACCAAAAGAATTTGACAAAAACGAGTGGGATGTACGTGTTGTAATGCCAAATTACCGCGGAATACCAGAAGAGTACCGTAACAACTTCGAGTATGTTACTCATTTCTACATGGGTGTAGGACCATATATTCCAAACGTACATGTGGGCATTATGAAGTACGTTTATAATGGCATTACTTATTATTTTATTGATAACTTAGATTACTTTGGAGCAATGAAGCCATATTCCGATACAAGAACAGATGTAGAGAGATTTACTTTCTTCTGTAAAGCCGTTCTTTCTATCCTTCCTGTTATTGACTTCCGCCCGGACCTGATTCACTGTCATGACTGGCAGACAGGATTAATTCCAGTTTACTTAAAAACCGAATTTTCAGCAAACCCATTCTTCTGGGGAATTAAGACAATGATGACGATTCATAACCTTCGTTTTCAGGGTGTGTGGGACATGAATACAATGAAGGGCTTAAGCGGACTTCCAGACTATCTGTTCACACCAGACAAATTAGAGTTCCAGAAAGATGCGAATATGCTCAAAGGTGGAATCGTGTACTCTGACTTTGTCACAACAGTAAGTAACACTTACGCACAGGAGATTCAGACAGCCTATTATGGTGAAGGATTAGACGGACTGTTAAGCGCACGAAACCAGAGCCTTTTCGGTATTGTAAATGGTGTTGATTACTCCTTATATGACCCAGCCAATGATGCAAAACTTTACCAGAATTATTCGGAATACAATCACAGAGAAGGAAAGGCTGCAAATAAAGCAGCACTCCAGAAGCAGCTTGGTCTTGAAGTGAATCCAAACAAATACATGATTGGACTTATTTCCCGTCTGACAGACCAGAAAGGTCTTGACCTTGTACGTTACGCAATGGATCGTCTCATTGATGATAACACACAGATTGTCGTAATCGGAACCGGAGACCCTTCTTATGAGGAAATGTTCCGCTACTATGCATGGTGTAACTCCGACAAAGTTTCTGCGAATATCCTCTACTCCGATGATTTAGCACATAAACTGTATGCGGCAGCAGATGCCTTCTTAATGCCATCCTTGTTTGAACCGTGTGGATTAACACAGATTATCGCATTCCACTATGGAACGATTCCGATTGTCCGTGAGACAGGTGGATTAAAAGATACGGTTATGCCTCTGAATGAATTCGAGGATACCGGAGATGGATTCTCCTTCAGTAACTATAATGGAGATGAACTCATCAATACAGTTAACTACAGTAAGTACATTTACTTTGAACAGCCGGAGCTTTGGGATCATATGATAACAAGAGCGATGGAGAAAGACCTTTCATGGGGTGTTTCTAAGAAACGTTATGAAGAATTGTATAATACTCTGATTGGACGTTAGAGAATAGACGCCGCTGATTGGTAGAAGCCTGGTAGCTGAATTGCTTCAAAGTGCTTCTGTAAAAAAGAAACTTCTTATAAGTTTGATTTTGTTCTCTTGTGCTAAACGCTCCATTTTGCCCAGTAGAACAGAAACTTCGCAGAAACGAATGCGAAGTTTCTATGGTCAAAATTCCGCAGCACAAAGGAACAAAATGCAATACTTATAAGAAGTTTTTTTCTTTTTTATTTGAGGACTTCTGGCAATTCAGCTACCAATTTTCTACCAATCAGCGGCTGACCATTCTAAATCCTACAAATCAGTTAAAAAGATTTGGGGATGGCAACAGGAAAATTTGGATATCTGGGAAATTAGATTCCATAGGATTGACACTCGACCTCTTATTATAGTAGACCATTCTACCCTCATAGTAATTCTATTTATTTCCATGTCGATAAATAAATAGAGAATTTATGAATGATGCAAGCGAAAATAAAAACTCTGCCATACCAATTTTCTTAGTGTCCTGTTATGCTAATAGTTCCTATGTCAATCTCTTTTGATGAGCGTCTCCTTGCCTGCGGCAAATCAGAATCACTTAGAATACCATTTGTATGAGAAACATATACAGAACTGTTCCACCTGCAATGCTGAGCAATGTATTCTTCTTCCATTTATGTAGAATAAAAATAAATGCCAGTGCAATAAGTTCCGGTATACAATGATTTACTCCACCAATCGAATCTTTTAAAGAGTAAATGACAAGAAGCCCAATTACTGCATTAGGAAGAACTCGTCCCAGAAATCTCACGAAGTCCGGTGCACTGTCTGCGGAGAAAATGATAAATGGCAGAAAACGTGTTGTCATTGTGCCGAGTACGACTACGGTGATAGTGATAATCTGTTGTGTTGTAGTCATTATGCATCTCCCTCGCTTTCGTTTATCTTGTTATTATCGGCTTCCACAGATTGTAGTAAATTTTCATTTGCTACTTTATTTTTCAGGTTGTTCACTAGTTTAGATATTTTAGAAACTGTAGCTGTGTTGTCTTCTGTTTCTGATATTTTAGAAACTGTAGCTGTGTTGTTCTCTGTTTCTGATGTTTTAGAAATTGTAGCTGTGTTGTTCTCTGTTTTCTGAGTTTTTATAATTTTATCGGAATCATCTAATTTGTTTCGGCATAAGAAAAAACTCAAGATAATCAATGCCATAGCAGGAATCATGAAGTTACTTTTTCCAAATATAAGCAGACAGGCAAGAGAACATATGACACCGATTAGAGCAGGAAGGTGTCGGCTTGCGGCTTCCCACTGGTCAAGGAACATTACGAAGAATAATGCGGTCATCACAAATTCAATTCCGGTTGTGTCAAAATGAACGACTGAACCAAGCACAGCCCCCATCGTAGCCCCGAAAACCCAGTAAATCTGGTTTAGTAGGGTTACCCATATCATAAACCATTCCCGATCGATCTTCGGCGGTGGTGTGATGGAACAGTTCAGAGAGAAAGTTTCATCACACATTCCATAAATCAGGTAAAACTTTTTGATTCCTTTATAATCTTTATAAGTACTCAGCATGGAAATACCATAAAAAAGATGTCTTGCATTTACCATCAATGTCAGTAAAAAAGAATAAATTGGATTAAAAGAAGCCAAAAGCAGGCTTACCGTCACAAATTCCATAGAACCGGCAAAAATGAACATACTCATGCAGAGAGGATAAATAAAAGAAAATCCTTTACTGCTTGCAAAAAAACCGTAAGACATTCCCAAAAATAAAAACCCGGCGCAGATTGGCAGGGTATATGGGAAAGCATACTTTAATGCTTTACGTTTCATAAATAAAGTCCTTTCATGTTGGGATTACTGAATTGCAGGTGAATGCCTGATGGCATTACAATTCAGAATGATCTTATTCTAGCATAGAAAGGGGGGAATGTGCTACTGTTTTACTATTTAATTCATTAGGAACAGACACAACCGGAAAGAGCCTGTACCCTATATTTGTGACTCTATCACTGCGGATTGAATGTTTGCCTCCGCGCTCACATCCAATCCTTACTCTAAGGGCACAAATATAGGGTACAGGCTTTTTCGGTTGCTGACAGTGGCTGGATTTAAGTGGATTAAAGTAGCAGGTGGGAGGTGATTTGAGGTTGCAAGCTGAAGTCTTCTGCCGTAAATCCTCCAGTTGTTACTTAATGAATTAAATAGTAAAACACCTTTTTATAGCAATAGCTGAAGGTTAGTTTTTTGATGTTTTGTTTAGCATATATCGGATAGCTGCGATATGGTTTTGAATCAATGTAAAGAACAACAGAGCCTACAGCAGTCCCTTTCTGGACGGGTGCAGTTAAAGCTGATGGAAGACTGATAATACATTTCGTTTTTTCGGCAGGCGATACATTTAAGCTAATGGATTTGGGGATAGAAAGGGTGCAGGTAGATTTACGTCCACTGTTTACCGGGAGTTTGGACGGGATTTCCTGATTTAAAGGGATATCTTTTTTGTTGTAGTTTTTTATCCCATAGTCCATCAGTTTTTTTGTATCTTCCCACTTATAGTGTCGATTTGGATACCAACCACTTCCTAAAACAACGGAAATCAGATAATGTCTGTCTTTTTTTACTGCTCCGACAAAACAATATCCGGCATTATTGGTATATCCGGTTTTTACGCCAATCGCACCATTATAGGAAGTTAAAAATAGATTTTTGTTATTTAAAGAATATGTCTGCCCGTCTTTTAATTCTTTGATAGAAAAAGATTCCTCAGTAATAATTTTACAGAAGTTTACATTTTTCAGTGCCAGACAGGTCAGTAAGGCAAGATCATGACAGGTTGTGTAATGTTTGGTACTGTCTAATCCATTTGGCGTTTCAAAAGAAGTGTGGTAACAGCCATAATCTCTTGCCTCCTGTGTCATATCTGCACAAAACTGCTCTACAGAACCACCGATATGCTCTGCAATTGCAACGGCAACATCATTATAGGATTCCAGCATTAATGCGTAAAGCAAATCGGATAACAAAAACTGAGAACCACTCTTGGCACCAAGCCGCACTTTGGGAGCGGATGCCGCTCTTCGTGAAAAAGTAACCTTATCCGAAAGATTGCCATGTTCGATTGCATACAGACAGGTCATAATCTTAGTCGTACTTGCCATAGGAAGTTCTTTTTCTTCGTCCTTGCCAAATAAAACTCTCTGGTTATCTCCATCCATAAGAATAGCCGCTTTTGCATGAAGCGAAGAAAGTTCATCAGGGACAGAAGTTTTAGATGCATTATTCTGCGTTAATGAG
Source organism: bacterium (assembly GCA_963600375.1). Classification (GTDB taxonomy): domain Bacteria; phylum Bacillota; class Clostridia; order Lachnospirales; family Lachnospiraceae; genus Anaerobutyricum. The sequence goes on along the minus strand of CAVCBH010000238.1, from coordinate 418 downwards.
GTAGAGCGTGATTGAAAAACGGATTCTGGAGGACAGGTGTCTGTAGCGAAATTCTTGACTATTTCTGTGTTTGAAAAGGCGAAAGTGTTTATGTAGCAGGAATCAGTAAGAAATGTAAAGAGAATAGAGATGACAAAAAACAGAGAAAAAGTACAAATTTTATATTTTAAAATACGCTTCAGATAATTAAAATAATAGTTCAAAAAAGCACATCCTTTTAGAATAGTGGGCTTTCTATAACTATGAGAGAAAAAGAAAAAATATGATAAATAGTAATTTGCCGCAGGCAAGGAAGACACTCCCAAAGAGAGAAGATACCCTATATTTGTGACTCTATCACTGTGGGTTGAATGTTCGCTTAAAGGCTCGCATTCAATCCTCGCTCTAGAGCGTGTCTGAAAAATCATTCCTGCAATCT
>CAVCBH010000237.1:0-2853 GCA_963600375.1 bacterium | reverse complement strand
ATTTCCTACTTATTACAACAATAATTTGAGAGCCAATTTTTTTGAAAACCAATCCACAGAAAATTGTAATCTTCCGGTGATTCCCCAAAGCACTTCAACATTAAATAGTAATTTCAGTTTAACAAAAACAGCTCTCTGTGAGAGCGTCAGTCTTGCTTACGCAAATTATTACTTAATCTCAACTACTTCGTAATCTTTGTCTTCCACCGTTTTCTTCAAAACATCATCCGAAATTTCTTTTTCCAAAGTAACCACCGCAGTTCCCTTCTCGTGGCTTACTTCAGCGGAAGCTACTTCTGGAAGTGCCTCTAAAGCTTTCTTTACCGTTGCTTCACAGTGTCCACACATCATACCTTTGATATTCATTGTCTTTGTCATTCCATTTACCTCTTTCTTTTCATTATTATTTATGTTAATTAAACTAACATCTATTGCAGTTTTCTTCTTTTTATCCTTCTTGGTGCTTCGGATATTTAACAGATTTAAACGTAATGCGTTTGTAACTACGCAGAAACTGGATAAACTCATTGCTGCCGCTCCAAACATCGGATTAAGTTTTAATCCAAATATCGGAATTAATAAACCTGCTGCCAGAGGAATCCCAATTGTATTATAGAAGAATGCCCAGAATAAGTTTTCGTGGATATTTCGTAATACGCCTCGGCTTAAGCGGATTGCTGCTGGAACATCGGCAAGCTTACTCTTCATTAATACAACATCTGCCGCATCCATTGCTACGTCCGTACCTGCTCCGATTGCAATACCTACATCGGCACGAGTTAAAGCGGGGGCATCGTTGATTCCATCACCAACCATGGCAACTTTGCCTTTTTCTCCTAATGCACGAATAACACTTTCTTTTCCATCTGGAAGAACGCCTGCGATTACATTATCAACACCAGCCTGCTCTCCAATCGCTTTTGCAGTGCGTTCATTATCTCCGGTTAACATAACAACATGAATTCCCATCGCTTTTAATTCTTTGATGGCCTGAGGACTATCTTCTTTAATTATGTCAGCTACGGCGATAATTCCAAGCAGACGATTCTCTTTTGCAAAGAAAATCGGTGTTTTTCCGGCAGATGCCAACTGTTCTGCACTATGTTTTATTTCCTCAGAGATAGATAAACTCTTTTCTATAAAAAGTAAGTTACCACCAGTAAGTGTCTTATTATTTAATATTCCAGTCAGTCCATTACCAGGAACAGCCTGGAAATCGTCTACAACAGAAACGGTAAAGTTTTTCTCCTCACCATATTCTACAATTGCCTTTGCTAACGGATGCTCACTCTTCTTTTCAAGAGCAAAAGCCGCTTCCAAAAGTTCATTTTCACTAATGCCATCTGCCGGAAGAATATCGGTTACTTTCGGCTGACCATTTGTGATGGTTCCTGTCTTATCCAATGCAACGATATCTACCTTTCCAGCTTCCTCTAAAGATACAGCTGTCTTAAATAAAATACCATTCTTTGCGCCAACGCCGTTCCCTACCATAATTGCAACTGGAGTTGCAAGACCTAATGCACAAGGGCAACTGATTACAAGGACAGAAATACCTCTTGCAAGGGCAAATCCGACACTTTCTCCTGCAAGAAGCCATCCAATAATCGTAATAATTGCAATTGTGATAACTGCCGGTACAAAAATACCAGATACTTTATCAGCAATCTTAGCAATAGGCGCTTTTGTTGCTGCTGCATCACTTACCATCCTGATAATCTGAGAAAGAGTAGTATCCTCTCCGACTCTTGTTGCTTCGCATTTTAAAAATCCAGACTGATTGATTGTAGCCGCAGAAACATTGTCTCTTTCTGTCTTATCTACTGGTATACTTTCTCCGGTAAGTGCAGACTCATCAATCGCACTATTTCCCTCAAGAACAATACCGTCTACAGGTATACTTTCTCCCGGTTTTACAAGGAAAATATCTCCCTTTTTCACCTGATCAGCAGAGATCTGCCTCTCCAGTCCATTGCGGACAACAGTGGCCATCTTTGGTGCAAGATTCATAAGGCTCTTTAAGGCATCTGTTGTTTTTCCTTTTGAATATGCCTCCAGTGTCTTACCAAGAGTAATCAATGTAAGAATCATGGCGGCAGATTCAAAATAAAATTCATGCATGTAGCTCATAACAAGTTTGTCATTGCCTGCTACCTGTGCTACTGTCATTGCAAACAATGCATAGGTGCTATAACCAAAAGCTGCGGTTGCCCCCATCGCAACTAAGGTGTCCATATTGGGAGCTCTGTGAATCAGACTTGTAAATCCACTGATAAAGAAACGCTGATTAATTACCATAATGATTACAGTAAATAAAAGCTGTGCAAGCCCCATACCTACATGATTATTATTTAAAAATCCCGGCAATGGCCAGTTCCACATCATATGTCCCATAGAAAGATACATAAGCGGCATTAAAAAGATCAGAGAAATAATCAATCTCTTTAATAACTTTGGTGTCTCTGTATCCGCTAAAGCTTCCGCTTCCTGACTACTCTCCTTTGCTGTTCCTTTTACGGAAGCATGGTAGCCGGCTTTCTCTACTGCAGCGACGATATCTACCGAAGCGGCCGTTCCCTCTACTCCCATAGAATTTGTTAAAAGACTCACCGAAACACTTGTAACACCAGGAACTTTAGAGACAACTTTCTCTACACGAGTCTGACATGCCGCACAAGTCATTCCGGTTACGTTATATTGTTCCATCTGCTTTCATCCTCCTGTCTAATTAATATGTCTTTGTTATTAATATGTTTTTATAAATGTGTCTCTATATTACGGAGATAAATAATGATATTTTATGATGCCGGGGTCAAAAGCATTAGAACTCTCGAATTGTGTTAATTGTTTGCA
>CAVCBH010000236.1:0-5303 GCA_963600375.1 bacterium | reverse complement strand
ATCATATTCTACTTCTTTTTTTAGGGCAGACTCTGTCTGCATTTTCTCTTCTTTATTGATTTTTCTCACTTTTATGATGCTTCCTTCTGGAAAAACACCTTCTTTTGCATAAGCTTTCACATTAATTTCTTCTGGCTGTTCCTGTGGAATATATTCTTTCATTTTGTCAGTTACTTTTTCTGTCTCTGCACTCTCTGTCTCACTTACTGTTTCTGTCTCATTTTCTGTTGTTGCAGTTTCCGGTGCTTCGTCCGTCTCTTCTGCATTCTCTGTTATTTTTTCCGCACTTTCTTCTTGTTCTGTTTTCATTTCTTTTTCCACTACTCTCTGCGTAATTTCTTCTGTCTTACTATCTTTATCGCTTGCTGATTCATTCTTATTCTCTTTTTTTATATCGGATTCTTCTGAAGTACTCTCACTATCCTTATCTGGTTTGTCCGTTTTTTCCTCTTCTTTCTTGCTCTCTGTTGTCTTTTCTGTCGATTTTTCTGTTGATTTCTCCGTTGATTTCGTGGAAGAATCTCCTTTTTTATTTTCCTCCTCTTTACTATCTGACTCTTTACTGTCCTCCTTAGATGAGGATTTTCCTGCCTCTTCTGTCTTATTCTCTACTTCTTTTGTCTGTCCTGTTGCCGCTTTTTCACTCTCTGCCTGTACAAAAAACTGCTGTCCACTCATCATAGATAACAGCAATACCAGTGCAAGAATACACGATATGATTCGTTTTATTTTTTTCCACATTTTGCACTCTCCTTACTTCCTTTTCTCCTGAAACACCCTTTTTCTTTTATAAAAAGAGTCTCTGAATAGTTGCCATAATACTAAATATGCAAAAATGGGTGGTTTATACCGAAAAACAATCGCAAAAGATGACAGATTCTGATTTGCCGCAGGCAAGAAAGACGCTCCCAAAGAAAGAAGAGATCCTATATCTGTAACCTCAGAACGAGGATTGAATGCGAGCATTTTAGCGAACATTCAACCCACAGTGATAGATCACAGATATAGGATCTCTTCTTTCTTTGGGAGCGTCTTTCTTGCCCTGTCTACAGCAAATCAGATTATCCCAGATTCCGTATTTTAAAGTCTCTTTCTGCCTCCCTTTTTGCGTCTTTCTTTGCGATATCCTGTCTCTTATCATACAGTTTCTTACCGCGTGCAAGTCCGATTTCCACCTTTACAAGGCTGCCTTTAAAGTAGACTTTTAATGGAATTAATGTGTAGCCTTTCATTTTAATCTGTCCGGCGAGTTTATTGATTTCTGATTTATGAAGAAGAAGCTTTCTTACGCGGAGCGGGTCTTTATTAAAGATATTTCCTTTTTCATAAGGGCTGATATGCATATGATTAATGAGGATTTCTCCCTGATTGCTTATTGTTACAAAGGATTCCTTGATACTGCATCTTCCCATGCGGAGAGACTTTACTTCGGTTCCATGGAGGGCAATGCCTGCCTCATATTTTTCATCGATAAAATAATCGTGATATGCTTTTTTGTTATTGGCAATTAACTTAATACCTTCTGATTTTGCCATATAGATTCCCCTTTCCTATTACTTTGGCAACTGATTTACACAAACAAGCTCTAGATTTCATCAATCTTCTTTTTACTATATAAGTGAAGAAGGCGATCTGCTTCCTCATCGTCAATCCAGTCATTTAATAGAATACCGTCTTTATCTGGAAGGCTCTCTCCTGTTTCGTCAAATTCAGATTCTTCCTTGCCTGTCGGATATTCTCCAGACTTTGCATCTCCGTTCTTTCCTGCTGGCATTCCATCTCCGTAGTAGTCATCTGGATCTGGACAGGCACCATACTGAGAGAATTCTTTTAATATAAAGTCAATAGTTCGTTCCATTTTATCGGCTGAGCGAACTACGATTTCAACTTTTTGACCAAGAGTGAATATTCGCCCAGTATGCTCTCCGGTCAGTTTATAGCTTTCTTCATCAAATACATAGAAATCATCAAAAAGGCTGTTGATCGGAACCATTCCTTCGATTGTATTTTCAAGTTCTACGAAGAAGCCCCAGGCGGTCACTCCAGAAATAACACCGGTAAAAGCTTCTCCTATATACTGCTGCATATATTCTACTTTTTTCAGTTTATCTACTTCTCTTTCCGCATCCTGTGCACGGCGTTCCATCGTAGAACTCTGCTGTGCTACTGCAGGAAGGATTGCTTCATAATGCTCTAACCGTTTCTGATTTAACCTGCCATGAATATTTTCCTTGATGATTCGATGAATCTGCAAGTCTGGATAACGACGAATTGGTGAAGTAAAATGCGTATAGTACTGTGTAGAAAGTCCGAAATGTCCAACATTTAATGTGGTATACTTCGCCTGCTTCATAGAGCGGAGGGCAAGGCGGCTGATTAATGGCTCTTCCGGTTCTCCCTCTAAAGAAAAGAGAAGTTTCTGAATTTCTTTGGGATGAAAGTTCTCTCTTCCGGTCTTCATATAGTAGCCAAAGTTATGAATAAATGTGTCAAGCTTCTTTATCTTATCACTATCCGGTGCTTCATGAGTACGATAAACAAACGGAATCTCCTGCCAGAAATAATCTTCGGCAACGGTTTCGTTGGCAAGAAGCATAAAGTCCTCGATAATGTCTGTCGCAACATTTCTCTCATATGGATGGATATCTACTGGATAGCCTTTCTCATCCACAACAATTTTAGATTCTGGGAAGTCAAAATCAATTGCTCCGCGTTTTCTTCGTTTTTCTTTTAAGATAGCGGCAGCTTCTTTCATAAGGAAGCAAAAATCACGAATGTCTTCCCGTTTTCCTTCTGGATGGTCTTCTCCTTCAAGGATTGCCTTTACTCCGGTATAACTCATTCGCTCATCAACACGGATAACCGACTCTGTGATTGTGTGATCAAGGACATTGCCATGTTCATCAAAAGTCATCATACAACTCATTGCCAGACGTTCTACTCCGGCATTTAAAGAACAGATCCCATTGGAAAGTTCTCTTGGAAGCATCGGTATTACCCGGTCAGCAAGATAAACACTGGTTGCTCTCTCTAACGCTTCTTTATCCAGTGGAGAATCCTCTCGCACATAATGGGAAACATCTGCAATATGCACACCAAGATAATACTTTCCATCCTTTTTAGAAAGGGTAATCGCATCATCTAAGTCTCTGGCGTCTTCCCCGTCAATTGTCACAGTAAGAAGATCACGGAAATCAGCACGCTTTCCAACTGGCTGTTCTGTGATTTTCTGTGGGATGGACTGTGCTTCTTTTATAACGGACTTTGGAAATTCTTCTTTGATTCCATAAGCACGAACAATACTTGTCACATCCGTTGCCGGGTCATCCATGGCTCCAAGAATCTCAATAACGGCTCCTTCTGGTTTCTTGCGTTCCCCTCCAAAATCTGTCAGACGAACAACAACCTTATCTCCATCTTTTGCTCCATTGATATGCTTCTTTGAAATAAAAATATCTTTATCGTAATGGCGGTCATCTGGAAGGACAAATCCAAAGCTTGTATTCTTCTGGAATGTACCAACAAGCGTCTTACATCCACGTTCTAAAATCTTTAAGACCATTCCTTCACGACGCTTTCCATCACCGCCGGTCTTCTTTGTCACCTTTACTTTAACAACATCTTTGTGAAGTGCGCCGTTAACATACGTTGCCGGGATAAAGATATCCTCGTCTTCTCCCTCAACAGTCACGAAGCCAAACCCTCTGGCATTAGCAGTAAATACACCGGTCAGGTTCTGATTCTCCGGCTTAACATACTTTCCTCTTGCGGTAAGTTCCACACTGCCATCTGTCACCAGCGCATCCATCACTTCTTTTAATGCTCCTCTGTCTTTATGCGGCACGTCCATAAGATACGCCATCTCTTTTAATTTTAAAGGAATATAATTCGGATCATAAATCATATCCCGAATACTTTTTTTACGCTGTTCAAATAATAATTTATCTTTCATAATATTTAGTTTCCCCTGTCAAAACTTTTGTCAAAAAAAGCCGTCTCAGTTCAACTTGCGAATTGAGACGGCATCATTAGTCTGCTTTAAAATTACTGGAAAACCTTCAGGCAAAGGCCGATGGCTACTACGAAGAATAAAAATCCAAGAATTGCTGTAATTCTCTCTAACTTACCTTCCTTAGTCCGGCCACGGTTCTTTTTAACATAAGAATCAGAATCAACCTGTCCGCTTAAGGCACCGAACCCTGAATTCTTGCTTTCCTGCATCATTACCACGATAATCATCGCAAGACATATTAACATAAAAATGATTGTTACTAATGTTCTAGCCAAATTTCACACCTCCTGCCATCTACACAAAATCTAAATCATTATAGCACAGTTATTTCCAGAATACAAGCTCTAAAACCAGCTTTTCATCTACTCTGCTTTTCATTTACTGGAAAATATCAAGTTTTTTGCAACTAAACACATACGTTTTTTGCTGCATTTCAAATTATTAATTTGATTCTGTTGTTGCTTCATCAGAACTTGTGGACTGCTCTGCTAAATAATCATGTGTACTTTCCGTAATTCCATCAATAAATGTATCAAAAATAGATTGGGACTGTTCCATGGATTCCTGAAAGTTTCCATTCTTGATATACTTTTTATATTTTTTAAATTTACTATTACTCTTTGCTAAAGTATCAAGAGAAGAACCATCGATTGTAAACTTCTCTATATTAAATATTTTTGCATTGCCCGCTCTCAAATTCTTTTCAATCTCGGCAACCTTTGCTGCAGTACCATCAGATACATGTTCATCATTTAACTGAGAAAGAACAACAGCATTCTCTGCGTAACCGGCTGTCCAGTCTGTTGCGATTTCCTTATCTTTTAATACTTTATTCACAGCATACGTATAGTATACGCTCCAATCAGACGTAACAGAAGTAAGGGCATCCTTTGGTGCTGTGGAGATAAGATTGATGTCATTACCAATTAACGGTGTATCATTCTCTGCACAAACCGTTGCAACAGCTGTTGTATAAGTATATTGTGCCATGAACTTAGCTCCTGCTGCGACAAGCTGTCTTGCTGCCTTTCCATCTGCATCATAGACACCTCTCTTGCCGACATAGCGAACTAACACAGATGACTGAGAACAGGCTCTTTCCACACCAAGATAGAACGCATTGATACAGCTTGTTGTCTTTGCATTCTTCTCATACGCTACAAAACCAATGATACACTCATCTGCTGTAATGTCACCCTTATCAAGAAGATGATTGAGCTTTATACCTGCTACAAGACCTGCTACATGGTATGCTTCATAAATTCTTGTGTCATAATTATGAAGGTTAGAA
>CAVCBH010000235.1:0-3105 GCA_963600375.1 bacterium | reverse complement strand
ATGGAGCGTTTAGCACAACGGAACAAAATCAATAAATTTTTTAGGGGTTCTTGTTGATAATTCTTCTGGCAATCCGACTATCACTTTCTCTGTGGGAGCGTCTACTTTGCCTGTGGCAAATGCTATTTCTTCTTAAACATTTTGAGAACCGCCATCGCCTGTTTTCTCAACGCAATCGCAGCCACACCGACAACCAGAATCAACACCGCATAGCGATAATACCATGTAACTCTGTAAAGATTCATAGAGAGCAGATTAATTGCCCCATAAACAACGGCGATGAGTACTGTTTTCTGAAGTGGTACGATAACCATTCCCGTGATTTTATGTTCTAAGATTCCCTGTACGAGCAGAAGAATAATATAGCTGAACGCTGTGGTATATGCGGCTGCCATATAGCCGAAGTTCAGGATACAAACGTAGTTTAAAATTACATTTAATATCATCGTTCCGATCGTTCCCGCAGCTACATACTGGGTTCGTTTGTAATAGTTCTGGAGAGCAGAATAGCTGTAGCTGTAGAATCGGAACAAAGTTCCTGATACCATCGGGGCGATAAGCCAGACTGCCATTTTATATTTTGTACCACCAAGGATTAAAATCTCTTCTGGAGCAAGCATTACGAGAATCCAGGAAAGGATTCCAAACATATGCATGACAGAAATCCACGGTTTTGCAACTTCTTTTTCCTCTCCCTCTCCTATTTTGGCATAAAGCCACGGAATCCAGGCATTCCATACAGAGTCTTCCAGTATCCAGATAATGAAAGAGATTGTTGTTGCAATGGCAAATACACCGGCTGCCTCTTTGCTGATCATTTTCTGAATCATGATTTTATCAGACTGGTTCATAATCTGAATGGATAAAGCTTCTGGAATAAGAGGAAGACTGAATGCCAGACCGTATTTCCAATATTTTAAGTTGATAAACTTTTTACCCTGTGTCCAGATAACAATCGCGACAACAGCGCCACCAATAATCTGCGGCACATAGTAACCGATAACACGGCGATCTACAAGCTGTCCGATCAGCCCCTGAACGCGTCCTCTGTAAATAAGCCAGATAGACAGGAAAGTTCCCGGCACAATCGTAAGCAGAGTCGCCATTGTACTAAACTTGTATTTCAGCACCTGTTTATCTCTTCGCTGCACATAAAGCATACTTGTATACGTAAATACATACAGAAAACAGGTGTAAAACATCAGATCATCCATCTGACAGAAATCCTGTACCTGCGTCTTAAATATCATGCACAGACCAAAGAAGAATGCAATAGCAATATAGGAAAGTGTATGTACGCTCGATACATAGCCATTATAATCATCTTCAAAATCTTTCTTCGCCACATCAACACTGCGCCAGAGGCAGAGTGACATAATCGTGTAGGCAATCAAAAGCCATGACTCGTAGGTTCTGACCACACCGTACTGTGCCTTTGTCAGCAGTCTTGAATAAATCGGAGTCACTACAAATGTCAGACCCCTTGCAAAAAGCTGTGCCAGAATGAAAAAAAATCCTGAAGTAAAGGCTCTCTTGTTAAGAGAAGCGTCTTTATTTTTCCCAGCCATTCGTTACCTCCTAATCCTGCACTTTACACACAATCATACGAAGCTTTCCATTCTTATCTGGTGGAATAGAATCCATCCACTCATATTCAATCTCAAATGGATGTTTGAACTTCGCATTTAACTTTGCTGTCATATCCTTCTCAACTTCTTCTTTCGTAAGTTTTGACTCTGCTTTATTGTGTACACACTGAATATGAATCTTATGATAGGTTTCCTGAATAAAGCGCATCTGTAAAATATCTTCACAATGAGCGATGATCGGTGCGATTTCGAAGAATGTTGTAACTTCGCCTGTATCATAGCGGAAGAAGTCATTCATACGGCCCTGTACACTTGTAACATAACGCACGCCGTTGCGAACTTCACAGGTTCCCCTGTCACCAATCGCATAGTTGATAAGTGGGAGATCTGTCTTGTAAAGAGGAGTAATTACGATATTACCCTCTTTGGCAGGACGATTCTTTTCATCATAAATATTTACAACAAAAGAATCATTATGAACCGTATATTCCTTACTGTCAAAAAGTCGTATCATTGCCGCACCTGTCTCCGCTGTTCCGTAAGAATCAATGATTCCCGGTCCTAAAATCTCTGCAAAAAGCTTTCTTGCGGTATCATCAATCTTTTCTCCTGTCGGACAATAAAACTTCGGTTTTTCAAGTTCTACATGATTCTGTTTGCAATATAAGCAAATACGCATAAACTCACTCTTATTCATATATAAAAAGTCTGGCTTGTACGCATTAATCTGCTTTACAATCTCCGGCTCCGGCGCATACTGATTTACAAAGCCACGGCGTAAAATTCCAAAATGCTGTAAAAATGTATCACTGCCACCAGAAATACTGTGCGCACTCTTTCGGCTCATTGTCTTTCCTGTAAATGGATTATAACCGGCGCACATCATAACACGAAACCAGTTCGCCATATTGTATGCCTTTTCTTTCGGAGAAACAAGAAGCATCAGCGGAATACCGGAAGAACCACTCGTTGTATCATGGAACCAGCACTCATACTTTGGATTCTTTGCTTCCTCATTCATCCATGTACGAAGCTCATCCTTTGTAAGTAATGGCAGCTTGGATAAATCATCTCCGGTTTTGATATCTTCCGGCCTGACCCCTGCCTCATCAAATCTTTTCTTATAAAATGGAATCTCATACGCTCTTTTTACAAGTTTCTGCACACGCTTGTCCTGCGTCTTCATCACTCCACTAAAATTTGTGGGAATCTTTGTTTTCATCTTAAACAAATCAAAAAAAAGCAATACATTTACAAGCTTTCTCTCCAACTTTTCAAACATAACTCCATCCTCTTCCTTTCTGCTATCTGTTTAAAATGCTCTCCACCAAAATAGCCTTCTCATTTTTGTAAACATCTTGAATATTGTATATAAGAAAATTTATTTTGTCAACTAACAGAAAATAGTAAATTACCACTGTATAATCCGATATCTATTTCACAAAAAATTCTGTCAAACAGGCTCTAGTATTCCATCCATCTAGTTTCTAAAGTGTTGTTGGATATAGATTTTATA
>CAVCBH010000234.1:0-15890 GCA_963600375.1 bacterium | reverse complement strand
GATAGATTGATGTGTTTCCATTGTTTTTTCATAGATTTTCCTCACTTTCCCCTTGTATTTTCTTTTTATTAAAAAGCTCTTCTTGCGCTTTTTTTCTCTCCTCCTCTGTTTCTTTTGAAAGAATCAGATGGCTATTTAGATTCTTTCTTAAATTCCATGTATTTCCATGAGAAAGATGCCCTCTGTAGCTGGCAAGGCTTCGTTCTATAGATTCTCTGTCCATTTTATCCTGTCTGTAAGCATGGGGAATAATACTTTATTTGTAGCTTTTCTTTTATAAGACGGTTAAATCCATCCAGATAAAATGAAGCAAACCAGGAACTTGTCTGATTCCCATATTTTTTATAATATTGTCTCATAAAACCAGTCAGTCTGTCCATAGCAAAATGGGTTCCTTTTCCTATACGGCTGGCTGAATTATCATAAATCAGATGCCTTTCCATATAGGGAGCAATGACATTATCACATAAACTATGCTGTACAACCCTGTCCCGGTAGTGCATCGCATATATTGTCCTTTTTTGGATCATAAATTTCAATAATCTATGTCTAAGTGGTTGATTTTACGACACTTTTGGTAAAGGAATTCTGATTTATCACCATTTCTTTGTCTTATTTTGGGAAATCTGCCTTTTCTTTGCGGAAATCACGCGAATCGCATTCTTTTTCCCGGTTCTTGCATAAGCTTTATTTCTCTTAACGATTACTTTACCAAACTTCTTTGATGTGTGGGAGAATACAAAGATTCCCTGTCGGCCGCCTCTTACGATATTGTTTTCAATGACAACTTTGTTTTTAACACTTGTTTTTGGAGAGGAACCTTTCTGGTATACAACAGCGAGTCCTACAGAATAGGAGTTACGTTTTAAAGGTGTTTTTGTTGTTATGCGGCAGTTTTTTACCGTAGCGCTCTTTGTATTGAAAAGTGCGAGAGCTTCTGCAGATTTTCCTGTAATAGTACAGTTTTCAATCGTAATATTGGAATGATAGTTTCCAGCTTTTCTGTATTTTGCTTCGCTGCCAGGGAAGCTTGCGCAGATTCCTCTGGCTCCGCTGACAGTACAGTTGGTCACACGAATATTTCTACTTGGAGTACCGTTACAAAGCTTTGAACTTATTCTGTAAAGTCCAGGTGCAGTTTTTGGAGTGGCAAGGTCGATCTGGAGCTGTTCTTCTACGCAATTTTTGGGACATTTGCCCTGTGGGATTAATTTACATCCGTTGACGGAAACACCGTTGCAGGCAATCAGCTCAATCCCATGACCAGTATAATTACAATATACAGTAGCATTATTAATAGAAATGTTTGATGCATAGGAAATGCGCATCATAGTACCTTTTAATCCGGCAGAGGAAGTGTTTTTCCAGATACCGCCGTTGATAGTAAGATTTTTAAAATTATTATAGGATGCAGCGGTAGGAACATTGATGATTACACCATTTCCAGATGTAATAGTATGCTTTCCGGCATTGATTGTTGTGTTATTTCCCGGACGTAAATAGGTATCGATTGAAATATCATTATTGATATTTATGGTTTTTCGTGCATTTCCCGCCATCAAATAGTTTAAAGCACGGCGGTTGTCTGCGGCGTTGCCAGTAGGGATGAAGTTATAAGTAGAATCAGCAACTTCATATGCAATTACATTTTTTTTAAATTGGACTTTGGACTTTGTTGCGGCATTTGCTTTTTGTGGGAGAGCTGCTCCTGCAAGGAGAGATCCGACAACCAAAGAAAAGGTCAAAGCAAAGCATTTTAGTGTTTTTTTCATAGAATTTTCTCCGTTAAGTGTGTAAGGTTGAGAAGTCTTAGCTATGCTGTCTATTCTGTAAAAAGAGCTTCTAACTGTGCAAAGAATCCTGGATAAGATACATCCACACAATCAGAGTCGGTAATAACCGTTTCTCCATCCGCATTTAATCCGGCAATGGCAAATGTCATGGCGATGCGGTGATCCATAGAGCAGTTAATGCCTGCTCCGTGAAGGACGGGGATTGTATCTTCAGAACGGCTGTTGATGATAAAGCCGTCATCGGTATCAATGATATCTGCGCCCATGGCACTTAAGTTTTCTGTCATGATAGCGATACGGTCAGATTCTTTTACACGAAGTTCGTGTGCATCTTTGATAATGGTTTCCCCTTTTGCAAAGCAGGCCATGAGGGCAATGACAGGAAGTTCGTCAATAAGGGTAGGGATGATGCTTCCCTCTACAACCGTTCCATGAAGTTCACTTGTCTTTACCAGCAGATCTGCGACGGGTTCTCCGCCTTCTTCCCGGGTATTTAATAAAGTGATATCTGCCCCCATGTTCTGGCATACTTTTAGAATTCCTGCACGGGTATCATTGATACCGACATTTTTGATCGTGATCTCGGAGTTTGGAGTAATCAGACCTGCAACAATAAAAAATGCAGCAGAAGAGATATCCCCAGGTACTTCGATGTGCTGTCCGTGTAAAGTTTCTGGCGGAGTAATGGTACAGGTGTTGGCGTCAGATATAATATCTGCGCCAAAAGAGCGAAGCATTCGTTCGGTATGATCTCTTGAGAGGGCAGGTTCTGTTACACTTGTTTTTCCATCTGCGTATAATCCGGCAAGAAGTACACAGGATTTTACCTGAGCAGAAGCGACAGGGGAATCGTAGTGAATTGCATTTAAAGTGTGCCCCTTAATAGAAAGGGGAGCGCAGCCGTTGCCGTCTACACTTGTAACATCCGCACCCATCATAGAAAGTGGCTTCATAATTCTTCCCATTGGGCGGGAATTTAAGGAAGCATCTCCGCTTAAGATAGTATCAAAATTCTGTCCAGCGAGAATTCCTGAAATAAGGCGGGTTGTTGTTCCACTGTTTCCGACATCTAAGATTTCTGCTGGCTTGCTGAGTCCGTGAAGACCTTTACCATGTACATAGATTGTTTCGTCCTTTTCTTCGATGGAAATGCCCATCTTGCGGAAACAGTCAATTGTAGAAAGGCAGTCTGCCCCTTTTAAAAAGCCGTGAATGGTTGTTGTGCCTTCGGAAAGAGAGCCAAACATGATGGCTCTGTGACTGATGGATTTATCACCAGGAACTGTAAGTGTTCCGTAAAGTCCGGTTGTTTGTGTTACTTTTTTCATAAAAACTCCTTTCAAAAATAATTATAATTAGGCATTTGCGAAACTCTGAAATCCGCATAAATACTGACTTTTTTCGGTATTGTGATTTTGTTTCTCCTCACAAAACTTTGAACTTTTATATCTATTTTGCATAAAAATCTGTTTTCATATATCGAAATTAAAACCTGTTTTTATGCAACACACACATATTTTAATTATCGGGTTTCGCAATTACCTAATAATTATAACTATTCAGAATCTGTCTGCAAAATGTAGCGTTTTGTTCCGAATAGTTACAGAGGATTTCTTATACAATTATAATATAAATTAACGAATATGTACAACGTAGTTTCTTTCTTCTAAAACCTGTGCACCTTTTTGACAGGATTCTTCATCATAGAGAACAATTTCGAGGACACCTTCCTCAAATTCTCGATTGTAAATGATGCCGATATTCTTTAAGCTGATATTATTAAAAGCAAGAAGAGAAGCAACAGTGGCAATCGTACCTGGCTGATCTGGAATGTGTACATAAAGCTTATGGACTTTGTCAAATAATCCAATAGAATGGTCTGGTACGGAATTACGATAATCACCGGCTTCTTTGAAATATTCATTCACATATGTGCCATTATCATTGTCAAGCTGATTGATGACTTCCTGTAAATCATTAATCATGGAGGTCAGCAATGTTTTTATATTAGAAGAATTATTTTCGCAGATCTGTTCCCACATAATCGGGGAAGAAGAAGCAATTCGTGTAATGTCCTTAAATCCACCGGCAGCAAGCTGCTTTAACATTCCATTGTTGCGGTCTGCGCGGCGTACAAGATGAACAAGCTCTGCTGCGACAATATGCGGTACATGACTGATTGCAGCAGTAATAAAGTCATGTTCTTCTGGTTTTAAAGAGACGGCGAGTGCGCCCAGTCCCTGAATAAAAGAAGAGAACTTCGTTGTGAGCTGAAATAAAGTACGTTCGCTCGGTGTAAGGAAATAGTATGCATTTTCAAGAAGATGGTCATTTGCATGAGCGTATCCGGATTTTTCAGAACCAACCATCGGATGGCCACCGATAAAATTCGATTCCATGCCAAGTTCCTTGATTGCGGACTGAATAGGTTCTTTTACACTTCCTACGTCAGTAAGAAGACAGCTCTCAGAAACGATTTCTTTTAATTCCTTTAAATATTCAATATTATTAGACACCGGCGCGCAGAGAAAGATAATGTCGCAGGAAGAAAATGTAGGATCAAGTGATTCAAAGTACTGTGTTAATGTACCGTCTTCTTTTGCCATTTTAAGCGAATCGCTATCTGTATCAAATCCGTAAATAATGCTGTCCGGATGAATTCTTCGTATTGTTTTGGCGATAGAACCGCCGATAAGTCCAAGGCCGATAAAGCCGATTGTCATATGATTTGCATTCATGTGGAAACCTCCAAAAAAGTGTGTTTACCCTCGCATCAGGGATGAAGGCTGTGGATTGAACTTCCTGGTGGCAATCTATCTATCCCATGGCATCGTTTCGCTTGCGGGTTGAATGTTCGCTTGAAGGCTCACATTCAATCCTCGCTCTAATATGCCGTGGGATAGATAGATTGTCGCTAGAGCGTGTCTGAAAAATCATTCCTGCAATCTGCACACCTCAATTTACGGTATATTTTGCCTTCATTCGGTTGCCGTAGCCCGCTACGCCGCCCTCATTCAGGCGAAATCTCTCACAAATTGTGATGCACATCTTGCAGAAAGCATTTTTCAGACACGCTCCAGGAAGTTCAATATCGCAGGTTAGTGTACTGATGCAAGATTTCAATGGCTTTTATTGTACATGGAAAATTAAGATGTGTCAACACTTTTTAGTGCTAAAGTGAAAAGGAGTAGAAGGTATATTTATTTCTATATATAAATCCATTGTGAATCCCCATTGCGTAAAAGCGTTTTGACATATTTTTATATAGAACAGAATGTTGCAGAGCATATCATTATGAGAAAGCCTGAATAAAAACTGCCCCTACTATCTCTCTACGACATATTAGAGCGGACATTCAACCCACAAGCGAAACGATGTCGTAGAGAGATAGTAGGGGCAGTTTTTATGGAGAGGTAGCCACAATGATTCAGCATAATTCTGTGCTTTCAAAAAAATATGTCAAAATGCTAAAATTCCTCTTGTAAAATGATGAGTTTTTTAGTAAAATAGACCTGTGAGATTCCTGGAATAAGAATATTGATTCATTTATCCTACAAATTCTGACGTGAAATTCTCACAAATATGATTAAACAACACGGGAGGAACTGATTATGAACGTATATGCAACCGAAAGTATTAGAAATGTCGTATTACTTGGACACGGTGGCTGTGGTAAGACTTCTTTAATTGAATCTATGGCTTTTACAACAGGGATTATTAAGAGGGTTCGTACAGTAACAGAAGGCGGAACAGTAAGTGATTACGATAAAGAAGAGGTTAAGAGAAAGTTTTCAATTCAGTCCTCAGTTATTCCTTTAGAGGTAGATGGAGTTAAGGTAAACCTTTTAGATACTCCAGGTTTCTTTGATTTTTCCGGAGAAGTATACGAAGCATTGAGTGTGGCAGACGGAGCCATCATTGTTATCAATGGTAAGTCCGGCGTGGAAGTTGGAACGAGAAAGAGTTTTGATTTCTGTGCAAAGAGAGGTATTCCTGTTATCGTATACGTCACATGCGTAGAAGATGAACATGTAGATGTTTCCGCAATCATTGATGAACTTCGTGAAAGTTATGGTAATAAGATCGTACCATTCCATATGCCAATGAAGGAAGGCACAGAATTTAAAGGATTTATCAATGCAGCGAAGATGCTTGAATGTCGTTTACAGCCGAATGGAACTTACTACGAAAAAGAAGTAGAAGAAGGCGTGAATGATGAGCTTGATGAATACCGTCAGCAGTTAATGGAAGGTGTTGCAGAGACAAGTGAAGAACTCATGGAGAAGTTCTTTGCAGAGGAACCATTTACAGAAGAAGAGATTAAGACAGCAATCGTTTCTTCTGTTGCTAAGAGAGATCTTATGCCAGTTATCTGTGGTGCAATCAACACAGACTACGGTGCTAATATCCTTCTTCACGATATGGTGAAATATTTCTCCGCACCAGGCATGGTAACCGATCAGTTCGTTGGAACAAAGGTAAAGACAGACGAGCCAGTAAGTGCTTCTTACGATGTAACACAGCCGGTAAGTGCTTATGTATTTAAGACGATCGCTGATCCATTCGTAGGACGTTTCTCCTTAGTAAAAGTTACCGATGGTATTTTAAAGGCAGACAGTGCTGTTTACAATGCAAACAAAGATGCAGAAGAACGAATTGGTAAGCTTTATGTATTAAGAGGTAAAGAACAGATTGAAGTGAATGCCCTTTATGCAGGTGATATCGGAGCAATTGCAAAACTTTCTGTTACAAAGACAGGCGATACTTTATCACCAAAGGCAAATCCAATCATATTTGAGAAGGCAGAGATGCCAGAGCCATATACATTCGTTCGTTACATTGCAAAGACAAAGGGTGATGAGGATAAGATTTCTGCAGCACTTAAGAAGCTGATGGATGAAGACCTTACATTAAAAGAAGTTAATGACAAAGCGAACCGTCAGATGTTATTATATGGTTTAGGAGATCAGCATCTTGAAATCGTAAAGAGTAAGCTTGCCGACAGATACAAAGTGGAGATTGAACTTGTAAAACCAAAGGTGGCATTTAAAGAAACCATCCGAGGTAAGGTAGAAGTTCGAGGCAAATATAAGAAACAGTCTGGTGGACATGGACAGTATGGAGATGTTCTTATGGAATTTGAACCATCTGGCGATTTGGAGACACCATACGTATTTGATGAGAAGATTTTCGGTGGAGCTGTTCCAAAGAACTACTTCCCGGCAGTAGAAAAAGGTATTGCAGAAAGTTGTCTGAAAGGACCTTTAGCTGGATATCCGGTAGTTGGAATTAAGGCAACATTAACAGATGGTTCTTACCATCCGGTTGATTCTTCCGAAATGGCATTCAAGATGGCAGCGATTACCGCATTTAAGAATGGTGTGATGGATGCCAAACCAGTCCTCCTTGAGCCAATCGTAAATCTTAAAGTAGATGTTCTTGATAAGAATACTGGCGATGTTATGGGTGATTTGAATAAGCGCCGTGGTCGTATTCTTGGAATGAACCCATTAGAGGGTGGCCGTCAGGAATTGGTAGCGGATATTCCTTTAGCAAGTATTATCGGATATTCTACAGACTTACGTTCTATGACCGGAGGAAGTGGCGAGTTCTCCTATGAATTTAGCAGATATGAGCAGATGCCAGCAGATGCTCAGGAAAAAGTATTAAAAGAAGCAGAAGCTGAAAAGGAGAATGTTAAATAAACTATGATTGATAAAGCGATTACATTTGCTACGAAGGCTCATGAGGGTCAGTTTCGAAAAGGAACCAGGCTTCCGTATATTGTGCATCCGTTAGAGGTAGGGGTTATTGTCTCACGAATGACGCAGGATAAGGAAGTGATTGCAGCGGCAATTCTTCATGATACATTGGAAGATTGCAAGGAAGTAACGTTTTCTATACTCTGTCAGGAATTTGGAGAAAGGGTGGCAGAGATTGTAAAGGCCGAAAGCGAGGAAAAGGGGGGGTCCTGGAACGAACGAAAGGCTAATACAGTAAGAAGATTAAAGGAGGAACCGAATTCAGATGTGAAGCTGGTTGCTCTGGGTGATAAGCTTTCGAATGCCCGCTCTTTAAAGAGAGATTATCAGATGATTGGGGATAAGCTGTGGCAGCGCTTTAATATGAAGGATAAAAGGCAGCAGGCATGGTATTACAGAGGGTTATGTGATTCTTTAAAGGATATGGAGAATTTTCCGGAATACTGGGAGTTTTGCGAATTGATTGCTTATGTGTTTCGCGGTGTAGTTGTAGATTAATCAATATATTAAAAGAGAACAGATATCATCGATGAAATAGTCGAGGATACCTGTTCTTTTTGTTATAGAGAAATCTGCTGGAAAGTTTAAAAAGGAGATGGCAAAGAGTGTTTGAAAGATTATTTTTACAATATGTATGTTCTGCTTTGCGAAATTATTTTTTACAGATTCTAATGAAAAATGAAGGAAAAGTATTTTGAATCTGCATTTTTTAAAAAAAGCAGTTGCAAGGATAGAAATAATATGATAATATTTTTCGGGTGAGAACAAATGTGTTTCACTGACGAACAAACATACAGAAGAGAGAAATTACTGTTCTGTACAGGAGATTACAATATGGAGAATGGTTCGAAATTTTATATGGTAAAGAAGAAAGCCCTGCCGGACATTTTATTAAAAGTGGCGGAAGCGAATGTTCTTCTAAACAGAGGAAAGGTAAAAACAATCAAAGAGGCAATTGATGCCGTTGGAATCAGCCGGAGTTCTTATTACAAATATAAAGATGACATTTTCCCGATTCATGAAAAGATACAGGGAAAGACGATTACCTTTGTAATGGAAATGGAAGACCAGCCGGGTCTACTTTCTAGTATACTGAAAATAGTGGCAGACTGCAAGGCAAACATCTTGTCGATACATCAGAGTATTCCGGTAAATCATATCGCACTTATAACACTCAGCGTAATGATTTTGCCAATCACAGAAGATGTAGCAGTACTTTTTGATAGGATTGAAAATGCAGATGGAATTAATAATCTGAAGATTGTTTCAGAGGAATAAGGAGGATAAAGATGGTAAATGTAGCAGTGTTAGGATATGGCACAATTGGTTCTGGAGTTGTAGAAGTATTGCAGACCAATACCGAAGTCATTGCACAGAGAGCCGGACAGGAAATTACGGTAAAGTATATTTTGGATTTAAGGGATTTCCCGGGAGATCCGAATGCGGATAAAGTGGTTCATGATTATGACATCATTGATAAAGATGACGATGTTCAGGTTGTTGTAGAATGTATGGGCGGAATTGAACCGGCTTATACTTTTGTAAAGAGAGCCTTACTTAATGGAAGAAGTGTTGCAACTTCTAATAAAGAGCTTGTTGCAAAACATGGAGCAGAGCTTGTTGCCATCGCTCGTGAGAAGAATATAAACTTTTTATTTGAGGCCAGTGTTGGTGGCGGTATCCCGATTATCCGTCCTTTATTACAGTGTCTTACTGCAGATGTTATCGAGGAAGTCAGCGGAATTTTAAATGGGACAACTAACTATATGCTTACAAGAATGAAGGAAGAGGGAATTTCTTTCGAGGAAGCATTAAAAGAAGCACAGGAAAAAGGCTATGCAGAACTTCATCCAGAAGCAGATGTGGAAGGCTATGATGCCTGCCGAAAGATTGCAATCTTATCTTCTCTTGCTTTTGGGCAGCAGGTAGATTTTGAAGATATTCACACTGAAGGAATTACCAGCATTACTGCTGAAGATATCCGCTACGCTACAGCAATGAACAAGAGTATTAAGCTGCTTGGAAACAGTTGGAGAATCAATGGTAAGATTTATGCAATGGTATGTCCAATGCTTTTAGATAATGCACATCCACTTTCTGGAGTCAACGATGTATTTAATGCCATCTTTGTCCGTGGAAATATGGTGGATGAAACAATGTTTTACGGTAAAGGAGCAGGAAAGCTACCGACAGCCAGTGCAGTAGCAGCAGATGTTGTAGATTGTGTAAAACATACAGGAAAGAATATCAAAATTCTTTGGAATCCAGAGAAGCTTACATTAAGTGATATTGGAAACTTTGAGAGACAGTATTTTGTAAGAATGCCAGCAGACACAGACGAAAAAGCAATTGCGGAAGCATTTGGAGCAGTAAAGATGGTATCTGTAGAAGGAATCAATGAAAAGGCATTTATTACAGGTGTGATGAAAGAAAGCGCTTTTAATGAAGCAGCAGAAAAAGCCGGAAATATTATTAACCGTATCCGTCTTGACTGATTGTTAAAAACTATGTAGAATAGTTGGCATAATAAAATGTATATATAGAATTTCCCATACATTTATTTATAGTAGATTAGATATAATATTTTCACAATATCTTATAATGATATGATTTTTACAGTTGCTTTCCTGTCAGAGAGTATTTGCAAATGCTTTCTGTAAGATGTGAATGATGCAGATATATTCAAAAATTGAGAAAAGCCAACCGTAGATTGAAATAATAGATAAAGATAGAAAGACTTAGGGAGGAACAGAATGTTAATCGTTAAAAAATTCGGAGGAACATCTGTAGGAAACAAAGAAAGAATTTTTAATGTTGCCAGAAGATGTATCGAAGATTACCAGAAAGGTAATGATGTTGTTGTTGTTTTATCCGCGATGGGTAAATCTACCGATGAGCTGATTGAGATGGCAAAAGATATCAACCCAACTCCATCAAAAAGAGAGATGGATATGCTCGTGACAACAGGAGAACAAGTTTCCGTATCTCTTATGGCAATGGCAATGGGTTCTTTAGGAGTTCCTGCTATCTCACTTAATGCATTCCAGGTAGCAATGCACACCACACATCGTTATGGTAATGCACAGTTAAAGAGAATCGACACAGACCGTATCCGTAATGAATTAGAGCAGAGAAAGATTGTTCTCGTTACAGGATTCCAGGGAATTGATAAGTTTGATAACGTAACAACACTCGGAAGAGGCGGTTCTGATACAACAGCCGTAGCATTAGCAGCAGCTCTTCACGCAGATGCCTGTGAGATTTACACAGATGTAGATGGTGTCTACACAGCAGACCCACGTTATGTAAAGAAGGCAAGAAAACTTGAAGAGATTACATATGATGAGATGCTTGACTTAGCTTCTCTTGGAGCAGGAGTTCTTCATAACCGTTCTGTAGAGATGGCAAAAAAATATGGAGTACAGTTAGTAGTAAGATCTAGTTTAAATAATCACGAAGGAACAATCGTCAGGGAGGAAGTAAACATGGAAAAGATGCTTGTAAGCGGTGTCGCAGCAGATAAGAATGCCACAAGAATTGCAGTAATTGGATTAAAAGATGAGCCAGGAATCGCATTCCACCTCTTTAATGCACTTGCAAAATATAACATCAATGTTGATATTATCTTACAGTCCGTAGGACGTAACGGAACAAAGGATATTTCCTTTACTGTAGCAGAAGATGAAGCGGATGAGGCAGTAGCAATCATTCAGAAGAGCTTCCCTGAGAGCGAGTACAATAAGATTGATGAAGAAAAAGATGTGGCAAAGATTTCTATTGTAGGTGCTGGAATGATGACACATCCAGGTGTTGCTGCTTCTATGTTCGAAGCATTATATGATGTAGGAGTTAACATCAAGATGATCAGTACTTCTGAAATCCGTGTAACGGTTCTTATCGATGAGAAATATACAGAAAAGGCACTGAATGCCGTACATGATAAATTTGCTTTAGGTGACTAATTACTAAATTGCCGCAGGCAAGGGGCGCTTCCAAGGCTAAACAGACGCTCCCGGAAAGAGAAAGAATCTATATTTGTGACTTTCGTCGCTGCAGGTTGAATGTTCGCTTATGCGCTCGCATCCAACTTTGCTCCCAGGCCACAAATATAGATTCTTTCTCTTTCTGGGAGCTGTCTTTGGCTGTTGAAGAATCTCTAGCCGGATTGCCAGAAGCCCCTCCTGAAAAATTTATTGATTTTGTTCCGTTATGCTAAATGCTCTGTTTTACCATGCAAATCAGAATTGTTTTTAACTTTTGATTGTGTTATCATTAAAGAAATAATGCCGATAGGAGAGTGAACAATGAAAAGACAAGATTACGTATCCTGGGATGCCTACTTCATGGGGGTTGCCCTTCTTTCCGCACAAAGAAGCAAGGACAATAACACACAGGTTGGTTCCTGTATTGTAAATCCCCACAACAAGATTCTTTCCATGGGATATAACGGAATGCCTACAGGATGTAATGATGATAGAATGCCGTGGGAGCGCAAAGGAACACCTCTTGATACAAAGTATTTGTATGTGTGTCATGCGGAGCTGAATGCGATTCTTAATTACAGTGGTGGTTCTTTAAGAGGGGCGCGTATTTATACGACATTATTTCCTTGTAATGAATGTACAAAGGCGATTATTCAGGCAGGAATTACAGAGGTAATTTATTATTCCGATAAATATGCGGATACGGATTCCACCATAGCAGCAAAAAGAATGCTTGATATGGTAGGGATTACTTACAGACAGTATCAGAAGGAAGACAAGGAATTAGTTTTAGATTTGTAATAGAATTTCAAAAAAGTTTCAAAAAAGACTTGACATACTACTTGGGTAATGATATAGTAGTTAAGGTTATTAAGTAACAAAGAAGCAGAGTGTCCACTCTCACCTTAGCACATATGGTGACTCGGGTTGATATCGTATATATAATGAACTGTGATTAGCAGAAATTATGAGATATTTAGTGGATGGTCTTGTGACTGTCCATTTTTTTCTATGTTTTTCATGGTGTTTGGGCACAAGGTGTACTTGAATCACCGGATTGATTTTTATTTTATGGAGGTGTACTACTATTAACGAATTAATGATTAATGAACAGGTACGTGACAGAGAGGTCAGAGTTATCAGCAGTAATGGAGAGCAGCTTGGAATTATGTCTTCAAAGGAAGCTATGAAGCTTGCAAGAGAAGCAGAGCTTGACCTTGTAAAGATTGCTCCGAATGCAAAGCCGCCTGTGTGCAAGATTATTGATTATGGAAAATATAGATATGAGCTTGCCCGTAAAGAGAAGGAAGCTAAGAAAAAGCAGAAGACGATTGATGTGAAGGAAGTAAGACTTTCACCGAATATCGATAAGAATGACCTGAATACAAAGATTAATCAGGCAAGAAAGTTCCTTTCCAAAGGCGATAAGGTTAAGGTAACTCTCCGATTCCGCGGTAGAGAACTTGCTCATGTGAATTCCAGCAAGGTAATCCTTGAGGAGTTTGCACAGCAGCTTTCAGACGTAGCTGTAGTAGATAAGCAGCCAAAGTTTGAAGGAAGAAGTATGATAATGTTTTTAACTGAAAAACGTTAATTATGATTAGAAATTAGGAGGACTAATATTATGCCAAAAATGAAAACAAGCAGAGCTGCTGCAAAGCGTTTTAAAAAGACAGGTAGTGGAAAGTTAAAAAGAAATAAAGCTTACAAGAGCCATATCTTAACAAAGAAATCTCAGAAGAGAAAGAGAAATTTAAGAAAAGCTGCAATGACAGATGCAACTAACGTAAAGAACATGAAGAAGATTTTACCATATCTTTAATCGTATATAGGAGGAAGTAATTAATGGCTAGAGTAAAAGGCGCAATTGGCGCAAAGAAAAGACATAACAGAACACTGAAGCTTGCAAAAGGTTACAGAGGAGCAAGATCTAAACAGTATAGAGTAGCTAAACAGTCCGTAATGAGAGCTTTAACAAGCGCTTACGCAGGAAGAAAGCAGAGAAAGAGACAGTTCAGACAGTTATGGATTGCACGTATCAACGCTGCAGCAAGAATGAACGGACTTTCTTACAGCAAGTTCATGTACGGCTTAAAGTTAGCAGGCGTAGAAGTTAACAGAAAGATGCTTTCCGAGATGGCAATCGCTGATCCGGCAGGTTTCGCAGCTCTTGCAGAATTAGCAAAGAGCAAATTAGCTTAATGAAGATTAAGGCCAGCAGATAATATCTGCTGGCCTTTTTGTTTGCAAAAAAGTTGTCCATTTATTAAATAACATTAATTTTTATTTCTAAAAGGGAGGAGATAGTTATGAAAAATGTAAAGGTTATTAAAAAAGTTGCAATTTTTTTGATGGTGTTTGTTCTGGCATTTAGTTCATTGAATGCAGCGGCGGCAGTCACTTATAAGGTAGGAAGCCGTACGGTGCGTTACCGAGGTGCAACTTATAAAGTATATTACAACAGTAAAAGAGTAAACAGCGTGACAAGACCAGGATTAATGATTAACGGGAATGTTATGATTCCGTATAACTATACAATGGTGAAAAGAGGTCCAAAGGTATCGGTATCTAAAACAAACAACGGAAAAACAATCACTCTTTCTACAAATGGTAATAAAGTAAGATTTTATCTTAATAAAAAGTACATAAAAGTTAACGGAAAAAGAGAGAATATTCGTACAGCTCCTGTTAAGGCAAAAATCGGAGGAACGAATCTTATTATGATTCCAGCAAAAGTTGCCTGTCAGGAGTTAGGACTTAATTATACATATAGTTCTTCTAAAAAAGCGATTTATATTACAGGAAAGACAACTACAACGAATGCATCTGCTACAGTTCCAAGTAGTCTTCAGGCAACTTCATTTAAGAGTATGAGTACACAGGAATTTATTAATGCAGTAGGACCAATTGCAAGAGAAGATTACAGAAAGACAGGAGTTCTCGCATCAGTGACTTTAGCACAGGCAATTAATGAAAGCGGCTGGGGTAAGTCTGGTCTTACACAGAGTTCAAACAATATGTTTGGTATGAAGACTTCCCTTTCCGGAAATACATGGTCAGGTTCTGTATGGGATGGAAGAAGTTATACAGAGGTGAAGACAACAGAAGAATATAATGGAAAGAAAGTAATTGTTACAGCAAAGTTCCGTAAGTATCCTTCTGTCGCACAGTCAATTGCTGATCATTCCGCATATCTTTCTAATGCGATGAATGGTTCAAGAAGACGTTATTATGGTCTCACAGCAACAAAGAGTTATTCCTCACAGCTTACAATTCTTCAGAAAGGTGGCTACTGTACCTGGTCAGGATATGTATCAGAACTTACAACACTGATTAAAAAATATAATCTGACAAGCTGGGATAATTAATAATTTATGGAAAAGAAAACAACGAATCAAGATGTAGATTCCCTGAAAAAGACCTTTTTGTCAATGTCTTTTTCCTTGCTATTGGTGGCAGCGGTACTCCTTTTTATTTTTGGATTTAAATATTTTTTAAGCGGAAAGGAATATAAGGGGGCGACGGCTCAGAAGTCAAAGACAGAAAGCAAATATGATATTCATAAAGAATATTTAAAAACTGATAAGACGTTTAAAGCAGGGTATATCATGATAAAGGATGTAGCTGAGAAAAAGTTCTATACCTCAAAAATACCAGGGAAGAAAGAAGAAGAACCTTCTTATTTAAAGAACGGACAGATTCTCTGGGCAAGTAAAAAAGGCGAGTATCAAGGTAAAATCTATTATCATTTAAAGAATGGTCAGTATCTGCGGGCGAGCGAAAAACATACAGAAGAACTTGCCTCTTATGAGAAATTAGGAGGATATGTGGTAATCACCTATATCAGTTCAACGGGAGTACGGCTTCGTGAATGGGCAGACTTTCAGGTAGATAATGTAGTAAAGTCTATATACGTTGGAGATAAAGTGCAGGTAAAAGGCAAGGTGACTCGGAAGAATGGGGAATCTGCTTATATTACGGAAACGGGACTTTATCTTACAACGGATATACAGTATTTGAATGACTATACAACAGAGGGAAAGGAATGATTTCGTTTAACGATATCTCTAAAACAGCCACTCCCAAATAGAGAAGAAACCCTATATCTGTGACTCTAAGGCCGTAGATATAGGGTTTCTTCTCTATTCGGGAACTGACTTTGCTAGAGCGTGTTTGGTTTCGTCTCTTGATAAATAAATATTTTTTAAAGTTAGAAAAAACAAAAAAATTGAAAAAATTTAAAAAAGTGCTTGCAATTTAAAAATATTGTGTTATAATAATTTTCGTCAGTGAGTGAAAGGTATTTATTGACAAGCAGTTGTGGCGGAATTGGCATACGCGCTAGACTAAGG
>CAVCBH010000233.1:0-2303 GCA_963600375.1 bacterium | reverse complement strand
GCGTTGAAGCTGATATTTATATTAAAAAGATTATAGAAGTTAGAGAGGAAAATAATTATGGCACATCTTGTTATTACAATAGGATGCGAATATGGCGCAAAAGGCAACATGATTGGAAAAAAAGTTGCCAGGGATTTAGGAATCAAGTTTTATGACCGTGAAACGGTTGATGAGATTATCAAAGAGGTTGGTATTCCTAAAGAAATCATGGAAAAGGTAGAAGAAGGTGGAACAATCGCCGGAAAAGGTGCAGAAGGCGATGTTCGAGGTTCTTTCTCCAAATATGCGGATTTAACACAGAGAGCCATTCACGTCCAGAAAACGATTATCCGTAAACTTGCAGACAGGGAATCCTGTGTGATTATCGGGCGTTCTGCTGATTATATTTTAAAGGAGCAGAAACCGATTCTGCGAATTTTTATTTATTCGCCGGAAGATGTCCGGATTCAGAATGTTATGAAAAGCCATAACTTTTCTGCAGAGGATGCAAAGTTATTTATTACAGAAAAAGATAAACGTTATCACAAGAGACATCTTGCGTTAACAGGAAGTAACCGTGGTGATCGTCATAACAGAGATATGCTGATTGACAGCAGTCTTCTTGGTGTAGACGGAACCGCAGAACTTATCGAAGATGTAGCAAAGAAAGTATTTCACAAATAGGAGGGACAGGATATGAATAAGAAAGAATCGGAATTTAACAAAGTATTTAGTGCCTGGGATATCCTCGTAATTGCTTTTGGAGCTATGATTGGATGGGGCTGGGTTGTATCAACCGGAAACTGGATTGAAAAAGGTGGTGTTCTTGGAGCGGCACTCGGATTTTGTCTTGGTGGTGTTATGATCTTCTTCGTAGGTCTGACTTATGCGGAGTTAACAGCAGCGATGCCACAGTGTGGCGGCGAGCACGTATTCAGTCATCGTGCCATGGGATCGACAGGTTCTTTTATCTGTACATGGGCAATCGTTTTGGGATATGTCAGTGTAGCATGTTTTGAAGCGTGTGCATTTCCTACGATCATCACGTATCTGTGGCCAGGCTTCTTAAAAGGATATCTTTATACAGTCGCAGGATTTGATGTATATGCTTCATGGCTTGCCGTAGCAATTGTTGTAGCATTTTTAATTATGATGATTAATATTATGGGAGCAAAAACAGCAGCGATTTTACAGACAATTCTTACATGTATTATCGGTGGCGCAGGCATTTTGCTTATTGTAGCTTCTGTAATCAATGGTACAGTAGATAACATGAATGGACAGATGTTTGCCGGAAGTTCTGCAGGAGTTAATATCAAAGCCATTCTTGGTGTTGCTGCAATGTCTCCATTCTATTTCATTGGTTTTGATGTTATTCCACAGGCAGCAGAAGAAATTAATGTTCCTCCGAAAAAAATTGGTAAAATGCTTATTTTATCTGTAATTTTAGCAGTTATTTTCTATGCACTCGTTATCATTGCAGTAGGACTTGTCCTTAACCCTGAAGCAATCGTAAAATCTCAGGAGGCAACTGGACTTGTCACAGCAGATGCAATGGGAACTGCATTTGGCATGAAAGTAATGGCAAAGGTAATTATTGTTGGCGGTATGTGTGGTATTATCACTTCCTGGAACTCTTTCCTTATCGGTGGTTCCCGTGCGATGTATTCCATGGCAGAATCTTACATGATTCCAAAAGTATTTGCCAAACTTCATCCAAAGCATAAAACACCAATTAACTCACTTATCCTTATTGGTGTACTTACAATGCTCGCCCCATTTGGAGGCAGACAGCTTCTTGTGTGGATTTCCGATGCAGGTAACTTCGCTTGTTGCCTCGCTTACTGCATGGTAGCTCTTTCCTTTATGATTTTAAGAAAAAAGGAACCTGATATGCCAAGACCATATAAAGTTCCTGCTTATAAATTCTTTGGAACAATGGCGGTCATCATGTCTGGTTTTATGGTATGTATGTACTGCATTCCAGGCAGCGGCGGCAACCTTATTCTTCCAGAATGGGCAATGGTAGGCGCATGGAGTTTACTTGGAGTTGTATTCTACATTGTATGTAAAAGAAAATACAAAGAATCTTTCGGTGATCTTGTTGAACTTATCTCTGATGAAGATGCAGCAACATTGATGCCAGAAGCAGACGATGAGGAACTTGACAAAGTTATTGACGCAGCAATTGATAGAGTGCTGGCTTCTATTTAGAGTAAAGAGACGAACCCCGTGGAATTGTATGCTAGAGCGTGTCTGAAAAATCATTCCTGCAAGATGTGCATCACAATTTGCGGGAGATTTCGCCTGAATGAGGGCGGCGT
>CAVCBH010000232.1:0-15168 GCA_963600375.1 bacterium | reverse complement strand
TGCATCTTTTGGTGTGAACTACCAAATGATTATTTATAAACTATTATTACTGAATTGATGCTACACCAGAGTGTGTTTGAAAAATATTATCTGATATGAGTTATATTTACTTCTGCATTGTCTGTTGATTTTTTACAAAATCTATGCCTATGCAAATTCTACCTCTATAATTATAATTTTTTAGTTCATTCCTCTTCATGTTTTTCTATCACAAAGCTTCCCAGCTCATATCCCGTTACACTTCCGACATTTTCTTTTGACAGGAAAGAGACTTTTTGTTCCAAAGTCTCACTGTACACACGGGTTGTCATGACGTTTTCTCCATCATTGATGAAGATTTCTATGGCAGATGTATCTGAGAATATTGTAAGGTTTCTTAACTGTTTTACCTCTGTGACTCTCTCTTTTCTTCC
Source organism: bacterium (assembly GCA_963600375.1). GTDB lineage: Bacteria > Bacillota > Clostridia > Lachnospirales > Lachnospiraceae > Anaerobutyricum. Next base: position 14,755 of record CAVCBH010000232.1, on the reverse strand, counting down.
ATGTCCGCTTTTGCCCATATTTAAGCGGAGCAGTCCTTTTTCCCAGGATAGAATTACATCTTCTCGAAGCTGAATCTTTACAGAAGATTTTTCTTGCTTATTTTCTTCTGTTTCTATATTTGTCACTTCTTTTTTCTTTTGCTCTTCTTTTGCTGTTGTTGTCTCTTCTCCTACCCTTTTTTCTTCAAAGTCTATATGAAGCTCGAAACAACTGTCTTTCGGCTCCCACTGTGCAAATTCTGATATCGCACAATGGAATTCGTTTTTGCGAAGCTCCTGCATTTCTTTTAATGGCTTCTGAAGAATTTTCCCATCTTTAAGAATTAATTCCCTTGGCATGGTGAGGGCATGAATCCAGTCATAGGAAACAGTAGCATCGTTGTCATAATCCTCATCGGGAATTCCCATCCAGCCAATCAATATTCTTCTGCCCTGTTCATCCTGAAAGGTCTGTGCTGCATAGATATCAAACCCTTTATCAAATTCGGCAAATTCCCCAAGCTGATATTTTTTATTTTTCAGGTCAAAGTTTACAGGAAAATATCCGCACTGATATATATTCTGGTAGTCATAGCCTGCCTGCTCTACTCCCTGTGGGCAACAGGTCATAATCTGCTGTCCATCTATCTCAAACAAATCAGGACATTCCCACATATAGCCAAATGTTTTTTCTGGATAAATGGTGTCATACCATTTCCAATTTTTTAAATCTGTTGACTGGAATAAAAGAGCACAGCCTTTGTCATTCCCATCTCTTCCACCCTGAATCATATAATAAATACCGTCTTTTTTATACACTTTCGGGTCCCTTACATGCTTTGACATATTGGACGGATAATCGTCATTGGTCATGACCATTTCTTTGGATGTAATCGTCTTTCCGTCCGGGCTGAAAAGATGTATCGTATTCTGCTCTCTGCCATTCATGATGTAATCGTATTCTTTATCTGTAAGCTTTACATTTCCTGTGTAAAAGAAATGAATTCCATCGTCTTTTACAAGGGCAGAACCACTGTATGCTCCGTCTCTGTCCCATTTGGTATCTGGAAAGAGGAATGGCTCCTCCTCCACATAATGAACCCAGTCTTTGGTTGTATAATGCCCCCAAAGCTTGATTCCCCAATCTGCAAGGAACGGTGTATACTGAAAATAAATATGATTTATCCCCTGAAACTGGCATAAACCATTCGGGTCATTCATCCAGCCGGTCGGTGGCATCATGTGAAAATGTAATCTGTTCTTATCACGCTTTACATTTTCCTGCATATCTTTATGTTTAGGATATTCCTTTAAATATATCTCTCTATTCATTGTTCCACCTGTATGTTTCTATATACGAATTTTTATGTCTAAATTTTATTTGTAAATTTCAGCAATCACTCTGTCTGCTGGAGTCTCTGCATTAATTTTCAGTTTATTTTCTGCTGGAACTTCTGTAAATACGACTAAGATTTCAGAGGAATATCCTTTAGATTCAACAAGTTCTTTATCAAACTTTACAAGCATATCGCCTGCTGCTACATGCTGTCCTTCTTTTACAAATACTTCAAATCCTTCTCCGTTCATATTTACGGTATCAATTCCGCAATGGATAAGAATTACTGTCCCGTCTTCTGTCTCAAGTCCAACTGCATGACCTGTTGGGTATACCAGTTTTACTTCTGCATTACAAGGAGATGTAACAAGTCCATTTTCCGGGAAAACAACAACACCATCCCCTAAGATTTTACTGGAAAATGTCTGATCAGAAGACTCTGAAATAGATTTTACTTCGCCTTTTGCCGGTACGTAGAAAATATTTTCCACTACATCTTTTGCTTCTACTTTTTTCTCTTTATCTGCACTTTCTACCGTGCTTTCTGTTGCTTCTACATCATTTTCTGTCTTATTAACACTTGTCCACATTTTTCCGATAACAGTTGTAGCAATAAATCCAATACCCAGCGCGATAACATGAGCAACAATATAGTTAATATATCCATGATTTGCAGGGTTTGCGATTGCTAATCCCGGAAGTGCTGTTGTACCAAAACCAAGTGCTGTTAATTTAGAAAAATAAACATACACACCAGCAGCGGCACCACCGATACAGCCTCCGATCAGAGGAAAACGATAACGAAGATTTACACCGAAAATGGCAGGCTCGCTGATTCCAAATAATGTGGAAGCAAAACTTGGAATACAAAGTTCTCTTGACTTTACATTTTTCCAATTTAATGCGAGATATCCAAGAACAGCTCCACCCTGGCCCATAAGTGCAACAGACATGAGTGGGTTTAAGAAGTTTGTTCCTGTAGAAGCGATAAGCTGTGCCTCTACCGCTCCGATAATATGATGAAGTCCTGTGATAACGATAATCTGCTGAACTCCGGCAAATAATGCATAACCAAATGCACCAAGATGATTCGTACTCCATAAGAGTCCATTTGTAATTCCGTTAGAAAGAACTCGTCCTACTGGTCCTACAATTGTAAATAATAATAATGTGGAAATAAATACCGTAAATAATGGTGCAAATAATAGCTTTACAACATCAGGAATCTTACGATTGAAAAAGTTATCAAGCTTTGCTACAACCCATCCCATCATAAGTGCGATAATAATTCCTCCCTGAAAACCTACCATCTCAATTTTTAATCCAAATAAACGGATGATTTCCGGATCAACGGTTCCCTGTGCTGCCTGATAAGCATTCGCAAGAGAGGAATCAAGCATGATTGCTCCGACTACCATACCAAGAACAGGATTACCACCAAATCTTTTTGTGGCTGAATAACAGACTACCATTGGCAGAATCGCAAAAATGCCATTCGCTGCAAGACTAACTAATCGGTTGATCGCATATAAAGTATCATTTGTCTTTACAATTTCCATGCCACCTAAAACACTTGTGATTCCCATAAGAAGTGCTGTTGCAAGGAGTGCTGGTATAATTCCGATAAATACATCAGATAAGGACTTAATGACTGCCTGCACCGGATTCTGCTTCTTACTACTCTGTTCTTTTAAATCACCTAATGACATATTCTGCGTATGTGTATACTCTGCAAAAACATCATATACATCATTTACCACACCGGCCCCAAAAATTAACTGAAGCTGATTTCCTGCGATAAATGCACCTTTTACTCTATTGATATTCTCTAATTTCTCAATATCGGCAAGACCGTTATCCTGCAAAACAATTCGAAGTCTTGTCGCACAATGTGCTGTTCCCTGAATGTTTTCCATCCCACCAATACACGCAACTATCTGTTTTGATATTTCCAGATATTCATTTCTCTTTTCCATTCTTTCTCTCCTTGATTTCATTTTTGGAACCGGTTCTGTTTTCATATCCCATTATATCATCTTAATTTTACATGTCAATAATAAATGCTTGATTTTTTTATTTTTGGAACCGGTGCCAAAAATTCATTTTAAAATTTGTTCAATATGCACAATTCTGATTTGTGAAGTTGCAAAACAGAATTTCATCTCACGCTCTCTCGTTCAATGAATTCATACGGAGTTACCTGTATCTGGCTGACCGGTTTTTCCTGAATCATCTGCAACATTGTTTCTGTGCTGCTTTCTCCCATGTTTTCCCAATCAAATTTTATCGTTGTAAGTGGTGGATATATCAGTTCTCCTGATCTATAATCGCCAAATCCCACAACAGAAACTTCTTCCGGGATTGTAATATTTTTTTCATAGAATACTTTATAGGCTCCCTGTGCGATTGCATCAGTAGCACAAATAAGTGCGGCAGGTTTCTTTAACCTTTCTGACAGTTTTTCTACATTACAAACAGCATCTCCATAAGAGAAACTTGTCTCAATCACTTCTGTCGGCTGTTTTCCACAAGAAAGAAGTCCATCTATAACACCTCTTCTACGTTCCCCGCCAACCGCAGGATCTGCTTTAGAAACCCACAACAGATAAATCTCTTCAAACGTTCTTCTTCCAATATATTCACCAATCTTATATCCCGCATTATAATCATCCTCAACGATTGAATTTGCTCCTGGAAATCTTTGTCCAAGAAAAAGTATCGGAACCTGCAGTTTTTTTACTACTTCTTCGTATTCTTTTGTAGTACCGGTTGCAAGTACCATAATACCATCTACGTTCATATTTTTTAAACGCTCAATACTCCGAATTTCTTCTGCAATGCTGTGTCCCGTATGCATAATAAGCGGTGTATAATCATTTTTCTTAAGGTATCTCACAATGACTTCAGCCAGTCTCGGTGTTGTTATTGAATCAAAGCCCGGAACAGTTATTCCTACTACACGGCTCTCCTTTGCTTTTAATCTCGCAAAAACATTCGGTTCATAATTATTTTCTTCTATAATCTTCTTTATTTTTTGTGCGGTTGCCGGACGGACACTACCGCCATTTAAATATCTTGATACTGTGCTTTTTGCCACACCGGACATTTTGGCTATATCATTAATTGTTAGTTTTTTACTCACTTTTTCTAACCTCTACTCTCTATTTTTCATATTTATTCTCTATATCTAATGCTCCATCCATCTAGTTTCTAAAGTATTGTTGGATATAGATTTTATAGTTTGATTCGTAGCTCTTTTATTGTGAACTGCAAAATGATTGTCCATAAACTATTATTACCATTTCACTTACGCGTAAATCCAATCCTTGATTTATAATTGCATTTTGATATAACATGATTATATATCGAATTTAATTTTTTTGTCAAAGTATTCGAACTTATGTTATAATAGTTGTTAAGAAACTAACTGATTTATAGTAATTTATTTTTAAGAAAAGAGGATTATATCATGAGTGAATCAATGGCAGATTTCGAAAAAGAAATTGACGAATCTCTCAAAACACTGAATGTTGTGGAGAACGAGGGAGAAGCTACAGAAGAAGAAACTGGATTTAATGCCTGGGATAAGGTACAGCAGTATTTAGAAGATGGTACTGTTCTTACTTTAAAAGTAGGCGGTATCGTAAATAAAGGTGTTATCGTTTATGTTGATGGCCTTCGCGGTTTTATCCCTGCTTCCCATCTTGAAATCGGTTATGTAGAAGATACAAACCCATATCTTGGAAAGACTGTTGAAGCAAAGGTTATCACAGCCGACCCTGAAAAGAACCGTCTCGTATTATCTGTAAAGGAAGTTCTTTACGACAAAAGACGTGCAGAGAAAGAAGCACGTATCAATGCAATCGAAGCTGGTTCTGTTCTTACTGGTAAAGTAGAATCTCTCATGCCTTATGGTGCATTTGTTGACCTTGGCAATGACATTTCCGGTCTGGTACACATTTCCCAGATTGCACAGAAACGTATCGAATCTCCAGCAGAAGTTTTAAAAGTTGGTCAGGAAGTTAATGTTAAAGTTTTAAAAGTTGAGAACGGCAAGATCAGTCTCAGCATGAAGGCTTTAGAGGAAGTTGCTCCTGAAGAAGAAGATACTAATGGAGAAGAAGTTGTAAGCTACAAAGATGAAGGTGATGCAACAACGGGGTTAGGTGCTTTACTAGCAGGTCTTAAACTCTAATTGCCACAGGAAAGACAGACGCACCTCAGGAGATCGTATCCTATATTTGTATCACTGTGGGTTGAATGTTCGCTAAAAGACTCACATTCAACCCACAGTGATACAAATATAGGATACGATCTCCTGAGGTGCGTCTGTTATAGCAACCTAAATCATAGCCACAATCGTCTTATCCCTTACTTCCTCCAAGTGTTCCCGCAAAAGCACTGTTGCCTTTTCCTTATTTCTTTCTATGATAGCCTCCACAATGGCAAGATGTTTCTGGCGGCTTTCTTTAAAATGGCTTGGCAGTTTGGCGGATAATCTGTTTACGAGGGCAATTTGCATAGAAATGGTTTCATAGAACTTAATCATCCTGCTGTTTCCACTATAATTAACAATTGCCTGATGTAAAGCGGTATTCGCCGCATAGTATTCCTCAACAGCAGATTGCTCTGTGAGTTTTTCTATATCATTCTTTAAAACAGATAAAACTTCATCATCCATATATACACAGGCATTATTCAATGCTTCCAATTCGATCATGATGCGAAGTTGAAAAATTTCTTCTACATCTTTTCGGGTTATATCTGTTACAAAGGTTCCTCTATTTTGATAGTGTACAATAATCCCCTGCATTTCCAAAAGCTTTAGAGCCTCTCTGATTGGAGAACGGCTCATTCCAAGTATCTCAGAAATTTCCATTTCAGAAATAGGGGCTCCCAGTGCCTTTTTCCCTGATATAATCTGTTCATAAATATAATCATATGCCTTTTTTGTATTTCCAATTCTCGCCATTTTATACTCCTATTTTTTCTACTCGCATTCTTTGAAAAGCCTGTATACTGCTCTTTTTTACGTTTTCAAGATGCTGTTTGAGACACCTTTGCGCTTCAGGCAGATTTCTTTCCTTGATTGCCTCTACGATTTTCAAATGTTCTTCTTTTGATTCCATCAGACGATTCGGTGTCTGTGCTGAAATCCTCTGAAATATATCCAATTGGACTGAAAACGTTTTTAAAATATTTAACATACGGGTGTTCATACAATATCTTGTAATCATACCATGTAGTTCTTTATCCGCAGTATAGAATTCTTCTTCAGAGGAATTCTTTGTTAATACAGTCAGTTTCTCTTTTATGCCTTCAACTTCTTCCTTATTGGTATGTTTTATACAACTGTCCAGTGAATAGACTTCAAACAGACATCGGATGTCACAGCTTTCACTGATATCTTCGGCAGTATATGTTCTTACAAAAGCCCCCCTGTTACGTGCCTTAATGATAAAACCTTCTGCTTCAAGTCTTCGTAATGCCTCTCTAAGGGGAGTTCTGCTTATTCCCAGATGTTCACATATCTCGCCCTCTACTATTGGTTCATTCGGTTTATAATCAAATGATATAATTCTTTCCAGTATATATTTATACGCTACATCACTTAATGCAGCACTCTTTTCATTCGCCATACCTATTCCTTTCATTCATTTTGCATTGTGTTTTTATTGTACACAATATGTTCTTTTCTTGTCAAGGAATGCATTTATCTATAAACTATTTAAATTTCCACTCCTACCGGCACTCTACCGGTTCCCCTTGCTAAAATGCTCTTATATCTAAACTATCTAAAATCAATAAAAATGCCGGAAAGTGTATCAACTATCTATGATATACTTTCCAGCTATATTAGTTTGAAGGAGTTTATTATCTTGACTTAGAGCGTGTTTGAAAAATAATTTTTCAAACACGCTTGGTACTTTAAGCATATTGGGGAACTGCTTTAGTACACTGTGACATCCTCCCCACCTGTAATAGTACTTCCCTGACCTTGGTGGGTTTGGTTCTCGTTCGATAGCACTATGTGCTAAGCATAAGCGAGCTAACCCCGTGCGTCCCACGGTTATATTCTGTTTAATTGCGATAAACCAAGAAGAATTAAGTCAGTTACTAACTCAGTATGTGGTTGCAGTATTTTACAGAATTACTATGCATAAAGAAATACTCTTAGCTAAGTTTTTTAAGTGCCTCTTCCATTCTGTCCATACCTGCTGCAATTGTTTCTATAGAAACAGAGTAAGCAAAACGTATCGTCTTTGGTGCTTCAAAAGCATTACCTGGTACAACTGCTACTCTGGCTTCTTCTAAAAGATAATTACATAAATCTGCTGCACTTTCTATCTTCCAGTCTTTGTAAGATTTTCCAAAGTAATATGTTACATCTGGCATCAGATAAAATGCACCTTCTGGTTTCGGGCATTGCATTCCTGGAATTTTATTTAGTCTTTCATACATAAAGTCACGTCTCTTTAAAAATTCCTTACGCATATTCTCTACTTCTTCTTCACATTTTTCTAATGCGTCAATAGAAGCCCACTGAATAAATGTTGTAGAACTTGTTGTAACGTGTCCCTGAAGAGAGGTCATTCCCTTAATAATGTCTTCAGGACCTGCCGCATATCCTACTCGCCATCCAGTCATGGAATAGGATTTGGATAATCCGTTGATCACGATTGTTCTTTTATACATTTCCTCTGATAGAGAAGCAATGCTTACATGTTTCACATCATTATAAACTAACTTTTCATACACTTCATCTGCAATAACATAAAAATCATTTTTTATGGCAAGAGCAGCGAGTTCCTTTAAGGATTCTTCTGAATATACAGCTCCGGTAGGATTATTTGGAGTATTTATAATAATCGCTTTTGTTTTATTTGTAATCGCCTTCTCAATCTCCTCTGTAATAAGATGGAATTTATCATCTGTTGGAACGAGAACCGGGACAGCACCTGCAAGCTTTGCCATCTCTACATAACTTACCCAGCATGGTGTTGGGATAATAATCTCATCTCCTGGATTACATACTGCCATAACTGCATTAAATACTGCCTGTTTTGCTCCTGTAGACACACAGATCTGATTCGCTGTATAGGATAAATTATTATCTTTTTTCAGTTTTCTTGTAATCGCTTCTCTTAACTGAAGAATTCCACCGATAGCAATATATTTTGTTTTTCCTTCTTCCATAGCCTTCGTACAGGCTTTTACTACTTTATCAGGCGTTGGGAAATCTGGTTCTCCTAAATTAAAGGCTGCTATATCGATGCCTGCAGTTTTCATCTCTGCAATTTTCCCCCCTAATGTACTTGTTGCAGATGGAGTCATATTTTTTATTCTTTCTGAAACCATGTCATTCTCCTTTTAATTTAATCTTAAAATACTTATCCTAAAAAGTTCATAAACAATGTAATAATTGTTGAATTTACTACATCGGCAAACATACTTCCCGCTATCGGAATAACAAGAAAGGCTCTTGCCGCCGGTCCATATTTACTACATACAGCATTCATATTCGCAATCGCATTTGGAGTTGCACCCATTCCAAAACCACAGACACCGGATGCCATAACTGCTGCATCGTAATCTCGTCCCATCACCCAGAAGACAACCGTATAAGCAAAAAGTCCTGTAAGTACTGTCATTGCAAGAAGTGTGATAATCATAGGAAGTGCAAGGTCTGCTAAGAGCCATAACTGCATACTCATCATTGCCATAGAAAGGAAGATACTTAATGATACATCCCCTGTAATCTCAATTTCTTCATCTGGTAATTTGATTCCTTTTGCATCGCAGATATTACGAAGAATACATCCGGCAAGAAGGGAACCTACCGCTGCGGAGAAAGTCATCAGCTTTCCGATCAATCCTGAAATAATCGTACCAAAACCTACACAAAGAAGTAGTAATGCTACTGCCAGCATAATTTTTTCACCGTTTAAAATATTCTTTGGCTTTTCATTGATAAAAGATTCTTCTTCACTTTCTACTGGTTTTGAAACTGCTTTCTTCTGAAGCTGAAGAATTCTTATACGGGCAATTGGTCCACCAATCATACAACCGGCAATCAATCCGAAAGTAGCTGCCGCATAAGATGCTGTTGCAGCAGAAGGAACACCCATCTTTTCAATCAGAGGACCAAACGCTGCGGCTGTTCCATGTCCACCTACCATAGGCACAGAACCGATTGCTACACCTAATAATGCAGGCTGTCCCATCGCTTTTACAATTGCTGCTCCCATAACGTTTTGTAATACACATAAGGCTGCAATCAGCACTACGATAAATATAAGCTGTATACCACCTTTCTTTAACATCTTCATTCTTGCATTAAATCCGATGCTGCAGAAGAAGGTAAGCATAAATGCTTCCTGTAAAGTTGAATCCATATTAACGATCAAAATATTGGTTTCATGCAATATAAGAATTAATACGGAAAAAATAATTCCTCCTACTACCGGTGCCGGAATACAATACTTTTGTAAGAACCCTACTTTGTTTTTAATAAACATACCCATGTAGTATACGATAACAGCTATCGCAGTTGTCAGATACATATTTAATGATAACTCCATTTTATCCCCTTTCTACTTTAACCCTTGGCTTTTTAGCATTTGTGTGCGTCGTTTATATTTGTATTGTCGACAATTTATATTCTTATTGTATATTATTTTCAGCTTTTTGTCAATTAGTTTTATAAAATTATTATTTTCTTATTTTTTTTGTGCTTTTTTCTTTTTCTTATAAATCCTTCTTTCATTTTTTCTTGACATATTTTTGCAATAGTTCTATAATTTCTTTATACTTTGTCGACATTTTGTATATTTTGTTAAAAAGGGGTTATGGAAATGGATACAAAGAATCTTATCACATTCGTTACTTTTGCAAAAGAAAAATCTTATTTAAAAGCATCAATGAAACTCAATTATGCACCATCAACACTCACGGAACACATTGCCCAGCTCGAAGCAGAGCTTGGAACAAAGCTTGTTCAGACGGTTGGCAGGAAGGCAATCCTTACAAAACAGGGGGAACAATTTCTCCGTCACGCACAAAATATTCTTGAACATGTCCGAATCGCAAAAGATGCCATGGATAACACACAGTCATTAAAAGGAACCATTGTTATCGGCATTATTGAATCTATGGCAGCTTATAAAATGGCGAATGTCTTTTCTGACTTTCTCTGCCATCATCCTAATGTAAATCTGATTATAAAGACAGGCAATAGCGCCTCGCTTCCGCTTCAGCTTCAAAATGGAATGTTTGATATTATTTTTTTATATGATTGTTCACAAAAAAATTATAAAGATCTCAGGCAACAGCTTTTATTCCAGGAAGATCTTTGTTTCTGCGTTTCTCCTGGTCACAGGCTTGCTTCTAAAAAAGAGGTAAATCCGGCAGACTTCCGACACGAAACTTTTTTATATCAACATGAAGACTGCTGTTATTATGATGTTTTTCAGGATTTGATCGAACAAGAGCACCTGCAGATTCATGACAGTCTGCAAATAGAAAGTGGCACTTTAATAAAAAAATATGTGACAAAAGGAAAGGGCATCTCCGTACTGCCAAAAAGTATGACAGACGAAGATGTTTTAGAAGAAAAATTAGTATATTTAAACTGGACGGGGAACAAAATGAAAATTAACGGAAGAATGCTGATTTCAGATAAACGCTGGAAATCTGCTGCAACCGAAGAATTCATCAAATTTGCTGAAGAGTATGATTATTAATCTTTCACTATAGTATGAGCAGCTACAATGGTTACTCTTTTAGCAGCATATCCTGAATATTTCTGGCGAACTTTTCCGCTTTTTGTTCTATTTCCGGAATTTCCAATACACTTCCTGGAGCATTTGCAGTTGCAGTAAGAACAAACTTCTCCGGTAAAATAAAGGACTTATTCATATTCAACCCATCAATAAGTTGTTCAGACACTAAATCGCCTCCACTATAGCCTGATACAACAATTGCATAAAGATACTTATTATCAAATGGACATATCCGATATAATGCAGTTAAGCGATTCACAAAAGCTGTCAGTCCCGCTCCTATTGCATCGTTATAATTAGGACACAGCATGATAAGTGCATCGCTTTCCTGCAATAGCGGATATATTTTTTCTACAATAATATCATTATACAGACATCTGTTCTTTTTTCCATAATACATACACACCGTATAGGAGCAGCCCGCACAATCTTGTATATTTTCTTTTGCAAGGGACACTTCCTGAATCTCACATTTTTTTCCTATGTTTTTTTTGACCATATTCCATAAATGCAATGTATTAGAGCGTCCCTTATCACTTGCATGAACACATAATAGCTTGGGATATTTCTTTTTTATGGGATAGTACTTTATCACTTTATTTATGAGAGTACGTGTAAACTCCATATAGGCTTCTGTTGTATTTTTCTTAAGATTTGATGCCTTCACTTCAAAGTTTTTCAGCGAACCTGTTCCTTCTACAAGTGGACTTCCAACAAACGTACATCCTGCAATATTCGCCGCCATCACCAACTCACGGGCAATTGATTTTGTATAAAATTCATTTTTTCCGTCAATGATTATTCCAGCCACGCTTTTACAAAAACAGTTTTTTGTCAAACGAATCGCTTTCAGCATTTCATAGTATTCAAGATTTACTCCTGAAACACCTAATGAAATGGCAAATAAAATCCTTTTATCTTTCAACTGTTCTTTTTTAAGGAAATCTTTTATTTCAGAGGCATTTTCTATGTATTCGGCTGTAATTTTTTCCTCTTTTACCGCATTTTCAATTCCATAGGACAATACCATTTCCAGCCTCTTCATTTTATCGGGTTCACGGCATCTGGGTTTTATAATTATCAATTTCATAAAATCACCCTGAGACTTTCATATGCTTCCTTTATTCTTGCAAACAGCATTGGATGCAATTCGGTATTTTCCCATTCGATTCCGTGATTAGTTCTTCTATTTTTTGCACCAAAATATACACCGTTTAGATAATTCGAACTATAATTCCACTGTCCGGAAATAATTTTAGGAATCGTATATGCAGCAGAAGAAATAGCAGGGGCAATATATGGCTTAAATCCCGTCTTTCTGACTTGCATATTCGCATTTACGGTCTGTTCTGTAAGATACAATGATAAGGCATGGTCATAATGTTCTGGAATAATACTGTTCGCCACTACCAGTTCTTTTCCATGAGGTCCAAAAACTCTGCCTTCTTTTTCAAACATCTGGCATCTTGCATCTTTCTTAGCATAATACAATGCTCTGGCATTCATTACACCAAGCCCACAGCCCTGAATCTGCTCAGGCTCTAACGGACACAGACCTTCCTGCGATGCAAGCAATGCCGCTTTACAAAGTAAATCAACCGGGTCAGAAACCACGAGAAACAAGCCCTGATATCCTCTGTCTGCCGCCATGCGTGCATAGGCTGAAACAATTTTCCTGTTTTCTTCAAACTGCGCCATACGCACATCTTTTTCCTTTCCTCCAATTGGAGGAATACTTTTCGCAATGCAGAACACAAAAACATCACACTGAAATAATTCATCTTCCTGAAGTGTATGTACTACCGGAACTTCTCTACGTTCAAAAGGGCTGGCGATCTGGGCTGTTTCTAACTCCCATCTTGTACAAAGCAATTGGTTTTTATCATAAATGCCAATATCTTTTATTACATTTTCTGCGGTAAGTAACAGCCCAAGAAGAACTGTTCCGCCTACATCGCCAAGACCTGCCATCTGCATCCTGACTTTTTCTCCTGATTTTAACGGACTCCAGCAATAAAAAACCTTTCTCTTTTCTTTCTCCGTTGTTGTGTCCAGATTTAAAATACTATATTGTTTCATCCTTTTCCCTCTCCTTCTCCATAAATCATAAAACGATTCATTCTTTTCAGCCTTTTGTGCTCATATTTTATATATTGTGAAGGAGTTTTATTTTCCTCTTCAAAATTTCCTCCTCCACAGTCCGGGTACCTCGACTGAAAAAGAACTTCTCCCAAACGTCCTATGATTAGCTTTCGTCCCATTTTTTTCTGATAAACATTTTCCATTGCCTCTAAAAGCTCCTGTGTATTCTCCAGGCACGCTTCTGACAGCTTATAAAGAGCCGCTCCTGAAATATTCTCCAGAAAACATGGAATCTGATACGGAAGTATTGGATTTACAGACGGAAGTATCTTCGTTTGTCTTCCTTCTTTCTCGATACTGTCTCCCCCTATAAACGGATAGAAATCTGATTCAATAAACCAGCTTCGCATATTCGGAATAAAGTAAGCACAATCTACATTTTTTTCTGTTTTTCTGGCAATATCCTTTCCAATTCCAGATAAGACACTCACAATGATTTTGCTCACATCTACTTTTTCTTTTTCCAAATATGGTGATATAAAACTCATACGATATCCTTTATGAAACAGGTTATCTACCATAATCACAGGTCTTTTAAATGCCTTTATTGTCTTTATCTGTGTCTCAAGATCCGCGTAATTCGGATACTCCCGGATAATAAACTCTTTCATATCGGAGCCATATACCTTCTCTGTATTCAGCTCTTTGGTAACTGTGCCCGGAATTTGAACTCCCTTTAAAATCTTTCCAAATGGGACACACATTTTCTTTCCCCATTTTTCCTGGATAGAAAGCTGCTCTATTTCATTTTCTTTTTTTATCATGGATACCAGCTTATAATTTACCACTCTCAGATCCATCAGAAGTACTAAATTACCCGGATAAAGCTCTGTGAGAGCTTTCTGAAGTTTTTTTCGGCTTTTAATAATCACATTCTGGATATGAGCATTTTCGGCAAATGGATTCTTTATGCTTTGCACCAGATCAGCAAATAAAACAAGCGGTCGGCGTATATCAAGTAAAAGCCACTCTTCGTTTATCTCAATATCCAAAAAGCCCTGCTGGTATAAAAATTCCTCATCTTCTTTTTTCTTTCTGCACAGAACATAGGTATATTCTTTTTCCAACAGATGCGCCATTAATTCTGAAAAAACAATCTGTTTATTGCTTTCAAAATCTTCTGCTTTTCTTACATGTATGGAAGAAATCACGGCAACTTTCCCGGAAATTTCTTTCCTTAACCACATCGCTGTCTCTTCACTTCCTGTCTCTGCATACAATTCACTTAATAATGCCGTATGAAAAAATATGCAGCCCATAATCTGGTTATAGTAAGACTCATCTCTGATAAAAATAACATTTTCCCTGTCAAAATATTCTGTATCCTGTTTTAGTAACGACAAAGAAAGTTCTTTTCTCACTTCTTCTGATATATCCTTCTCGATTATTGTATTCACTGTTTTGGTCTCTGTTACCAGACGATACCCTGGCTCTCTTATATAAAGGCCTTCTTCATATATATAATTTTGAGCATTAATTTCTATAAGATTCGATATATCCCTGTTAAGATCCAAGT
>CAVCBH010000231.1:0-5500 GCA_963600375.1 bacterium | reverse complement strand
GTATTACTCACAGAGGGATATAATTAATATGATTTATACAGGTATGAGCGTTCAGATACCGCCGTAAATCCATTTTAACTGTTTAGAGGTGTGTTTTATCATAAATCATTTTAAAATGGATTTGTGGGCGAATTTGAAAGCATGATTGTTGGAGCAATCAAGATTAAAAATTAAATCAAACAAAGAATGAAAAAAATAAAAGAAAGTGAGGGTTAAATGATGGAAACAGAAATTAAAAAGCGTATTAAGCAGGAGCAGAAAAAAGAAATCATGCAGTTGTTTGATTCTTTGGACGAAAGAAAACGGCGGCTTGTATTGGTACATATCCGCTCCCTAGCTGGTAAAGACGCACGAACAGGATTATAAGGGGTGATAATATGTTTTGTCCAATGACTAAAGAAGAGTGTACCGATGATTGTGCATGGTTTATTGAAGGTGGATGTGTAGTTCTTGGGGTATGTGGTGTTTCTGAACACCTTGAAAGCCTTGAAGAATGTATTCAGGACTTAGAAGATACCATTCGTAAAAAAGACTTTACAGTATGATGAGAGGGAACGAACATGGACTACAAAAAACTTATTATTGAAATGCTGGATGAATTAGATACCCCATTTTTAAAAAATGTGTATTTCTTCATCCGGGGGATTTTAGGGCTGAAATAATCAGCCCTTTTTACAATAACCGCTCCTATTATGAAATGAGGTGGATAGATGAAAAATAGTGTGCAAGTCGAACAGTTTGTAAAACGCTTACATGAAATACATCATGAAAAGAGTGATTTAGAGAGAGAAGAAGCGGAAATTAAAGCGGAACTCTTGAACCAGATGCAGGAAGAACAGGTTGAAAAGCTGGAAAATGCCAAGGTAAGAATCACTTACATTGATAAAAGCACCAGAAAGAGGGTGGACGGTCAAATGTTAAAGAAAGAGTTCCCGGAAGTCTATAAAAAGTGTGTAAAAGAGTCAGAAATAAGAGCATATTTGAGAGTACAGGTGTTATCATGACGGGCGATTTAAAAGTTATATATGTTACTGGCGGTATGCAGGTAGAACGCTGCATGAATCAGTTAGAACTTGCGGAGCTATTAAAGAATGAAGATGTTTTACTTGTTTCGGTAAATGCGCCTAAAGTTAGAACTTACAGAAAGAGAAAAAAGAAATGAGGTGATCTAGTGGAGAACATCAGAGATTTTGACGAAACAGGCTTATACAAAGGGTTTGTAAAAAATCAAAAAGGGAAAAAGTTTCCCGGAAGAAATCCAGAGGTTTTATCTTTGGAAGAAGCGGCTAAGTGTGAGAGTTTCAGCGGCTTAATGAAAGATAATGTGGTGCTTATGGATGCAGACGAACAGCCGTACAGTGATATTTTAAAGAAAATTATTGAGGGCGAACAGTTAGGGGCATACATAACAGACAGAGACGGGGGACGTGGTATCCATGCGTTAATGTTTAATAGTGATACGTCCTTAAAAAAAGCAGATAAGGTAATGCTTGCGTGTGGTATTGTTGTAGACTTCCATCCGGGGTACTCACTGGCAGGTGAATGTTTAAAATATAATGGGGTTGAGCGAAAAGCAATATATGATAGTTACCCATATCAGAACATACCAAAATATTTTACACCGCTCCCGGGATACACTATGGACTTTACTAATCTTGGAGAAGGTGACGGCAGGAACAGCACTCTATTTTCCTATATTTTGAGATTACAAGCCGCCGGATTATCCAAGGAAGAAATCAGGGAAACTTTCGGTATATTGAATAAATATGTCCTGAAAGAGCCGCTCCCAGATAATGAACTAGAAGTAATTCTCAGGGATGATGCCTTTAAAAAGCAGTTGTTTTTCGTAAAAAATAAATTTCAGCATAATAAATTCGCCGAATACATCAGAAATGAATATCATGTGAAGCGGATTCATGGACAATTACATATTTATGATAACGGTGTCTATGTTCCAGAACTTAAAGCTATACAACGTGCAATGATTAAGGAAATCCCATCTCTGACAACTAGACAGCGAAATGAAGTATTGAACTATCTTGATGTTATATGTGTTGATGAAATGCCAACAAAAAAACTGAATCTGATTGCATTTAATAACGGTATTTACGACATTAATGAGAATAAATTACTTGATTTTGACCCTAATATCATCATAACCAATAAAATACCGTGGGATTATAACCCGGATGCTTATTCAGAAATAGCAGATAAAACACTCAACAAGTTATCCTGTGATGATAAAGATATTAGACGTTGTTTGGAAGAAGTTGCAGGGGCTTGTTTCTACAGGTCAGCAACAATAGGCGGCGGCAAATGCGCCGTTTTACTGGGAAATAAGGCAAACGGCAAGAGTACATACCTGCATATGTTAGAAAGTATGATTGGTGATAGTAATTACACTTCACTTGACATAGCAGAATTGAAGCGGCGATTTAATACCGTGATGTTATTCGGAAAATTAGCCAATTTTGGTGATGATATATCCAGTGATTATATAGCAGATACTTCTGTGATCAAAAAAATGGCGACAGGGGAGTCAGTGAAAGTGGAGAAAAAAGGACAAGACCCCTTTATTTTTACACCGTATGCAACGCACATTTTTAGTGCTAACGATATGCCAAGAATGAAAGACCCAACGGGAGCGGTGCAGCGGCGATTACTCATAATTCCACTGAATGGCACATTTACAAAGGACTCGCCGGGATATGACCCTAATATCAAAGATAAACTTAGTCAGCCGGAGTGTATGGAGTATTTTATACAGTGCGCCTTGGATGGTCTTGCGGATTTATTAAAAAATAAGTCGTTTCATACTCCTGTACAAGTACAACAAGAACTTGCAGAATATGAAGTTCAAAATAACCCGGTGCTTTCTTTTATTCAGGAAGTAGGAAAAGAGGAAATAATTAACGAACCCACGAATGATGTTTTTAGACGGTATCAGGTTTTCTGTAATGATAACGCTTTCAAAGCAAGTTCTAAAATAACATTTTCTAAAAGTATTAACAGCCATCTTGGAACAAAAACCAAACAAACCAAGGTAAATGGTAAAAATATTAAAATTTATGCGGCAGGGTAGCGGTATAGTAGCACTTGGTAGCGGTTAAAAGTAGCGGTTGAAAGTCGCATAAATAAAAGGTAGTAGCGGTTGGTAGCGGTTATGTACGATTCTTTTTATATTTTACTAAAGTAAAATAAATATATATATATATTATAAGAATAAAATAAAAGGGGATGTGCTACCGCTACCCGTTACCCCAACCGCTACCCGATAGGAGAATATCAGAATGAAAAAAGAAATAGTAAACAGTCCATTTGATGCAATCGTGACACATAAGTATTTGGAGAGAAAAGGCAAGCCGTTCTTTCTTCTTACGAATATTCAAAAATTAGATCAGTTAGATTGTTTTATGCTCTTGTTGGATATGGGAGAAAGATTGTGTACTTATGACGATGATAAGTATCAAAGATTGTTACCAGTCTTTACGGAAATGTACGCAATGATTGGAGACGCAGAAGCAGAAGTAAAATTTATTAATGAGCAAAGAAAAATGCTGTGCAGGTCATAACTTAGTAGAGAATAGTAGAGTTTCAGAAGCTATATCAAAGATGATACTGGAAGTCGTACAACTTAGTAAAACCTAAGTCTAAACGGTATATAGCAACTAGAAAAAACTAGATATTATTGATAAATGTTAAGGTTCAAAGATGTTGGCAAATGTCAAGTTTTAAAACACATAGTTTGCCGTGTACCACATGACGGCATTTTATGACAGTAGGTAGGGAAATTGTCACAGACACGAAAACAACCGTCATATGAGCATTATATAAGCTTACAGGCGGTTGTCTGATACATAGAAAAGGAGTATAAGGATATGTCAGAAGAGTTACATGAGAGATTACTTCCGGCAATTAAGAACCGGAAGGACGTAGACAGTAAACGAGTTAGTGTATGGGGACTTTTTCAGGTGAGCAATATGGAAACATGGTATAATGCGTGTTGTTCTCGTATTATTGACGAAGCCAACGAAAAAGCATTTGATAGCGGAGAAATAGAAGGCAGTATGTCAGATACATGGGATTATCAAATGCAATTAACTTCTAACGGTTTGTTAGAGTGTAAAGAAATATTATTAGGGTATATCCCGGAGAATGTACTTGAATTTGCTTTTGAGATAGCTTGTAGGGATGAACAACTTACATCACAGGTTAATTATTTGGCGCAGACGCTGCGGAATACCAAAACGAGGGAACTTATCAAGTATATATTTAAAGCGGCTATATGGCACAAAGAAACGTGTCATAATGAGTATTTCAAAGATGTACAGCATTATTATATCTTAGAGCTTTTCTACCGCTCTCACCTTTGGCAAGCTATAAGGAAATTGCATGGAGCGGTTGCAGATGGCTATCAAAGAATCAAATACAGAAGAATAATTTCAGAGCTTGCCAAAGCAGGAGCGGCACACCAAGAATAAATAAAAGCTTTCTTTCAGATCAGGAGCATAGACCAGATAAAATGGGTTTATGCTCTTTTCTTATAGTCAAAAAATAATATCTGTATTTGGACTTCTTAAAGTATGAAATAGCTTGATTTTATCACTATCATTATCAATACTGTTAAGTTTTGATAAAGGTCGTTGAATGACTGTTTTTAAAGCTATAATCATTATCAAAACTTATTATCAAAAGTAAGTATGGTTTTGATAATGATAAGGGTACTTTTGATAAAAATTAACCACCGTACCCGAAAGTACACTTGTTAAAATCCTCTTACAGCTTAGAACATATATAAGTAGTTCTGTATCTAAATAGCAGGACTACTGTAAAATTTAGGAGTGAATGAGAATAAAAGGAGTGATTGTAAAATGAGTCATATTATTAAGCTGTGATAAGGGGTAAAAACTCACTCCATGCACTGTCCTGATATGACACCTTTTGGGGTATCTATTATCATGTATCAACCGTACCAGATGTACACTTGTTATGAGTGGGAACCGCTCCACACTTGCCACCATATGAGAAGTACTAAAAAGGTACTAAAAAAATGTACAGACAATAAAAACGGCTTATTTTTTGCGAAAATCGAAGAATATATACACGGAAAATAGCTGTTTCTTCCTTATATAAATAGGTGTGTAGAAAATCAACAACTAATCTAAATATCGCATACATATTTGCTGAATATTTTATAAGAATAGAAAGAAGGTTTTACTTCGGTAACACCTTCTTTTTTTTTTCGGTTACTTGTGTTATGATATTAAATAGTCTGTGATGGTTCAGAATGGTGCAGATCAGAGTGTATTTGAAAATTATTCTAGTGTGTTGCCGCAATTTCGTTTCACAAAAGAAATTTTAACGTGTTAGTAGATTGATTCTGAATTGTTACAATGAGCTGTAATTTAGAAATAAAATGGTCAAAAGAGGGGAATACTATGACAGTTTCGTCACAGATTATGTTGTAGATGTGAATGCGGTCTATATAGGCCTATATAGT
>CAVCBH010000230.1:0-3119 GCA_963600375.1 bacterium | reverse complement strand
ATTATCGCATGGTTTTGAGAAATTGAAAATCCGGGCGATTATGTACCGCTTACGAAAAATCAGACAGAAAATATGAAAAAAAATGAAGAATATATTCGTATGTCTATTGAGTTGATAAGGAAAATTCGTAATAAAACACAAAGTGAATTGTTGCGTAATAAGGCAGAGCAAATTTGTGATATTTTACAGGCAAGTCCACAGCAATCCAGAGAGGATGTAAAGGTGATAGAGGAAGAAATTTTGAATAAACTTTCATTTCTTGATATCTATATTTCAGAACAAAATGAAGAGGTGATAGGTACAAAAATGGATGAAATACAGGGACTCATTAAGTATAGAAATGAAAGTTTAAAATGAAGTTCATTTAAACAAAGGAGAGAGGAATAATGAAAGTATGCCCAATTTGTGGAAAAAAATATGGAACAGAGACTAGTTGTCCCATCTGTCATATGCCATTGGTAGATGAGGAACAAACCAGATCTGATTCTTATTTAAATACAAAAGAACAGGGAACGGTGTTAAAAAGTAATTATATAAAATATAATAGTGGCAAGAATAAGAATCCACGGAGAGGGATTTCAGTTTCACAAACAACATTAATTGGCGGTATTATTATCGTTGTATGTTTAGTATTTGGTGTGATTTTTCTGAAATCTTTTAGTGGACAAAATAATAGTAATACGGCAAATAATCCGAGTGTAATACAATATGAGAATCAGGTAAATGGCAATGAGAGCAATGACGGAGCGGTTGTAGCATCTGATGATACAGATGATGCAGATGGTACGGATGATGGCGAAAATACATATAACGATGACAGCGAGTCCTCAAACGACAGTGAATCTGATGAAGCGTATGAGCCATATACCGATAACTGGAGCATGAACATTAGTGATTGTCTGTCAGTTGATGATTATTATCAGAAAGACAGTGCCGATGGAAGTTTTAGTTTCGCTTATCCGAAATACGTTTTTAATGGTGCGGATATAAATGAGGAAGAAAATTATTACGATTATTATTATGAAGACGATAATGGAAACCGCACGATAGAAATGAAATTCTATAGTGAGGATAATTCAGGGGATGCGGTACAAAATGCAAAAGAGCTATTTTACAGTATTAACGGTGAACCAAGTGAAGTTCTTTATCAGGTTGAACCAAAAGATCAGGTAGGTGCTGATGGAATGGCAAGAGGAATCGTGGCTGGAACATATGACGATGATGGTACTTGTGTTTACATGGTAGCAGCAAATGACGGACAAAAAGATTATATCATGGAATTATATTATCCAGATTCCGCACCAGAATATGATTATGATGATGTGAATTATATTATAGACTGTGTATACCGCTACTGTTCTTTTGCCGGAGGTACCTATAAGCCAAGAAGCTATGAGCTGTTTATGAGAGATGATATGGGGGAGAAGAAGTAGGATAAAGGAAAAAGATTTTTGGTTAAAGAGAAATGGAGGTGCTTATGAGATGTAAGAAAAATGTGGAACAGTGCTTTCTGAAAATGCAAAGTTCTGTGGAGTATATGGAAAGAAAGTTGAAGAGAAAATTGTACAACCACAGATGAAAATAAAGCAAGAAGCAAAAAGAAAGACAAATCAGGAAATCAAAAAAATGGTAGAAAATAGGTAATTGCGAAACCCGATAATTAAAATATGTGTGTGTTGCATAAAAACAGGTTTTAATTTCGATATATGAAAACAGATTTTTATGCAAAATAGATATAAAAGTTCAAAGTTTTGTGAGGAGAAACAAAATCACAATGCCGAAAAAAGTCAGTATTTATACGGCTTTCAGAGTTTCGCAAATGCCTAATGGTAGAAAAAATTGAAAGGAGGAATTATTGTAATTTTGCTTACCTTAAGCATTTGTGTGGTAGCCATTGAAATTACATTAGTGCAGAAAAAAAGAAATATATCCGAGAATGGTAAGAATTCTTCGGTAAGTAAAATAACAGGAAAAAGCAAAATAAATTGTGAAAGAGGGAAAACAGACATTATATATTATAATCAAAAGAAATACTAAGGTATCATTCCAATAGGGAGGAGAGAAAGTGATGAAGAAAAGATTCAGCATTTTATTATTTGTTTGTATGTTGGCTATAGGAATGCCTCTTGGCGTAAATGCCGGTTTCGATGATTGGTGGGGGCAGGCTCAAATGATCCAGCTGGGACAGAAACAGCATTATTATGAATATGAATACGGTAATGAGTGGACGCGGAGAGATGGCGGAGTATTTCAAATTTATGTGCCCACGACTTTAAATATAACGTTAAGTGTAATTTCTGATAATAGCAATTCTTTATATTACGTAGCACTATATAATTCTCAGGGAAAGGTTATAGAAAATGTATATTATGATTATTCTTGGATATGGAAAAAGAATTCGTCAACAAGAAAAGCTTATTTTAATATCACAAAAAAATTAAATAAGGGATATTACTATATTGAATGTGAAACACCGCTTGACGCACATGGTTTTACTCTTGGAACAAGTGCTGCTTTACCATATAAGCCATCCATTAAAAATATAAGGAAGAATTCGAAAACAGCGGTAACAGTCAGTTGGAATAAAGTTAGCTCGGTCACTGGCTACCAACTATATAGGGCAACTTCTAAAAAGGGTCGGTATCAGCGTGTGAAAACATTATCTTCTAAATCTGGAAGTTATAAAAACGGTGGTTTGAAGAAGAAAAAGACTTATTATTATAAGGTCAGAGCCTACAAAAAGGTAAATGGAAAGACTTTTTACAGTGGATGCTCCGCTATTAAAAAGATAAAAATGTAGATTATTCGTAACCCTCTAAGCTTTAGCATATATGGGCAGTGTATGTGATACCTTAGTATGGTTTATGAAAAGTGTGGAAAATATAAAAAAGGGGAAATCTATGAAAAAACAACGGAAACATATCAACATATCCCGCATAACAGCACTTATCTTATCGGTAGCAATGCTGGCAGGATTCTGCCCACAGGGGGTTAGTCTTGCGGATCTTTCGATTACATTACCAAAGATAAATGCGGCAGAGAATATCAGCAATCCAAGGATTGTGAAAGATTCCTCTATGGATGCCGGACAGAAAGTTACCTGGGACTGTGTGTACTTT
>CAVCBH010000229.1:0-3025 GCA_963600375.1 bacterium | reverse complement strand
ATATACATGGGTAGCAGTCTTCTTCCTTCTGATAGTGACGATCCTGTCATTTATCTCAAGATATGTTGAAAGGAGGATGAATGCGTAATGACAACTGAAAAAGATGTAAAGATTCAGGTAAAGGGTCTGAAAAAGAGCTTTGGTCATGTTCATGTTTTAAAAGGAATTGATGCTGAGATTAAGGCCGGTGAAGTTATCTGTGTTATCGGACCTTCCGGTTCTGGTAAGTCTACATTCTTACGTTGTTTAAACCGCTTAGAGGAAGCAACGGAAGGAGAGATTCTTGTAGATGGAGAGAGTATTACTGGAAAAGGTTCTGATATTGATAAGATTCGTCAGCATATCGGAATGGTATTCCAGCAGTTTAATCTGTTCCCTCACTATACAGTAAAAGAGAACATTATGCTTGCACCTGTAGAGCTTAAGTTAAAGACTAAGGAAGAAGCAGAGAAGAAAGCTCTTGAACTGTTAAAGCGTGTCGGTCTTGCAGAAAAAGCAGATGCAAAGCCAAAACAGCTTTCTGGTGGACAGCAGCAGCGTGTAGCAATTGCTCGTGCGCTTGCAATGGAACCGGATATCATGCTGTTTGATGAGCCAACTTCAGCACTTGACCCTGAAATGGTTTGTGAGGTTCTTGATGTTATGAAAGAACTCGCTGCAGAAGGTATGACAATGGTTGTAGTTACTCACGAAATGGGATTTGCCCATGACGTAGCAGACAGAGTATTTTTCATTGACCAGGGTGTTATTATGGAACAGGGAACCCCGGAAGAGGTTATGGACCATCCAACAAGTGAGAGAACTCAGAGTTTCTTAAGTAAAGTATTATAAAATATTTATAAATAAAAAGGCATCTGTTCGCAGCAGGTGTCTTTTTTAGGAGGATTATTATGCGAATCGTTGTAAAAGTGGGAACATCAACATTGACCCATACGAGCGGAAGAATTAATATCAGAAGGACAGAAAAGCTTTGTAAGATCTTAAGTGATGTAAAGAATGCAGGACATGAGCTTATTTTGGTATCTTCCGGTGCTATCGGTATGGGTGTCGGTAAACTGAATATGAAAAGTAAGCCCGAAGATATGCCCACAAAGCAGGCCGCAGCAGCGATAGGACAGTGTGAACTGATGTATCTTTATGATAAATTATTTAGAGAATATAATCATATCGTTGCACAGATGCTGATTACCGGGCTTGACTTTTCAAATGAGGAAAGCCACAAGAATTTTCAGAGTACATTAAACCGTCTTTTAGAGTTAAATGTGATTCCGATCATCAATGAAAATGATACGATTGCAACACAGGAGATTTCTGTTGGTGATAATGACACGATGGGAGCGATTGTTGCAGAGAATGCACATGCAGATTTGTTGATTATTTTAAGTGATATTGATGGTCTTTATACTGGCGATCCGCGTAATGATCCAGATGCCCAGTTGATTGATACTGTATTTTCCATTACTCCGGAAATAAAAGAATTAGCAGGTACAAAGGGAACTACACTTGGTACCGGTGGAATGATCACGAAGATTCATGCGGCAGAAATCGCAATGAATGCCGGTATTGATATGATTATTGCCAATGGAACAAAACCACAACTTCTCTATAATATTATTGATGGAGAAAAGGTTGGAACAAAGTTTATCGGGAGGAAAAAAGCATGACGACAAAAGAGATTCTGACACAGGCTGTCACAGCGAAAAATGCGATTAACTCAGCAAATACCGAAACAAAAAATAAGGCACTCGCCAACATGGCAGATGCGCTTTTAGCACACACGGATGAGATTTTAGAGGCAAATAAGCGGGATGTGGAAGAGGCAAGAGGAAAGATTTCCGATGTCATGATCGATCGTTTAATGTTAGATGCCGGACGAATCGAGGGAATGGCAAAGGGAATCAGAGAACTGATTGATTTAGATGATCCGGCAGGAAAAGTATTAAGAACTGTAGAGCGTCCAAATGGAATCATTATCGAAAAAACAGCAGTTCCTATGGGTGTTATCGCAATTATCTACGAGAGCCGCCCAAATGTAACAAGTGATGCCGCAGCCCTTTGTATTAAAAGTGGAAATGTCTGCGTTCTTCGAAGTGGAAAGGAAGCATGGAAGAGTGCAGATGCCGTAGTAAAAGCTTTAAAAGAAGGAATGGTACAGTCTGGACTTCCAGCAGAAGGCATCCAGCTTATCGAAGATACCAGCAGACAAAGTTCCGTAGAATTAATGAAAGCAGTCGGCTATGTCGACTTACTCATTCCAAGAGGAGGCCCTGGGCTCATCCGTTCCTGCGTGGAAAATGCCAAAGTACCATGTATTCAGACCGGAACAGGAATCTGCCATGTTTATGTAGATGAGAGTGCGGACTTTAATAAAGCATTAGGCATTATTGAAAATGCAAAAACAAGCCGCCCAAGCGTATGTAATGCAGAAGAAGTTCTTCTCGTTCACAGTGCGCTTGCAAAAGAATTTTTACCATTATTACAGGAAAAATTAGTAACAGAACGAAAAGCAAAAGGAGAAATCCCTGTAGAACTTCGTCTTTGTCAAAGAGCAGCTAAAATCATTCCTGGAACACCAGCCGGAGCCGATGACTTTGATACAGAATTCTTGGATTATATCCTTGCAGTCAAAGTAGTAGACAGCGTAGAAGAAGCCGTAGAACATATTTCTAGGCACTCCACAGGTCACAGTGAAGCCATTATTACAGAATCAAAAGAAGCCGCAGATTACTTTACGATGCGAGTAGACAGTGCTGCAGTATATGTAAATGTTTCTACACGCTTTACTGATGGTGGTGAATTTGGACTTGGATGCGAGATGGGAATCTCTACCCAGAAGCTTCATGCAAGAGGACCGATGGGGTTGGAGGAATTGTGCACTTACAAATATATCATTCGGGGAGAAGGACAGATTAGATAGTAATTTGTTGCAGTGCCGCAGGCAAGGGAGACGCTCTCCCAAAGAGAATACAACCTATATTTGTGACTCTATCACTGTGGGTTGAATGTTCGCTTAACGGCTCGCATT
>CAVCBH010000228.1:0-2477 GCA_963600375.1 bacterium | reverse complement strand
AAGTGAATTTTTTCTCTTTTACCTCTTGACAAAAGTCACTTCATAACAGAGCAAGTTCAAACTACGGTTGAGTAGTTTGGACGCAGTGAAACGAAGCATTTTTGCATATTGCAGGAAGGCCGGGGGGGCGTCTGTTTTGTCACACCCGCAAATCAAAATCTAGTGCATTCTGCACAAAAAAAGAACCCCAACTTTATTGTATTTGCTGAAATGGTGCAAGTGGAGCAAAAAACAGTTGACTTTTTCTCAATAAAGGTATATCTTAGAATCAAGATTTGGATACAAAATCAAATATCAAAAATCGTAAATCAAAAAGATAAAGCCAAAATATTTGAGCAAAGAAAGTGGTATTTTCATTTGGCAGATTGGAATGGTTTTTCAAATACACTCTGGAAAGGGTAGAAGGATTTATGATAAGGGCAAGAGGTAAGACGAATCCAACAAATGAGGAGGTAGAGAGATGAGTCAGATAACAATCACGTTACTTTTCCTGTTGTTTGCGATTGTCATGTTCATGTGGGAGAAGATTCCACTGGGACTGACATCCATGATTGTATGTGTCGGGCTGGTAGTTACTGGTGTACTTGACTGGCAGACAGCGTTTTCAGGATTTATCGACAGCAACGTTATCTTGTTCGTGGCAATGTTCATTGTAGGAGGGGCATTGTTTGAAACAGGAATGGCAAACAAGATTGGCGGAATTGTTACCCATTTTGCAAAAACAGAAAGACAGCTTATCGTAGCGATCATGGTTATCGTAGGTGTGATGAGTGGATTTCTTTCTAACACAGGAACGGCAGCAATTCTGATTCCAGTAGTTATCGGAATCGCAGCAAAGTCAGGATATTCCCGTTCAAGACTGTTAATGCCGTTGGTATTTGCAGCAGCGATGGGAGGTAACCTTACACTGATCGGTGCGCCGGGAAACATGATCGCACAGTCAGGCATGGAAGGAATCGGTCTTAAGTTTGGATTCTTTGATTATGCCAAGGTAGGTGTTCCGATTTTAATTGTAGGAATTATTTATTTCGCATTTATTGGTTACAAGTTCCTTCCGAATAAAGAAGGAAGCGACAAAGGAATCTTTGATGAATCTAAGGATTTCAGTCATGTACCAAAGTGGAAACAGTACCTTTCCTTAGTAATTTTAGTACTTACCTTATTAGGAATGATATTTGAGGAACAGCTTGGAATCAAGCTGTGTGTCATCGGATGTATCGGAGCGTTAGCATTAATGATCACGGGAGTAATCAGCGAGAAAGATGCACTGGCATCCATCGATTTAAAAACAATTTTCCTTTTTGGAGGAACACTTTCTTTAGCAGCAGCGTTAGAGAAAACAGGAGCAGGAGAACTTATTGCAGAAAAGGTAATTGGAATGCTTGGTGATAACCCATCTCCATATGTACTTACATTTGTAATCTTCATGCTCTGCTGTGTAATGACAAACTTCATGTCTAACACAGCGACAACAGCCCTGATGGTTCCAATCGGAATTTCCATCGCACAGGGAATGGGTGCAGACCCAAGTGCAGTATTAATGGCATGTGTTATTGGTGGTTCCTGCGCATATGCAACACCAATCGGAATGCCGGCAAACACAATGGTTGTAACAGCAGGTGGCTATACATTTAAAGACTATGCCAAAGCTGGTGTGCCAATGATTTTAGTAGCAACGGTAGTAAGCATGATACTTCTTCCGGTTTTCTATCCATTTTTCCCATAAAAATGGATGCCCTCATAAATTATGCAGCAGAGCTGCGAGAAAAGTATTCAGCAGTAAAGAATGTTTTCTTAGAAAAGACACAAAAGAGCGCATAAAAAATGACAGAAAGCCGGTTAAGCAGGCCGGGTTGCTCCGGCCGAATAAATTAAAGCAGAACTTATTAATGAAATGTATACGGTTAATCTTTCATTCATTCACATATTTAAATCCCGCTGACCGTCGGGTAAATTAACAGGAGGATTTTTAAATGTCTAAAGAAGAACAGGTAACACAACTTACAGAGTATATGGCTAAGTTTATTGCTCATGTTGCAAAGAAACTGCCAGATGATGTTATTGCAAAACTGGAGGAACTTCGTGATAAAGAGGACAGCCCTCTTTCCAAAACAATTTACGATACTATGTTTAAAAATCAGGAGCTGGCGGTAAAGCTGAATCGTCCAAGTTGTCAGGATACCGGAGTATTACAGTTCTGGGTAAAATGTGGTACAAAGTTTCCATTAATCGGAGAACTTGAAGCACTCTTAAAAGAAGCTGTTGTAAAAGCAACCTTTGAAGCACCACTTCGTCATAACAGCGTAGAAACCTTTGATGAGTACAACACAGGTAAGAACGTAGGAAAAGGAACACCAACCGTATTCTGGGATATCGTTCCTGACTCAGACGAATGTGAAATTTACACATACATGGCTGGTGGCGGGTGTACCCTTCCAGGTAAAGCAATGGTTCTTATGCCAGGTGAAGGATACGAA
>CAVCBH010000227.1:0-6264 GCA_963600375.1 bacterium | reverse complement strand
CCGCAAATTGTGATGCACATCTTGCAGAAAGCATTTTTCAGACACGCTCTAAGGCGCATTTTTATAGAATGACTTTTTTTGAGTTCTGACTTTCCGGCAAACAAAAATGGGGATGAAAGAACAAGCAGAAATCTTAAGATTTGTTCCACGGGCATCGCCAAAGTCAGTCCCCTCCGTTCGACATATTTGTCTTTCTAAATCTACTATAATATCCCTGAGTTTGTCTATGGAGGGTGAGTATGCATAATAAAAACTACACCGAGCAGGATGCCATACAGCGCCTGCTCCTTTTTGAAGAAGGACTTTCCGGAGTTATCGGCTTAATGAAAGCAGAAAAAAGAGATATATTCGGTGATGACATGGACTTTTTATGTCAGTCACTTACACAGGATGTCTGCCGGAAATGTCCCAAATATAGAGAATGTTATGGACCAAAGCAAAAAGAGATTATTGGAGAAGTGGCATCAATACTTGACCAGGCGTATCAGTGTTCCGGAGTGGACGGGCATATGGCATCAGCAAAGTTTCGGAAAAACTGCGTCTTTTTTCAGCCGTTTATGGAGGAAGTCTCCTGGCTCTTTCGGCTCATTTACCAAAATATATATTGGGAGCAACGCTATGATGAATTAAAGCAGATCATGTGCAGGCAGCTTGATGAACAACGCCTTTTTATGAAAGAATGCAGGGTACATATGCAAAAAGGTGAAGAGATTCGTGGGAGAAAGAAAATCGCATTAAAAACTCTTTTTTTTAGAAACGGATTGCATTTTATAAGTGGAAGAGAATATACGGATGGAAGTGGTCTGCTACAGCTTACCATTCAGGTTTCTCCGCTGTTTGGGACGAAGAAAACAGAAATCGTAAAGAAATGTCTGGAAAGTTATTATGATAGATTTTTTTATAAAAATGCAGAAGAAACCTGGCTTCGCCCGGGGGAAAACAGGCTGTCTTTTATAGAAGAGAATGGATTTCATGTTCTGTTCGGGCAGAAATGCTGCAATAAAAAGGGAGAAGATGTGTGCGGAGATACATTTTCTTTTACAAATTTTGGACGAAAGAGAGCGGTCATGCTTCTTTCTGATGGAATGGGAACGGGAGAAAAAGCGTATGAGGACAGTCGCAGGCTCATTGAAACGTTGGAAGATCTTCTCGAAGCCGGGCTTTCGGAAGAGTTTGCTCTGGAAATGATACAGGACGCATTACTTTTTCAGGATAGAAAAGAATTTTCTACAATCGATGTGGCGGTCATTTCCTTAAAGACGGGTGTACTGAAGCTTTTGAAAGCAGGCGGGATGGCGACATTTATCCGGCATAAAAATTCTGTGGAACGCATTGTTCCAACGGCACTTCCACCGGGATGCCGGATTAATCAGCAGTTTGACTTGAAATATAAAAAGCTATATGATGGAGATATGGTGATTATGGTATCGGATGGAATGTTGGAATTTGAAAATATGCCGGAAATTTCTTTTCGGATGGAGAGCCTGATTCAAAAAATAAAGACGAATAATGCACAGGTTTTTGCAAATGAACTGATAGAAGCCGTACCGATATTAGAAGATGGTTATGATGATGACCGGACGGTGCTGGTTGCATCCATCTGGGAAAAAGGACACAGGAATGTAGGATAAGTGAGAAATTTACAGAAACAAAGAGCAAATATAGCTTAAAAGAAAGGAACACAGAAATGTGGGATAAACGATGGGAGCGAGTAGACAACTTCTTTAAAAAATGGAAAATGGCAGAAAGGGGAGAAAATATTTTGCTGGGAATCTCCGGTGGAGCAGACTCAATCTGTCTTGCCAGATATTTTATTATGAAGAGAGAGACACTTGCTTTGAATTTGTACGCAGTACATGTAAATCACATGCTTCGCGGAGAGGAAGCAAAGAGAGATGAAGAGTTTGTGCGGGATTTCTGCCGGCAATGGAATATTCCATTGCATGTGGAATATCGTGATATTAAAAAAGAAAGTCAGGAGAAAAAATGTTCCGAGGAGGAAGCTGGGAGATTTGCACGATATGAGTGCTTTGAAAAATACGCCAGA
Organism: bacterium; assembly: GCA_963600375.1. Lineage (GTDB taxonomy): Bacteria > Bacillota > Clostridia > Lachnospirales > Lachnospiraceae > Anaerobutyricum. The sequence continues at coordinate 4,217 of CAVCBH010000227.1, read as the reverse complement.
CAATACCAATGTAGTAAAATAGCGGTAGCCCATCACCAGAATGATGCGGCAGAAACGATTCTTTTTCGAATGCTGCGAGGAACGGGGGTACAGGGAATGGCAGGAATTCTCCCGGTAAATGGTAAAATAATCCGGCCATTTCTCTGTCTGAGCCGGGAAGAGATTACAGATATATTGAAAAACTCAGATCAGGATTACGTAAATGACAGTAGCAATAAGAGTGAGGAATACAGTCGAAATTATATTCGTCATCGCATTTTACCGGAAATGGAAAGTGTCAATCAGAAGGCGACAGCACATATCAGTGAACTTGGAATGCAGATGCAGGAACTGTTAGATTACATTACTCCCAAAATGGATACGATGTATCAGAACTTTGTCGTGAGAAACGCACAGGGCGAACTGTTCTTCCCGGAAAAAGCATTTTTTAAGATGAGCGTTTTTGAGCAAAAGGAAATGTTGCGCCGGATGCTTTTTGAGAAGGCAGGACACCAGAAAGACATTTCACTTGTTCATATTGAACAGCTTTGTTGCCTTATGAAAAATAAAGAGGGTAAACAGCAAAATTGTCCATATGGAGTGCTGGCAAAGAGGGTCAGGGATGGACTTCTTTTTACAACAAAATCTGTGGATACACGGGAAGAAAAGAACAGGGAACAATCAGCAGGGGAGAAAATGACTCCAATATATTTACCTTTAGATAGATTGAAGTATTCTTCTGAGTCAAACGAAACTTTACATGAAGTGAAGTCTTCTCCTGGAGCAAACAGAATTTCAGAAAAATTGCAGCCAGATTCCGAATTAACAGAAATTTTTGAAACATCACAATATCAGGAAAATGTATTGGGAAATTTCCAGTCTGAATATAGAGTTTTTATTCCTGAGCAAAAATTAGAGATTTCCTGTTCTATTTTGCCATGGAAAGGCGGCAAAGTTGCAAAAAGGGATTGTGTGAAATACTTTGATTATGATAAAATGAAATGTAAACCCTGTTTAAGAACCAGAGAAAGCGGTGATTATTTTATTATAGATAAAGAAGGACGGCATAAATCTCTGGGACGATACTTTATTGATACAAAGATTCCTGCTTCAGAAAGGGACGGACAGCTTCTTCTGGCAGATGGGTCCCATGTCATGTGGATACTGGGAGGACGCATCAGCGAGTTTTATAAGGTGAGCAGCGAGACAAGGCGAGTGCTTAAAGTATCGGTGCAGGAATGGGAAGAAAGTAAAGAATTTTAAAATGGAGGACACGAAAATGGCAGATAAAATTAATGTTTTGATTCCAGAAGAGACAGTAGATGCAAAGATCAAAGAAATTGGTGAGCAGATCAGCAAAGATTATGCAGGAAAGGAAGTTCATCTTATCTGTATTTTAAAGGGGGGTGTATTTTTTGCCTGTGAATTAGCAAAGAGAATTACAATTCCAGTTTCCCTTGACTTTATGCAGGTATCCAGTTATGGGGATGCAACAGAGAGCTCAGGAATCGTTCGTATTAAGAAGGACTTAGATGAGACAATGGAAAATAAAGAAGTAATTATTGTTGAGGATATTATTGACTCTGGAAGAACACTTCATTATCTTATTCCTGTATTAAAACAGAGAAATCCAAAGAGCCTTCGTTTATGTGCCCTTTTAAATAAACCAGATCGTCGTGAAGTAGATGTTCAGATTGATTATCTTGGATTTGATATTCCAGATGAGTTCGTTATCGGATACGGACTTGACTATGCACAAAAATATAGAAATCTTCCATTTATCGGAGTAGTAGAACCAGAGACAGCAGAAGATGCTGCGGAGGGAGCAGGAAACGCTTCCGGGGAAGAGAAAGGAGAAAACGTTGAATAAAAGTATGAGAAATACTGCCATTTTATTGGTAGTATTCCTGGCGGTATATATGTTTGGCAATTATTTTGCTGAAAAAAACCTGATATCAGGGAATGGGGATAGTTCGTATTCCTATGAGAGACTGGAGTCTGATATTGCAAAGAGCAAAGTGAAATCAATAGAAATCGTTCAGAACGCGCAGGTTCCTACAGGTTCCGCAATCGCAAAGCTGAATGATGGAGAGAAAAAGGTTGCCCATGTAACAGATGTAAATAAAGTAATTGAGCTGGCACAGCAGTATAAGGTAACATATCATGTTGATGATGTGAAGTCCTCAGATTCTAACTGGCTTGCCATGATTCTGCCATGGATTGTTATCGGTGTGATCATGCTGTTTATGTTTGGCATGATGAGCCGTGCGTCCGGTGGCGGCGGTGGTGGAAGCAAGATGATGAATTTCGGAAAGAGCCGTGCAAAGATGCAGGACCCGGAATCTCAGAATATCCGTTTTGATCAGGTTGCTGGATTGCAGGAAGAAAAAGAAGAGTTAAAAGAAATTGTAGATTTCTTAAAGAGTCCACAAAAGTACATTGAAGTAGGAGCAAGAATTCCAAAGGGTGTTATTTTAGTAGGCCCTCCCGGAACAGGTAAGACTTTACTTGCAAAAGCTGTTTCCGGTGAAGCCGGCGTACCATTTTTCAGCATTTCCGGTTCCGACTTTGTAGAAATGTTTGTCGGTGTCGGAGCTTCAAGGGTAAGAGATTTATTTGAAGATGCAAAGAGAAATGCACCATGTATCGTTTTCATTGATGAAATTGATGCGGTAGCAAGAAGAAGAGGAACCGGTCTTGGCGGCGGTCATGACGAGAGAGAGCAGACATTAAACCAGCTTCTTGTAGAGATGGATGGTTTCGGTGTCAATGAAGGAATTATCGTGATGGCAGCAACAAACCGTGTCGATATCCTTGACCCGGCTATCTTAAGACCTGGTCGTTTTGACCGTAAAGTAGCGGTAGGAAGACCTGATGTAAAAGGAAGAGAAGAGATTCTTAAAGTACATGTAAAGGGCAAACCGCTTGCAGAAGACGTAGACTTACACCAGATTGCCCGCACAACACCAGGATTTTCCGGAGCAGATCTTGAAAATCTTATGAACGAAGCAGCAATCCATGCCGCAAGAAATAACGCACGATTCATCCGCATGGAAGACATCAGAAAGTCTTTCATTAAGGTTGGAATCGGAACAGAGAAGAAGAGTCGTCTTGTACCGGAATTAGAGCGTAAGATCACAGCTTACCACGAGGCAGGTCACGCCATCCTTTTCCACCTCCTTCCAGACGTTGGGCCAGTTTATACCGTATCTATCATTCCTACCGGTATGGGGGCAGCAGGCTACACAATGCCTGTGCCGGAGAATGATAACGTATTTGAGACAAAGGGACGTATGATTCAGGAAATCAAAGTTGGTATGGGTGGACGTATCGCAGAAGAATTAATCTTTGATGATGTGACCACAGGAGCTTCTCAGGATATCAAACAGGTAACCGATACCGCAAGAAGCATGATCACAAAGTTTGGTATGTCCGAAAGACTTGGCTTTATCAACTATGAAGAGAATACAGACGAAGTATTCCTCGGACGTGATCTCGGACATTCCAGAAGCTTCAGTGAGGAAGTTGCCAGCATTATCGATAAAGAAGTGAAAAAGTTAGTCGATGACTGTTATACAGACGCAAAGAGAATTCTCACAGAAAATATGAATGTTCTTCATTCCTGTGCGAACCTTCTTCTTGAAAAAGAGCGTATCAGCAGAGAAGAATTCGAAGCATTGTTCAAAAATGACGAAGCGCCGGAAGAGAATTTATGATCATTCAGACAAAATAACAAAAGCCGTTGAAATTCGGATGAATCTGCACAAAAAAATTTTTCAATCAGGTAAAACTTTATGCACACTTTTGGGTTACCCAATGCTATTATAATACTCGTAACCCCCCCCAATACATTATATAGTTTTGCTACACCCAATAAGTAACAAAAAATACCTTCTCCAAAAAGATGACCGACCGTTGGTCATCTTTTTTTGTGCTTTGTTAGAAATACTGGAGTGATAGATAGACAGACAATCCCAGAAAGATAAATAAAAAGATATTTTTTTGTATTTTTATAAGTACAAAATTGGCGGTTTCGAGTAGATTTTGCATGATGTTGTTATAAGTGAACAAAAGATTCAGTCTGATTTTGGCAATCGGGTGTATTTCATTGCGAAAAATGCATAAAAATAATTTTGAAATTTCTTCATGTTTATGCACACTTTAGTTAACCGGGATGCTATTATAATACTCGTAACCCCCCCCCAATACATTATAAGTTTTGTTGCATTTAGTGTAAC
>CAVCBH010000226.1:0-18396 GCA_963600375.1 bacterium | reverse complement strand
TTTTGCCTCTTGACAAAAGTCACTTCATAACAGAGCGAGGATTGAATGCGAGCGCGGAGGCGAGCACTCAACCCACAGGGATAGAGTCACAAATATGGGATATCTTCTTTCTTTGGGAGTGTCTGTCATTCTTGTCTGTCACCTGTGAATCAATTCAGAAAAAACCTTTTTGCTACACACAAGAGTTAACAACACCCCCACTACTCCCTCTAATGGAAACATAATATTAATCAGTCCTGAGAAAGAGATTTTGTTTCCAAGGATTAATCCAATGATTGTCATTGCTATGGCAAATAGTTTACTGTTTTTGGCATCTTTTTGTCCTTTAAAAAGCTGGTCATTGAGTACCCACAGGTACCCGCTTGTTGCGGAGAAAAGTCCGGTAAATACCAGGAAAGAGTATGTCCAGCCAACAGCATGCCATAATTTATTAATAACTGCTAATGCCGGGAATGCATACATAACTCCAGTTTTAGGGTTGATAATACAGTCGAAGTTAAAAATCAACATAATTACCATAAAGGAAACACAAATATAAAAGGCACTTCCGGCAAATATACCATTAATTAATGCTCCTTTTTTATTTTCTGCACGTTTTCCCAGAAAGGTAATAAAAGGAAAACCTGCGATTGCAATCTGGGAGGAATATAAGATTCCATTTAAAACTGGAAAGTTTTTATTTTTCAGGCCCGGTATGAGGGAAAAAGGAACATTTCCAAAAAGATTAACTCTAATGGCTTTCCCCTGTGCAACGGCGTCTGGAATCAGGGAGATATTATTATAATCTGACTTTCCTCCTACAAAAGTGATAATGAGAAAAACGCCGATATAACACAGGATGACCACTCCGGTATAACCAAGGATGTCCTGTAACTTTTTCATTCCTTTTAATCGGACTGCCAGTGTTGTTACAGCAAGAATCAGGCTTCCCACGATTCTTGGAACTCCAAACTGCTGCTGAAATACGTTGCCTGCTCCGGCGTACATCAGTATAAAGTTACCAATTACGCAGATATCCGTAACATATTGAAATATCTTTCCTTTTATTTTTCCTGCTGCCCATACATAATTTTGTGAGGAAACTTCTGCTGGTGATAGCTGTCCTATTATAAAAAAAGTGGTACAAACCCACGCCAACATAAGAAATCCCCAAAAAATAGATAGGAAAATTCCTGTTGGTTTCCACAGACAAAAGAACTGCAGCATCTCATTTCCTGATGCAAATCCTGCTCCAACATTATATGAAATAAATGCTCCTGCTGACAGAATAGCCATTTCCCATTTTTTCTTCATATATTTTTCTCCTTAACAACTTAAATGTACTGGCACACTATCCTCTATATAGTCATAGTATGCCAGTACATATATCCTTTTATTAATTCTATTTAATTTAAATAAACTGCTGTATCAAAGAAATAACTCCTGTAATAGAAAAGAATAATAATACAAGCACAACGACATATTTATAAAGGAAATCTACCCATGCACCCCAACGAATAGAAGATGTTGGATTATACCATTCTTCTCTGACTTTCTTTGCACCAACACGCCATGCAAGGGCAACTGCCATAATTAATGCACAAATACAATAGCCAACATTTCCAATCAGGTTATCCCACAACATAAAGAAGGTATCGTTCCATACACATGGGATTGCTACAAGTGCTGCAATTCCGGCACATAATGCAATCGCTTTGGTTCTGCTTAATTTCAGACCATCCATCACACAGGCAACTGGAACTTCAAGCTGGTTTAATGTTGAAGATAATCCTGCGAAAAACAGAGCAACTAAATATAATACAAAAAATACCATACCAAACTGAATCTTAGAGAAGATTTCTGGCATTGCCATAAATACCAATCCTTTTCCGGCAAGTGGGTCAAGTCCAAACGCAACGACTGGTGGAATAATAACAAAACCAGCTAAGATACAGATGGTAAGCTGTACAACGTTAATCGTAATAAAGTCTGTTGCTAAATCTGCATCATCGGATAAATACATTCCGTAAGTAAGAAGACAGCCTGGTCCAAGTCCTACAGCAAATAACGCCATCCCAGCCGCTGCTGACCACATCTGAGGATTAGCAAGTTCTTTAATATCAGGTTTTACATAAAATTCGATTCCCTGTGCAATACCTGGTAACTGGCACACACGAATTGTCAGGATAATTAAGAAGATAAATAATAAAGGTAAAAGAATTTTACAAATTCGTTCAATTCCCTTTTCTACACCTTTTAAACTGATGATAGAAGTAAGTGCGATAACCAGAAGTACTCCAGCATAAATCAATGGACGATTTCCATTTAAAGAATTATAAAAACCTTCTACATCTTTTAAGAATGGTGCCCCGGCAAATGTATAAACAACATAAGCCAGAATCAAAGCCATAACAATTGGATAATAACAAAATACGCCAAGTTCTGTTGCTCCCATAAAATATCCGATGCCTCTTCCTTTTTTTCCGAGAGCATATTCCATAGCACCAACAGCGGATTTTTTTGTCTTTCTTCCGAAAGCACTTTCTGCCCAGCCTGCCGGAATAACTATAACGATACATACTACAACAAAGGCAAAAACAAAGGAGCCGCCTCCATACTGAGCACACATCATTGGAAAACGCCACATTGCTCCAACACCTACTGCCATACCGATTGTTGACAGGATATAACCAATTCTTGAACTAAAACTATCTGTCTGTTTTAATGCATCTGTTGCCGCTTTAAATTTTCCTCTTTTTATGGAACGGGATACAAGAAATAAGCTTCCTCCTCCAAATACTACAAGATAAACCATAAGTATCGCAATTGTTATTGTTGACATAGACATTCCTCCCTTTCTCTTCTCGTTGTCATTGTTGTATGACAACTGTTGGTAAAAAAATAGGAATTTTCATAGAGATACCGTCTGAAAATTCCACTTTTTTGTGTCAACTATATGAATTTGTTTTGTTGTATCTATTGTAATACAACAACTCTTGTGTTGTCAATGCATTTTGACTAAAAAAAATAACGTTTGAAACCTTTTTTGTTTATTTTATTAAGTTTATATTTTCTTTTTCTCTTATCACATGTTAAAAATGCCATCTCTGACTATAACTTTCTTTCAACTAAAAAATCAACATCTGACTTTAAATGATTATACATAATCGTCTTAGCTCGTTGTGCATCCCCATCTTTTATTGCCTCATACAACTCTCGATGCTGTGCCAGAGACTTCTGGCGAAACTTCTCCTGACTTTCCTCTTCATGATAAATAGGATGCACAATTTTTTTATCAAAGGCATCATAATAAGCCTCCAGAGCGCTGATAATGAGATGATTCTCACATAGGCTTCTTAAGTAAGCATGAAATTCATGATTCTTGTCCAACATTCGCGAAGTATTTTTTTCCTCTTCGCAAGAAATCATAAGCCTCTCCAGCTTTGCAAGCTTTTCCTCATCTATATGCGATACAGCAAGATAAACCGCACTCGGCTCTAAAGCCCCAACAAATTCTGTCAATTCTTTTGTCTTTGCAAGAAGAAGGCTCGCTTTAAAATCTCCTTGTCTTGCGATATCATCCCTGTCTTTAATATAGGTTCCATGCTTTGTTCTTAAAATAAATCCCTGAGTGTCTAAAATCTTATATGCCTCACGCAAAGTTCCTCGACCTACGTTTAATATTTTACAAAATTCATTCTCATTGGGAAATACAAATCCTGTCTCTAATTCTCCAGAAACAATCATTCCTTTAATTCTTTGTGCCAGCATATCGGACTGTGTTTGTGCGGTCTCCACTGCCAACTTTTGAAATACATTCTTTTTGTCCATTATAATTCCTCTTTTCATTTCTTTTTTGGTTTATTATAATATTATAATTCCTTTATTGATATTTCATTTCAGACCTAAATCTTTCTTCATGACTACTGCAGCATCCACTCAGTAATAATAGTTTATGGACGATCATTTTGTAGTTCACAACAAAAGAGTTACGAATCAAACTATAAAATCTATATCCAACAACACTTTAGAAACTAGATGGATGCTATACTACATCAATTAATAACAACGTAGAAGAAAAAGCTTTAAGTAAAAAATTATATTATTTATAAATATTACCATGTCTAGTATACCAAAAAAAAGAAAGGATGTCTAATGTTATACAACATAAGTCAGACATCCTTCCTTTTAAAATATGTATATTGGCAATATCAAAAAAGTTTTTTTAGAGCACGTTTGAAAAATGCTCTGGTTTTGTTTATTTATTCTACCATCCGCCGTAAGCAGTCCAGCCACCATCAACATTGTAGCAGGTTCCTGTTACATAACTTGCATCATCGGACGCAAGGAAAGTGATAACTTTGGCAACTTCGTCTGTCTGTCCATAGCGTCCAAGTGGAGTACGACGGAAAATATCTTCATCTGTATAACCGCCATCAGACTGATCGCCGATTCCCATATCAGTAGCGATATAGCCTGGTGCAACACAGTTTACTCTTACATTATCTTTTGCCCACTCTACTCCAAGTACTTTTGTCATTCCGATTACGGCTGCTTTTGAAGTACTGTAAGCAACACGACAGCTTACACATTCCTGTCCAAAAATAGAAGCTAAGTTGATGATGGAACCGCTCTTTTGTTTGAGCATTACCTTACCTGCTTCCTGTGCGCAGAACAGAACACCACATACATTTGTATCCATTACTGCACGGAAATCTTCTTCCGCTAAATCTGTAGATGGCGCAATACGGTTTACACCTGCGTTGTTTACGAGTACATCTAATCTGCCGTATTTTTCTACAACTGTCTCTACCATTTTTGCTGCATTTTCTTTTACAGAAACATCTCCTGCAAAATAGTCTACTTTATCATAGCCTTTTTCTTTTAAAGAGTTGGCTGCTGCGGAAATTCTTTCCTCGCTTCTGGAATTTAAGACAACGATTGCTCCTTCTTTTGCAAATTGTTCTGCTACGGCAAGCCCAATTCCTTTACTGGAACCTGTTACAATACAAACTTTTCCCTGTAACTTCATTTACAATTCCTCCTTATTTATTTTTGTATATTTTACTTGTGTTAATCGATCTATTTTATTAATAAATCTGATTACAATAAATTTCATTCTGAGAACATACTATTATATTCGTCAATTTATTTTGTTAATAAATCCAGTTATAATGCTCTCCAATCTGGCAGCATACTGCTAATTTAATTTATCTATTTTGCTAATAAATCCTGTACCGTTGCCACGCAACGATTCATTGCTTCGATGTAGATGCTGTTATCCATAGATAATGTAATACTGTCAAATCCTAACTTAAATCTCTCGCTGGCTACCTGTTCATTATCTGCATAGATAATACAGAACTTTCCTGCTGCTTTTACTGCGGCAAGGATACGCTCTAATGCTGCCTTAAATTCTGGCTTGTCAAACTGTGCCGGGATTCCAAGTGCAACACTTAAATCATATGGGCCAACAAAGATACCATCAATACCATCTACTGCGGTGATTGCCTCGATTTCTTCAAGACAGCCCTTTGTCTCACACTGTGGAATCAGAAGCTGCTTTTCGTTACAGGCATCAAAATATTCCTGTACAGTCCCCTTTGCTTCTGGAGCGCAGCCATATTTTACATTTCTTGTAAATGCAAATCCTCTGTCACCAACTGGATAGTATTTTCCGTATTTTACGATCTGTTTGATTTCTTCTAAGGACTGTACCTGTGGAATAATTAATCCCTTTGCTCCGATATCAAGCATCTTTAAAATAGAATTACGCTGACTGTCTTTTACGCGGACAAGTGGTGTTACCTTGCCTTCTCCTGCTCCTTCTGCGGCACGGATAACATTTCCGGCACTTTCTACGTCATAAGGACCATGTTCGCAGTCTATAATAAAATAATCTAAATCTGTAAGTGCGATTACTTCTCCTACTGCTGCCTGTCCAATTTCAAAAAATGTACCAATTGTCTTTTTTCCTGCTTTTGTTTTTTCTAAAAATGTATTCTGCATAATCTCCTCCGTTTCTGTTATTGTTATATATTATGATATTTTTTTCAGTTCGGAAGTAAAATAGCCGACAATCTTATCCATGTTATTGTCCACATTAATTCCCATCGCCGCCAGTTTATCGCTGACATCTACTGGAATATCACTTCCTTCTATCGGTTCATTTAAACGTCCGCCCATAATGATCGGAAGATGAATCTTTCTCTTTTCGAGTTCTTCCATCATCGTTTTTGCAAAGCTGTAAGCGATACCATTATAAGTACTGATACAGAGGGCATCACAACCTGTCTCAACAATAGTATCCATCAGCTCTTCTATCGCAATCGTACATCCTAAATCAAAAACTTTTGCTCCGGCTTTGGTCAAAATATTTTTGGCAATCTCTTTTCCAAATTCATGTACATCTGTTGTTCCTACAACAATATTGACTCCGGAAAGTGGTTTTTCTTCCAGTCCAGAAATTCTTCCCATGATTTCTTTTTCTTTTTTTCCGATATCCTGTACAATGGAAGTTGGTCTTACAGGGATTCTTCCCCTCATTCCATGTTCATCTTTTCTTCCAACACCAAATTCACTTTCAAGCTGTGGAACACCGATTGCTTTTAATGCGGCAAGGACTTCACCTGCATTCGTAATATCGACATTCATTCCATCAAGACCATTTAATACTCGCTCAAAGAATACATTACCACAGGCAACAAGAATATCTGCCTCTGCTTCAATTTTACGAATATCGACATAATCTTTATAAAATTTTGCGGACTCTATTGCCATATCCATTGCGTGATGTGCTTCAACAATCTCATCTACCGTAGGCACACGAATCGCTTCCGTAACTGGAATTGGCACAATAGCATGTCCACTTGGCTGCAACATCTGACCTACAGCATCTGCAACGGCATAAGATGTCAGTGCTGCAAAGTTTTTCGGCATATCAAAAGAGAAATCAATGGTATTTCCATAAATAATCGAGCCAGGGGTATGATAAGTATTAATTTTTTCCATTGCACAGTTGAAGACGATACGAAGCATGGGATCGTTAAAAAGATTTCCGAAACAATGTGCCATTCTTGCACCAATAAGATCTTCACATATATACCGCTCCAGTCTCGCATAGCCTACAAGATTGGCAAGATCATGGAACTGTGCACCGAACCCATCGTCTAAATTGGAATGTATGATGGTACGATCTTTAAAATATCCCATCAGAGCAATTGCCTGCACCATATCTACGGTACGTTCTTTTTCCATATTCAAACCCGGGTATTCATACGTATAATAATGAGAGATATTTCCAATTGTCGTTACGCCTGCTTTTAATCCAAGAATGGCATTTTCAAGAGAATTCAAAGAGCCAATCATATGGTCACCAAGATGCGGCTGAATTGGAACAAACTGTCCAATCCGCATCCACTCCTCTTCATTTTTAAGAATCAGACCGGAACCTGCCTGAAGTTTGGAACGATATTGTTCCGGTACACCCATTACCCAGTCAAGACATACCCCATAACGGTCAATATAAGAACCGGCCTCTTTTAAGCGGTTATAGATTTCCGTGATTCCTTCCTCTGTAACCTGCCAGGAATTCCAGCCAATCGCAGAATGTTTCATCACTTTATGCTCTTTGGCCATCTTCTCTTTATATTCTCTCTCCGAATTTACATGATTTTCTTTCATAAAAAGTGTGGTTCCAATCGTCACATTTTTTGCGATTTTCTCCGCATCATGAATCATTGTTGGCATATCCGGCAACTCTTTTATATTAAACTTCCACTTACAATTGATACTCATACTCTCACTCCCTGCCCGTCTTCTAGTTTACAGATACTTTGCTTCATAATTGCCAGTGCAGTTTCTTCATCATATTCTCTGAGAAGTCCCGCTGCAAAAAGAACATAACTACTATCTACATAAGGCTCTATTGTTACAGGCATTAAAAGCATATCTCTTTTATCTGCATCGCTTTTTTCTAATTCCTTAAGTACATTTCCAGGGCTTATATTATGTAAAATAGCACCACCTGTACCAATTACTTTATGTATTTTCGTCAGATTCTTTCCTTTTTGATATTTTTGCTGATTTTTTTCAAATGTATACTCCACTCTTCCTGCATGTCGCCTTGCTGCTAAACGAACAGCGCTATGTACAATCGCATTTTCTAATCTGCATTCTTCTTCTGTATCTGGCAGCATATCGGTGCTCTCACATCTTCTACGGATTCCGTCCTTTATTTGCTGTTCCTTAAGACCGGTTTCTTTTACAAGCGTTTCCATGGAAATGGCCTCTAAAAGGCTTTCGGAAGATTCTCTCATTCCAAGATCTCCTTCCACGGTTCTTTTATCATAAGTTTCTTCCACGCCAATCAGTCTTGCATCTTTGTAAGGCAGGTTATCATTAAAAGAATAAATATCTGTTGTAGCACCGCCAACATCTACAAGCATCATCTCGCCAAAGCCTTCCTGAAGTTCTGTTCCCCGACTTAACAGTTCCCCTGCTGACAGTACGGCCGCCGGTGTAGGAACTAAATCATTCGAAAAATATCTTTTTATATTGTGAAGTCCTTTTAAATCCGTAATCCGATCCATAAACAGATTTCGTATAACTTCCCTCGCCGGCTCCATATTAAGAATTCCTATATCTGGAATAATGTTATCAATAATGAAACATTCTTTTCTTCTTCGCTTTAAAATGTTTCGTACATCAAAAACGAGTTCCGAATTTCCGGAATAAATAATCGGTATCTGGATATTCGATCTTGCAAGCATCTCTGCATTGTGAATCACGATATCCCGATTTCCATGTTCATATCCTCCACAAAAGAAAATGATTTCTGCCTTTGCGTTTTCTATTTCTGTTATCGTATCCGAGGTGAGGGGTTCCCAGTAATTGCCCACAACTTTTGCTCCGGCACCAAATACAGTTTCTGTAGCTGCCACACCACTTAATGTCTTCGTAATACCGACCACCAACATCCTCAGACCACCTGCTGCGCTTGACGAAGCCAGCTTTAATGCCTGCTGTATCTCTTCTTCTGATAAAACAGTTCTTACTTTAGCAAAGCACTTTTTCAATCCTATACAGGCATCTTCATGTACTGTGGATGGTACTTTATCTGATAATATGATTTTTTTCCTCTCAGAATCTATGGCAACTACTTTCGTATATGTACTGCCAAAATCTACGGCAATTACATGTTTCACTTTCCTCACCTCTTTTGTTCAGACAATTGCAAAGAATATTCCGGTTTCTATTTTAAATCTGGATATGCTTTGCGCACATAAGCATCAATTCTTCTTACGGCTTCTTCCAGATTCTCATCAGAATTTGCAAATACGAAACGGATATGTCCCTCGCCCATCTTTCCAAAAGCAGAACCAGGAACGGTTACAACTCTTGCGTTCTTTACTAATTCTTCTGCGAACTCTTCAGAAGACTTTCCAAAAGCTTTGATATTTGCAAATGCATAAAAGCTTCCTTTTGTTGGTTTACATACAAATCCTGGAATCTTGTTAATTCCATCGATCATAATGTTACGTCTTCTTAAGTAATCTGCGATCATCTGTTTTTGTGCATCCTGTGGACCTTCAAGTGCCTCTACTGCTGCAACCTGTGAGAAAGTGGAAACACAGGATACAAGGCCTTCCTGAAGATGTGCCAGTTTTTCCATAAATGCACTGTTTGTTACCATGTAACCTACTCTCCATCCAGTCATTGCATATGCTTTTGAAAAACTATTTAATACAAATGCACGATCTCTGATGGAATCAACCTGTGCTACACTGTAAAATTCTATATCGTCAAAAACAATCGTATCGTATGGCTCATCAGAAAATACATACAGATTATATTTTTCTACAACTGCTGCAATTTCAAGAATTTCTTTTTTCTCTAATACAGAACCAAGTGGATTACTTGGAGAATTTAAGATAATTGCCTTTGTCTTATCTGTGATTGCCTTTTCAATGTCGGAAGCCTGAAGTTTGTAATCATTCTCCTCATAAACATCAACAGGAACCGTTTTTCCTCCGGCAATCATAATCTGTCCGGCATAATTTGAAAAATAAGGGTCTGGCACGATAACTTCATCACCTGGATTTAATACTGCGAGTAATCCTAATGTAAGTCCCTCTAATGCACCTACTGTAATAATGACATTATCTGCGGTATAACCGTCCCAATATTTTCTGTATTTCTTTGCGACTGCTTCACGAAGTTCTGGTAAACCTGCATTTGGGCTATAATGTGTATAACCTTCATCTAAAGCTTTCTTTGCCGCTTCTCTTACATTCTCCGGAGTGTCAAAGTTTGGATCGCCACAGGTAAGATTAATTACATCATCATACTGTGCTGCTAAGTCAAACATTTTACGAATACCGGATGCCGGATAATTCTGTGCTAATATGGATAATTCTGGTTGTTTCTTTTCCATAATACTTCTCCTTTATTTTATAGTTGTCGTTGTTGTAATTGTTGTATTACATCGATAGGTAAAAAAATAGGAACCTTCATAGCGATATTTTAGTCTGCCTGTGAAAATCCCACTTCTTTGTGATAACTATATGACTCTCTTTTGTTGTATTCATTGTATTACATGAGTCAGGATTTGTCAACTACTTTTTTACGGATAAATTCCACGAATTCTAGTTGCAGCACTCAGACGCTTTAATGCCAGCATGTATGCTGCAATACGGAAGGAAACTTTTTCCTGTTCCACAATCTGTTTTACTTCGTGATAACTGTTTGTCATAATCTTTTTCAATGTGCTGTTTACATTATCTAAATCCCATACAAAGCTCTGCAGGTTCTGTACCCATTCAAAGTAAGAAACAACAACGCCTCCTGCATTGGCAAGGATATCTGGGATTACCGGAATTCCTTTTTCATTAAGAATCTCATCGGCTTCTGCTGTTGTTGGTCCGTTTGCTCCTTCAATGATTAATTTGGCCTGAATATCTGCTGCATTTTCCACCGTAATCTGATTCTCAAGAGCACAAGGAATCAATACTTCACAATCACAGGTTAATAATTCTGTATTTGTAATAGAATGTACATCCTCTTCATAGTAGCCTTCTAACGTATGTTTTTCATTTATTTCCAAATATTCTCTTACTTTTGTAATATTAAGACCATCTTCTTTATAAATTCCTCCACTTACATCGCTTACAGCAACAATCCGGTATCCTTCATCATAAAGGAACTGCGCAAGATTACTTCCTACATTACCCATACCCTGTACAGCAATTCGTGGATTCTTATCGGCCAGTTCGTACTGGTTCATAGCCTCTAAAGCTACAATACCAATTCCTCTTCCAGTTGCCTCTGTTCTTCCAACAGAACCTCCGATCTCAATTGGTTTACCGGTAACAACTCCTGGTACAGCGTATCCCTTAAACATACTGTAAGTATCCATCATCCAGCCCATGATCTCTGCATTCGTATTAACATCTGGTGCAGGAATATCTCTTTCCGGTCCAATTAACGGAAGAATGGCAGCCGTATAACGACGAGTCAGTCTTCGAAGCTCTGCCTTGGAAAGTTTCGATGGATCCACTTCGATTCCACCTTTTGCACCACCATAAGGAATATTTGCTACAGCACACTTAAATGTCATCCATGCTGCAAGTGCTTTTACCTCATCCATATTTACCTGTGGATGGAAACGCACACCACCCTTACTTGGTCCTCTTCCACAGGAATGCTGTACACGGTATCCCTGAAATACCTGAATAGAACCATCATCCATATGTACAGGAACTGCCACTTTTAATTCTCGCTCTGGATAAGCTAATGTAATGTACTCATTCTTATCAAGTCCAAGTTTGGTTGCTGCCTGCTCAAGAATATTAAGATAGTTGTCGTAAGGATTGTACTCTTTCATTTTCCTTCCTCCTTGTAAAATAATACTTTTAATAAGTTGTATGATGTTATAGTACAGTAAGTTATTATTTTTGTCAATAAAATAATGCTACTTTTTATTTTATTATGAAAAAAGACGAAAAGAGTATATTAAATGTAGTTTCATTGCCTCAAAAGCTCCTTTTTTTTCTCTTGCGACAAGGTATTCTATCAGTAGTTCATGTGTTTTTAATATGGTCTCGTGTGGTGCATCCTGTGGAATCTCATTAAAATCTTTCACAACTGCTGTATTGATATTTCCAAACAAACGAATAATAAATTCATTGTGTGTTGCCTTTGCAATCGCATTATGAAACTTCTGGTTTCCTGTTAGGATTTCTTCTCTGCTCAGATTTTTTTCCTGCATTTTTTTACCTAAACTACAGATTCTTTTTAATTCTTCGTCTGTGGCTTTCTGCGCAGCAAGTGCCGCTGCCTGCGGCTCAAGGATGAGACGAAGTTCATAAAAGTCTGGCAGACTGATAGAAAAACCGTCTAAACTGTCAAATCCCATATCGCTGTATAATTCCTCATTGGGAACGACATATGTTCCCTTTCCCTGTATTTTTTCAAAAATCCCCTGAGAAACCAGGTTATTTATGGCATCTCTTACGGTTGTACGGCTTACTCCTAACTCTTTGGTCAGCTCTTCTTCGATTGGAATCTGATCTCCCGGCAGAAAGCGATGCCCTATTGTAATCATTTCCAATATGTTTACTGTCGTCTGATCTGCTAACTTATCTGTTTCATCCACATGGAAAGCCTTCATAGAAGACTGTAGATGAAAGCGCATCACTTCCTCACTTTCTCTTTCTTCTCTAAGGGAAAGATATTCGGATATCATTTTATGTTCTCTAAGAGCATCTTTTCCTCCTACCTCTTCCAGATTCTCTTCTGGCATATACCGCATGAGCATTGCATTAATATTCTCAAAAATTTTTAATAAAAACTGGTTATGTGCTGCAGCCGCAATATGATTATGGAACTGCTCATTTCGCTCCAGCATCTCTCTTTTTGTAATATTTTTCTGTTCTAATTTCTCTGCAATGCTTTTGATTTCTTCTAATTCTTCCTGCGTTGCTTTTTGTGAAGCCAGACCGGCAATCCCTGGCTCCAGCATCATTCTAAGATGAAAGAGACTTGCCAGACGTGTGTATCTGTAATCATAACTGTTCCCTCTGTTTTCTGACAGCGTATGCTCTGCCACAAAAGTACCGCTTCCGCGTTTTTTTCTTAAGATTCCTTCAACTTCTAATCGTCTGGCTGCCTCTCTTATGGTTGTACGACTCACACAAAACTGCTGAGAGAGTTCTATTTCGGAGGGAAT
Source organism: bacterium (assembly GCA_963600375.1). Taxonomy (GTDB): domain Bacteria; phylum Bacillota; class Clostridia; order Lachnospirales; family Lachnospiraceae; genus Anaerobutyricum. The sequence goes on along the minus strand of CAVCBH010000226.1, from coordinate 5,189 downwards.
TTTTTCTCCTGGGGAAAATATACCTTCATTTACTATCATATTTCGTAATTTTTCTGTTATCTGATCGATTAATTTTTCTTTTCCTCTCATAATCCTCTCCTAAATTATTATGAAATTCTAATATCTTTCTTTATCTGATTTATAAGTATGTCATTGACTTTCTCAACAATCTGTGCAGATAGCCTGCGAAAATAAGCCGTGTAAATACTCTGCTAATATTTAGCTTAACACTTTAAAATCTATTTATAAAGCGTATTCCTATGTCTAAACTTAAGAACAGCAATTTCCAAGCTCATTATTTTTGCACTTTTTCCGACTTTCTTTTTCTTTCTGTCCTTCTTTTTTCTGTGTAGCTTTCTCAACACTCACTCTTCTCTTTGCCTGTTTTGCATTCATGACAAGCATCTGCAGACGGTTTTCAATATTGGCAAAACTTACGTCCGGGTCGTAGTCAAGTGGAAGAATCTGTGCATCCGGGTAGATTTCTTTTAACTTTTTGGTGATTCCTCGTCCTACTACATGATTAGGAAGACATCCAAACGGCTGAAGGATGAGGAAGAATTTACAGCCATGTTTGGCGTGATGCAAGATTTCTCCTGGGATTAATACACCTTCTCCAGCATCAAAGGTATGATGAATGATTGAGTCACTGTCTTTTACGAGTTCATCCATTCGACAGGCTGGTTCATAGAGTGGATGTTCTTTGGCAATAGAATCTGTCAGTTTGTGTGCAAAGTCAAAGATAGTATCTGCGGTACGGTACCATACCTTTTTATCAATTGGTTTATCCAGGTGATATTCTCTTATCTGGGCATCCTGATAGAAGTAGGTCTTTCGGATAACGTCAGTCATTCTTGCCTCGATAATCTCAAATCCATTTGCTTCTAAGTATGCTTCAATGTCGTGGTTTGCTCCTGGATGGAAGTTTAAAAGATACTCTCCTACAATTAATACCTGCTGTTTTAAATAGGTACGGTCATATCGAACTTTTTTCATAATAGAGATTGCCTTTTTAAAGCCTTTTCTTGCTCCGGCAATTCCATGTTTTTCCAGTCCTTTGATGACTTCATCTAAAGCTTTTTCAAATGCAGCATCGGCATCTCCCTTTGTCAGTTCATATGGACGAATCTTTCTTAGAAGTTCTTCTAATACATCAATCATTGGCAGAGCAAATGCGATTCTCGCCGCCGATAAAATATTCATTTTAAAGCCAGGATGCATGTCATGAGAATCGACATCATCGTTGGTCAGTATCGGAACATCGGCGTATCCGGCATCGTCTAAGGCTTTTCTTAATAAAGCTCCATAGTGTGTTAAACGACAGTCTCCCACATATTTTCCCATACCGATTGCCACTTCCTGTCCGTCATATTCGCCACTTCTAAGTGCTGCTAAAGCTTCACCGATGACAATCTGTGCCGGGAAGCAAATATCATTATGTACATACTGTTTTCCAAGACGGATGGCTTCTTCTCGTCCGATAGCTAATGGTACAGCCTTAATCCCCTGTGTGGAAAGAGCTGCAGACATGACACGGCAGAACGCATGAGAAGTATTTGGCACAAGTACGACTCTTTCTTTGCGGCTTTCCTTTGTAAACTTCACCGGGTATGGCTCTGCTAATGGTTTTACTTCATGAACTAACTTTTTCTCTCTGCCCATTTCTACCGTTTCTAAGAAAGAGCGGACACGAATGCCTAAAGGTCCTTGAATATCACTTTCATCGACTTTTAAGATCAGTGGCGTTTTTTCAGAGATTTCCTTCATCATACGGACGATTTCATCGGATAAATAGGCATCATGACCGCAGCCGAAACTTACGACCTGCACATATTCAAGATTTTCGCTCTGTGCTGCTAAAATCGCGGAAGATAACATTCTGGCATGATAGTTATTTACTACATCGATACGACTTCTTCTAAGTTCTGTATGGTTGACTTCTGGTAAAGAATCTGCGGTAAGTACCGGGATGCCTGCTTTTGTAAACATCAGCGGAAGATCATGATTTACCAATGCATCGTTCTGGTATGGACGGGAAGCTAATACCACAGCAAACTTTCCTGCTTTTTGTACCTCTTCAAGTACTTTCGCTCCTGCCTTTTTCAGTTCTGTATCAAAACTCTTTTGTGCCGCATCTCCTGCTTTTATCGCTGCTAAAGTTTCCTCTTTTGTGATTCCAAAGGTTTCACTCATATAGGCAACAAGCTGTTTCTGGCGGTCTTTTTTCGTATACCAGTGGAACAGTGGTGCATCGTATGGCACGCCCCATTTTTCAGATGGATTGTCGGAGTTTCTTATAACGATCGGATATCCTTTTACAACCGCACACATGGACTGGCTGGTTTCTTCCGTATTTTCTGTCGGCACTGTCGTTACGGATGGCATGAAGATTCGGTCTACTTTATGTTTTACAAGGTTCCTTATATGTCCGTGTACGAGCTTTGCAGGGAAACATACTGTATCTGATGTTACCGCAGACAATCCATTTTCATACATTTTTCTTGTACTCTTATCGGAAATGCGTACCGTATATCCTAATGCCTGCCAAAATGTTTTCCAGAACGGCATGGTATCCCAGTAAGATAATACTCTCGGCAGACCAATCACTTCTGTTCTCTGCTTTGCAAGTTCTTTCGCCTGTTCATTTGAAAGTTCATGTGGATAGTCCTTAAATAACAATTCTTCCCTTATTTTATAAAGATTTGGCACTGCATTTACCTTTTGCAGTTTTTCTTTTACCTGTCGATTTACTTCTTTATCTTTTGGATTACCGATGACTTCTCCTCGCTCACAACGATTATTTGTCACCCAGGAATTTCCGTTAGAGAACTTCACGATTGTTCGGTTACAATGGTTTCCGCAGAACGGACATGGGGAATTGGCATCCTGTGTATAAGAAAAAGTATCTAAGTTCTGTAAATCCCAGATTTCTTCGTTTTCTGGATTTTTCTCATATTTTTCCTTTGCAATAAGAGCCATTCCGATTGCACCCATAATTCCCGGATACGGTGCTCTTACTACGTGTCTTCCCACATACTCTTCCATCGCACAAAGAACCGCATCATTTTCAAAAGTTCCCCCCTGTACAACAATCTTTTTACCAAGAGAATCCAGGTTAGAAACACGGATAACCTTCGTAAATACATTCTCAATGATGGAACGGCAAAGTCCCGCCATAATATCTTCCGATGTTCTTCCATTTCGCTGTTCGGTGATAATACCACTGTTCATAAATACGGTACAGCGACTTCCAAGTACCGCAGGATTCTTTGAAGAAAATGCTGTCTTTGCGATTTCTTTTGTTGGAATATGCAAAGAAGATGCAAAGTTTTCAAGGAAAGAACCACAACCGGAAGAACAGGCTTCATTTAAAAGAATATTTGTGATAACACCATTCTCCAGCCAGATGGCCTTCATATCCTGTCCACCGATATCCAGGATAAAGGATGCGTCCTGAATATATTTTTCCGCAGCTCTCGCATGAGCAACCGTTTCTACCGTATGATTTTTTATGTCAAATGCTTTGGAAAATAGCATTTCACCGTATCCTGTTGTTCCGGCAGAAAGAATTTCAAGCTTTGCGCCTGCCTCTTTATAACGCTCTCTTAAATTAATAAGCGCTTCCTTTGCTACCTTTAATGGGTCACCCTCATTTGGCGCATAAAAAGAATCTAAAATTTCTTCGTGATTGGAAAGAAGAACAAACTTTGTTGTCGTACTTCCGGCATCAATACCGAGATAACCTCGTACGATTTCTCCTTTTTGTGGCTTTTTCCATGTGATTTTTTTCTTTTCATGTGCTTTTTCAAAAGCTTTTTTCTCTTCTTCAGAAGTAAAAAATGGTCTGGCTTTTTCTTCATTTTCCAAAGAAATATTTGTGCCGTTTTTCTTTGCTTCTTCTTTCTGCTGCTGAATCTGTTCTAACTCCTTCAATATGTCCGCTATGGCAACTTTTTTGCTGCCTGCAAACATTTCTTTTAACGATAAAGCGGCCCCTGTTGCAATCATTAATTCTGGATGCTCCGGAATTAAAATATCTTCTTTTTCCAGCTGTAATCTCTCAGAAAATACACGCACTAAAACCGGATTAAAAGTAAGTGGACCACCTTCAAACGCAACTGGACTCTCGATTTCAAGTCCCTGTGCAAGACCACCGATTGTCTGCTTCGCAATCGCATGAAAGGCAGACAGTGCCAGGTCTTCTTTCGCTGCTCCCTGATTTAAAAGCGGCTGAATATCTGTCTTTGCGTACACACCGCAACGTCCGGAAATGTCATACACATGCTCGCCCTTTGCCGCAAGGGCATTAAACTCCTCTACAGGAACCTTTAATACAGATGCTATTTCATCGATAAATGCCCCCGTACCACCGGCGCAGCTTCCGTTCATTCGCATATCGGAAACACTTCTTGTATGGTCTGTCTCACTTTCCTTAAAGAAAATCATCTTCGCATCCTGACCACCAAGCTCAATCGCTGTTCCCACTTTTGCATACTTCTTTTGCAGCGCAATCGCATTCGCTGCTACTTCCTGCGCAAATGGAACACCTAATCCCTCCGCAATCGGTTTCGCTCCAGAACCCGTCAGGCATACTCTGACTTTCTGTCCCGGCATCTTTTCATCGAACTTCTTCAATATCTCAAGTACACTCTTTAACTGATCCGCATGATGTCTCTCATAATTAGAAAATACGACTTTATAATCACTATCGCCTGTCTGCATAACCACAATCTTTGTTGTTGTTGAACCTACATCAATACCGACCAGAATCTCAGGCTTTTGCGCCCTTCTTCTTTCGTCTTTCATAGTAATCTAACTCCTTCGATATATTCACAAATGTAATCTTTTCCAGAGCGCATTGAAAAATGCTTTTTCATCTCCTGATCTAAATACGCTCTATCTTTTGTCAAAATCATTTTTATAACCATCCAGAAGTCATTCCCTTGTCTCTGAATCGTTGCAAAATATTATAAAAAATAAATAGCAGATGCCGCAAGATGTCCTTTGCAACCTCCACTATTAGATATAATTCTTTATTATACCACGACTTTGCAAAATATGTAAGCCCTTTTTTCAAATTCTGGGTTGTGGAACTAAACAGACGCCGCTATAGAAGATATCTCTTGCCGGATTCCCCTAGAGCGTGTCTGAAAAATGCTTTCTGCAAGATGTGCATCACAATTTGCGGG
>CAVCBH010000225.1:0-5653 GCA_963600375.1 bacterium | reverse complement strand
TTACTAGAGCGTGTCTGAAAAATCATTCCTGCAATCTGCACACCTCAATTTACGGTATATTTTGCCTTCATTCGGTTGCCGTAGCCCGCTACGCCGCCCTCATTCAGGCGAAATCTCCCGCAAATTGTGATGCACATCTTGCAGAAAGCATTTTTCAGACACGCTCTAGCTACATATACCGTATGTTACTTATATCAATCATAAACAAAATGCAAATTGTATGTTCCCTTAAAATACAGTTTCTGTGCCATTTTCGGCATAGCATTTTCTTTTTTCCCTGCGCTATACGTATGTACCTTTTTATCTGGTCCGATATATCTGTAGCATTTATCTCCCATATAATATGCTCGATATTCTTTCACCTTTCTCCCCTTCTTTTGATAGGCAAATGCAAAAGAAAGTCTACGTCCAGAATAATAATATTCACAAACAGTTCCTGAAATCCCTAAAATATTATCTTTTGCTGGTTTAATCACAGATAAGGCCAGGTGATTTCCCTTCCAGTAATCTGTGCAACCCGAGCCATTACTAATTCTTTTATACCTTCTTAAATTTTTCTGTGTAGTATAGTAACATTTTCTTGCCTGTTTCACTGCCTTATCTGACTTTGCAGATGCTTCGACTTGAATGGGCTGTGTAAAATTACTCACTGTTGCAGATACCATAAGCATCATGAAAAAACAAATTACTACTTTTTCCAATTTTTTCTTCATCAATTTTCTTCCTTTCTATGTACGCTATTCTCCCTTACATTGTCCCCCTCAATGTCTGATATTGTTCCTGCAGTTTTTCAATATATTCATCCCCCTCATCCATAGATATCTCCGTTCCATTATAAGTATAACCTTCCTCTTCAAACTTTCCGTTCTGCCACACTAACATTTCTATCTCTTTTAGTTCCCCATCTTCATATTTATATGTAGCAAATTCCCCACCACCAGTATCTCCTGTTACAAAGACAACCTGATGTTTTTCTTTTGAATAATATATTGTACTGGCTTTTCCTACTTGATATTTATGCAATTCTCTGACTTTATCCTTCTTTGCATTATATCTATACATAGTAGCACCTGCACCTTCGTTCAGTGTAAAAAATTCCGCTATTCCATCTCCGTCAATATCCACAATATCATATTTATCTGCAGGATTGCCATTTAAAAATCGTATGTAGCATTGGATAGCTTTATCATTGTCTGCGTTTGATTTCTTCTCTTCCTGTGTTAATTCTTTTACTGCTTTTTCAAGCAATTTTTCTTCACTGGTATCTTCTTCAAAGTTTTTTAAATGTTCTTCTTCGGGGTCTGTTTCTGTATTCATTTGTGTTGTTGTCTCTGTTTGATACTTTGTTGTATTATTGTTTTGTTCTGCTGTATTGTCCGTCTGCCTTGAAGAATTGTGGACTTTGTTTATCCCCCATATACATAATGTTACAATACAGATGAGCATAAATACTATTATTATCTGTTTGTTCTTTTTCATTCTTTCTCCATATCCTCTAAATCTTCTTCAAAATTTACAACTTCTTCTTTCTCTTCATCATAATTAGAAAATTGTGCTCCACAATATTTACATTTCATCGTTTTCTATCCTTTTTATCGCAAATAGATAAAAAACAAAATGCTGCTGCAAAGATAGGAACGGACTTCTGCCTCCCTCTGCACATATTTTAACCCGATCAGTGCTTTCGGTTCTATCTCCCTGCTTTGCAGAACTGGCTGTGGTTCCACTTTTGGCGGAACATATCCTTCATTGACCGCCCCACAATACTGACAGTTCCCTTCATTGCTTGAAATCTGTTTTCCACATTGTGTACAAAATCCCATTTTCGTTTTCTTTCTTATCTATGATTTATATCACTTTTAGAAGCAATTCTACCTGACTTTTACTTTTATTGTCGCTTTTTTATTGCTTCCATCGGTTGCCATCGCCGTAATCTTAACGGTTTTCCCCTTTGCAGATTTGTTCGCTTTTACGACACCTTTCTGGCTGACCGTTGCAATCTTTGTATTACTGGAAGTCCAGAGCAGCTTTTTGTTGGCTTTCCTGGAAGCAGATACTTTGCCTTTCAGTGATACGGTCTTCCCTGCTTTTACCTGCTTCTTTCCACTGATTTTTACGCTCCTGACCACACCTCTCATAGAAGTAATCTTCCAGGAAGCACTCTTCTTACTTCCATCTTGAGCAGTTACTGTGATGATTACCTTCTTACCTCCCGTTTTCTTTTTCAAAGTGACGATGCCGCTTTGCGTCACGGTGGCAACTTTGGTATTGCTTGATTTCCACTTGAGTTTTTTGTTCAATGCATTCTTCGGTAAAACAGAAGCTTTTAAGGTAATCTTCTTTCCGCCGGCAACTTGTTTTGAGATACCGGAAAGAACAATTTTCTTTACTTTTACTGTAGTAGTCACTGGTTTATTTTCTGTTACTTTCTTCTTCTCAATGACAAAGTTACATAATTGGATCCCATCATATTCTCCGATTCCGGAAATCCAGAGATTCCCTTCTCCCGGCTGAATATTATTGTTATATTCCAACTCGTAATCAGTCCCTTCTTTCAATAACAGACCCTTGTACCTTACTTCCACAGACGGCTTGATTTCCCGGCCTGTTTCCGTATAAACATTCTTATAAGAGATACTTGCATCAGAAATATCTTTTTTCGCCGCCTGAGTATAGACTACCTTGAAAATATTCGTCTCACCTAAGGTTTCCTTGATCATCTTCTCTGTCGGTGTATAACCATTGATTTCCGGAACAGGTAACATAATGGTTTCTCCAGCCGTACCACTTCCTGTAATCTTTTCATGGATTTGTTCTCCACATGCATTCTGGTAAAGCACTGTATAATCACATTCTCCCTGATTTACCTGTACCGTTGTTATCGTCCTGGCTCCATTATAATATACAACCACTTTATTCTGACCAATTTGTTTCTCCTCGAAATCTCCTGCGTAACCTTCTTGGATGTCTTCTGATGTTCCATCAACATAAGTCACCGTCAATTCCAATCCCGTAAGATTCAGACTTTCCGACATAAGATAAGTGGTCTTATCCATATTTTTCTTTACAGAAATGGATGCCACATCCTTTTCCCTTTTCAGGAAGGTATTTCCATTCGATGCCGCATAACTTTGTGCTTGTGAATCGGAAGCAGCCTCCAGTGACGTATTCTTTTCAACAGCATTATCACTCATTGTTTTTACTGTATCAGGAATGTTCATACTTTCTAAATCTTCACAGCCAGTAAATGCATTCGCCTCTATCGTTTCCAGTCCATTTTCTAAAAATACCTGTGTCAGTGAAGTGCAATTCTTGAAAGCCCCCTCTTTGATCGTCTTTACAGAATCCGGAATACTTACTGCAAAAATCTCTGATTGATTTTCAAATAGCTTACTATCAATTGCCTCTACCTCGTGCCCATCAATTTCGGACGGAATGTCCAGACAGTAGCTCTCTTCACTTTCCATTGCCATAACCGTTAATGCAAACGGAGAAACTGCTTTCGCTGTGCTTTCTGTATCTGGATTTACCTTTGTAATAGTTGCCTTATCTCCGGATAACGTGTAGCTGTAGGCAGCATTTGCATTTTGCAGGCAAGAGTGGATATAAGCCTGATATGTCAGCTTTGATTTATATTTTTTTATATCTTTTTCCAGCTTTTGATAATACGAACTAGACCCCGAATAATTTTCCATATATTCTGGTATCTGGAGTATACAGGAAAGATACAGTTCAAAAGCATCCTGATAATTATTTTTTAGAGTTTTTGTGCTATATGCACTCTTTGAGATGTTGAGTCTCTGATTATTTACTGCCAGTTTCAGCCAGCTCTGGTCGAGTAATGAGTACTGAACTTTGAGATAATCCTCTATATTAATCACACCCACTGCCTTCTCCAGAACGATATTGAGAAAGGAATAAATAAAATCGGCAACTGCTACTGTTGCTGCCGCTGTAGTACCTGTACCTAACAGCTTACCTGTAATTTTTCCAATAATATCTGTTATTCCATCTTGATCGAGCATTTCCAATGCAAAATTGACAGCATCCTGTCTTTTGATTTTTTCATAATTAATTTTTAGTCCCTGATAAACTGTGCTATCCTTATCCACCAATGACAAATAATGTTTTTGTGTCTGTTCCGTTGTTAGTCGGAGCAATTCTATGGATACGGCAACCTGATATGCTGAAATTGCTTTTCCTGAAATTTTAAATGCCGATGAGGCTTTCTCCATTACTTCAGATGATTTCAATATCTTTTTTAAATCTTTTTCTACCTGTAATTCATCTCCATAGGAAAAAATAGAATTCAGAGCTAAGGCAAACTCTTTGATATCCTCATTTGTCGCAGCATATTCCAACTTATCACTAACTTTACCTGTTCCCTTTTTTAACAACTTGACTACTTTGCTGCTTGTCGCCAAAGAATCCGTCGCTGCCTCATAAGCATCTGCACAGTATCCCGAACTTTCTTTTGCATAATTGACATAATCCAATGCTAGGGCAGATTGAACCTTCTCTGTCTGAATATCCTTTTTAAAAGCCAGTCCGGCAAGAGATTCCGCAATTCTTTTTAACTGCCCAGACACACCATCTCCCATAACGGTTCTAAAAGCAATATCACTATCACTCCACTTACAATGACTGCTCACATCCGACATATCTTTCCAAAGGGTATCAAAGATTTTATTGTAGGTTGTATTATTCAGGTATTTGCAATATTCCGGGGTAAAAAGCATATCCTCTGTGATCTGATCTGAAGGATTCTCTGAATCGGTACTTGTATCTTCAGACACCGTTCCATCTGAACATACGGTTCCGGCGTAGGAATAGAGATTGGAAGATGAGAGATTCAGATGCAAAGCGGGACGCACACCAAAGCTCACATATCTAGAACATTCCTCTTCTAAATTTCCCCAAGACGACACTGCATAACCCGAACGGAGCCACCAAACTCCCTTATCCGTACGCCTGTCATTACATGTTTGACAACTTATCCCCATCGCATGAGCATAAACACTGCATCGGCTTATTCTGGCCTCATCATCTGTACTACTGTCTTTTACGAATCCATAGCCTGCAGCCGTATCTGTATTGGAAACTTCTGATTCTGAGAGCAGAAATACTTGATCAGAGACATTATTTTCACTTTCAGAGTTTGCGATAGTTGTTTTTTTAATCGCATTTCTCTGCGTGGAAGTAAAGGCAAAGTTAATAAAATTCTTGTTGCTGAAATCTCTATTGGATCGATTTGCAGATGCCCCATAACCATTCAGCCAGCTCCGCATATTGCTTCTCTCCCATGTCACATCATCCTTTTCTTGGCAGCTTAAAGAATTATATTTCTGATCATCTAAAGCAACATCTGCCAGAAGAAGTGCATCATTTCCATCTCTGTTTAAGACACGCCATTTGATTGGTTCATACTTGAAATAATGGTAGGTTGTATAGCTACCATTCCAGTCATAATAGTGAGAAGAACCACTGATAGCATATGTCGCATCTTCTCCCTTTAAGCGCCTGTACTTTGTATCGCCAATCGTAATTTCATTATTTTCATCCCACCCTGTTACATTTTGCAAAAGATCATAAACATTATCTTCTGATGTAATTTCACTCTGTGGATAACTTCCAAAGTACACACAGTCCCAGG
>CAVCBH010000224.1:0-25824 GCA_963600375.1 bacterium | reverse complement strand
CGTAAATTGAGGTGTGCAGATTGCAGGAATGATTTTTCAGACACGCTCTAGGATAATCTGGCCCTAAAAGCAGATATGATTGATTCGCTCTTGCGAGCGTTCAATATAAATGAAAAATCGTACATTGAAAACTGAATAAAGTACACAGAAATCATGCATTTATGCTCCCAATATGGTAAAATGAAACCAGCGAAAAATTATTCTGGAGGTGAACCAAGATGCCATATGTTTCAGGCTTTGATCGTGACCAGCTGATGTGCTGCTCATGGGATACATTTGTAGATAAGGAGAGCATTGCAAGGATTATTGATGCGTTTGTAAAACATCTTGATCTGGAAGCATACAACCCCCAGACAGCAGTGGATTCTGAAACACATTTGATTCGTGACTTTCAGATGACCAATCAGGTAACCGATCATGGATTACTGGAAAGTACCATGCAGGAGATAAAAGATTCTGAACCGGGAAAAATCGTAGAAGTAGTAGCAGATAAAGGATATGAAGCCAGGGAAGATATGGTTAGCTGCCTGGAGAATGGAATCATTCCACATGTCATAACAGATGATGGAAAAGATGGCTATGAGATAGAAATCCCTTATGAGGAGGCTGAAGCCGATCTTGCAAATACGGATGCGGATGAGTTGAAGAAAGCATTGCATGCTGGACTGATTCCAGAAGCCTATGTAGAGTGTCAGTGTTTTGAAAATCAATCCTATAAAAAGTCACAACCTTCCGGCGATTCTCCAAAGCACTTCAATATGAAATAGTAATCTCATTCATAGTCGAACAGCCGCTATACAAATTTTTGTCGGATTGCTCAAAAAATATTAGAAAAGAACCATTAAAAAATTTATTGAATTTTGTGACTTTGTGCTACGGAATTTTGACCATAGAAACTTCGGACTGCTTTTTCCGAAGTTTCTGTTCTTTTGGGCAAAATGGAGTGTTTAGCACAACGGAACAAAATCAATAAATTTTTTAATGGTTCTTCTCAATAGTTCATCTGGCAATCCGAGTGCCACATTTTCTACAGCGGCGTCTCCCTTGCCTGCAGCAATTACTATTTACCCATGTAAAGGTCTACCAGCTTATCTCCCGCCTGTTTACGAATCGCATCATACACTGGCTGACACTTCTCCTGCATCTCTTTCCATGTTTTTTTGTCCACATCAACAAACTGCATTCCTTCCTCTTTAAGAGTTTTCTGGCGCTGTAAGCGGCGGTCATCCGCGGATTCACGTGCCTTTTCCTGTGCGTTCTTGGCAGCCTGGTCAATAATCTTTTGCTGTTCTTTTGTTAATCCCTGATAAAATTCGTCACTGACAATCAATGTTGTGTAATCCGGTATAGCATTAGTGTTGATTAAGTACTTCTGCTGTTCATAGAGCTTCGCACTTACGATGATTTCGTAAGCATTCTCCTGAGCATCGATAGTTCCCTGCTGAAGTCCGATGTACACTTCAGAAAAGCTCATTGGAGTAGGGTTTGCGCCCATCTGTTTCCAGAACTGAAGATGATAAGAATTCTCCATTGTACGAATCTTCTGACCTTTGAAGCTTTCGATTCCTGTAAATGGTTTTGAGCTGGTCATAACACGGAAACACTGATCTGCAATCCCGAGTAAGTCATATCCTGCACCTTTATAGATTTTCTGAATTTCTTTCTGGAAGTCAGGATTATCAATCGCATTACGTGCAGCTTCAATATTATCAAACACACATGGGGTATCAAATACGCAAAGCTGTGGCATAAAGCTTACCTGTGGTGCCGGGGACTGTACAACAAATGGGACATCCCCATCTTTACAGCTCTCCATAAGTTCCCGGTCACCGCCTAATGTACTTTGAGGATAAACATTAATTTTCATTTTGCCATCGCTGAGCTTTTCTACTTCTTTTGCAAACTGGGTCGCAAAAATGTGTGTAATGGTATCTTCTGTACTACAAGTTGCCAGAGGCCATGCGTATCTTTGTTCACTATCTGCACTTGTCTTTGCTGTCTTACCGCTCGCTTTAGAATATCCAAAGAACACAGTTCCTATGGTAATAACGACAAGAACGGCTACAAGGACAACACTTGTAAATTTCCCTTTCATTTCGCTCTCCTTTCCTACGGCGTGTCTGAAAAATTCTCTAAAGCAGACACAGACTGATCTGTGGAATAAATGTAATAAGTATTAATGCAATCATAAAATAGCCGATAAGAGGCAATGCTCTTTTGGCGATATCCACAACTGGAATATCGGTAAGCGAACTCGCCACAAAAAGATTCACACCAATTGGTGGTGTAACAAAACCGATTGCTAAGTTTACTACCATCATAACACCAAAATGAATCGAATTCATTCCGAATCCCTCTACAATCGGAAGAAGGATTGGCGTAAGAATAAGAATCGCCGGTGTTGTATCCATAACCATACCTACAAGTAATAAAACAAGGTTGATTACAATTAAGATAAGAACTTTACTTGTAAAATGAGCAAGAATCCATCCACTGATAAGCTGTGGAACTCGCATCAGTGTAAGCACTCTGGAGAATGCGATAGAAGATGCTAAAATAAATAAAATTGGAGCATACGTTCTTACTGCTTCTACAAATACATCGTAAACTTTACTGATTGGAAGTGATTTGTAAATGAAAATACTAACAATCAGAGAGTAGAATACAGAGATAACAGCTGCTTCTGTAGGAGAAGCAATACCGGAATAAATACATCCAAGAATAATTACCGGGGAAAGTACGGCAAAGAAGCTGCTCTTAAATACTTTCCAAAGTCCCTGTGCATGAAGGGCATCGATCTTGGCATTAATCTTTTCTTTATCTTCTCCGTGTTTCTTACAGTAAAATACAGCATATACCATTAAGAGAAGTCCAATAAGAATTCCCGGAATAATACCTGCAAGGAAAATGTCACTTACAGAAGCTCCTGATGCCATACCATACATAATAAATGGAATACTTGGCGGAATAATAACACCAAGACTTCCTGCTACTGCAATTAATGCAGTACAGAACTTTTTATCATAGCCAAGCTCTACTAACAGAGGGATTGTCATACTACCTACAGCGGCAACTGTGGCAATTCCAGAGCCAGAGATGGCTCCATAAAACAGACAGGTGATAACTGCCGCACATGGCAGCCCTGCTGTACGTTTTCCAATGAAATAGGAAAAGAGATCAAAAAGTCTCTTTGAAATTCCACCTCTTGCCATGATGATACCGGATAAGATAAACATCGGTACTGCAAGGAGTGGGAAACTGTCGATTCCACCAAACATGGAACGGATAACATAGGAAGCACTTGCCGTAAATGATGGGTCAAATGCTCCCGGTAATACTGCAACCAGACCAAGGGATACAGAGATTGGAATCGCTATTAATAAAAATACAAAGAATAATATAAATACTACTAATGGTGACATTAATTCTCCTCCGCTTCTCTTTTTCCTGTGATGATTTCAACACGCTGTATAAACTTCTGAATCAGACGGATACAGCATAAAATGAAACTGATTACTGTGGATAACTGAATTAAATACATTGGAATTCCACAAGCCGGGCTTAACTGTCCACTTGCCATTCCTGCTTTTACATAATTCCATGCGAATGGAATCAGGTACGCGAAAAAGAGTAATTGAATCATATAACTTACCAGACGCATATAGTGTACTCCTTTGCCCGGAAGCATACCTACTAACTGGTCAATCTTAACGGACAATCCGTGTTTAATACAATAACTGGCACTGATAAATCCAGAAATGATAAACATATATCTGGTAATTTCCTCAGACCAGGACAGGGAAGCTGAAAAAATATATCTCGCGATAATCTGTCCTCCCATAACAAGTGTCATTCCGCATAATAAAATCAGGAGTATGGCCTGTTCTAAATTCTTATCCAGCCATTTTAATACTTTCATAATCTCTCCTTTTCTACTCTTATGTATGTCATAGAACATCTTTATTAATACTTATTGGCTCCCCCTGTTTCAGTCACAGATTCAACTATGTAAATCTGCAATCTGCATGTAAACTACACAGTAATAATAACATTATTATAGAAATGCATGTAATGATGTCATTTTCTATAAGAACTTATACTATGATTTATATAGAAATGTTATTTTTTATAAGAATTTACATGATAATCAATATAACAATGTCATTCTTTATGCAGTGGTTAGTATATATAGATATTTTCTATGAATTGACGAGTTTCTATAGGGATTCGTTTATTTTTTAACTAACAATATCAAAAAAATAAAACCCTACACGCACGGTTAGCCTGTATATAGTATAAACCATATACAGGCTAATTTCCAGTTAATTCTTTCCTGTAATTGTACTAAATTATATACTTATCAGTGGCATAATTAAGAACAATTCCTTTATTGTTCAGCCCTTCAAAATCCGCTATGATGCACAAATATTAATACATGTATTAATTGCCATTATGCGATTCCAAAGTGCCATAAATGCTTGATTTTTCAAGCTTTTTTCCGCTTTTACCAGAGTATATTTGAAAAATACTCTAACAAAATATCTTTAAAATTTTGTTCTTCTCAAATCCTATTCAGCTTTTGCTAACGGAGAAGCACCAAATACCTTCTTGTATCTTAAGATAAGGTAAAGTGTTGCTACTACCTGAACAACTGCTAAGATGAACATAAGTGTCATTAATGTGTAAACTGCTTTGCTTTCTCCAGAAATGACTGTTAATTTTGCTACAATTACAGGCATAAGATAAGAAGCAGCTCCCATGAATGTATAGTAGATACCTGTGTTACGTCCTTTAGGTCCTGGTACGAATTCCTGTAATACAGAAAGACCTGTCTGTAAAGCACCACCGGCACAACCAAATCCAAGAACTAAGATTGCTACGTAAACGATTGCTACCTGATGTACTAAAAGTACTGCTAAAAGTGATAATGCTGTGATAACAGCATCAACGATTAATACTTTTAATGGATGCCATTTTAACTTACTCATCATTACAGCCCAGAATGCTACAGCAACGATAGAACCAATCTGGTACATTGTTGTCATAGATGCCGCCTGCATTTCGCTAAGACCACAATATGCAAGACCGAAAGCCTTTGTATACTGCTGAGCGCCATACATAACTGCCATTACTAAGAATGCATAGAAATAAGAAAGGAAAGCTGTGAACTTTCCAGGAGCAACAATCTGTCTGGCTTTTGCTGCATCGATCTCAGCCTGGTCAGCTCTCTTATCTGTTCCAGCTCCTGTGCTTGCTGCTTTTTCATCATCGTATACGAATTTAGCGATGAAAGCAAGTACAAGTACTACACAAGATAATACTAATGGGATTACGATGTTAATTTTCCAGTTACCTGCTGCTGCTGTCTGTACGCAGATAAGTGGGTAGAAAATACTGGATAACGCTACGAAGAACTTAATCATGATTAAAGCTGAACCTGGAGCTGCAGGATAAGCTTCCTGTACTGCTGGGTATCCAGATGCATCCCAGAAACCAGATGTAGCGATACCACCTAATAAACCAGTGATAGCTGCAACTGTAGCGTTGTTTGTTACGAACATTGTTGCGAAGCAAATGATGTAAAGAATTGCTCCACCAATCATTAACTTTTTACGGCCGACACGGTCAGAAATCTCTCCACCAATCCAAACGGAAATAAACTTACCAAATCCAGTCCAGGCGATTGCTGTGGAAACTGCTGCAACACCTGCTGCGTAAGCTGCAGAAGAAGGATCAGACATATCAAATCCCCATTTAGTTGCAAAGTTTACCTGATTCTGTGAAAAAATAAGTGCCTGCATACCATGTGTCAAATAAGCCATGTACACACAAATCATTGACCAGATATATTTTTTCGCTTTCATACTATTCTCCTCTAAATATATAGTGTTAGCTACGGTTGTTTTAATCCCCAGTCAATATTATCAGAGCGTGTTTGAAAAATAATCTCTGCAAACTGTAACGTCCAAATTGTTAAAATTATTTCCCAAACATGCTCTATCTCTTAAGATTCAAATATAACTTGGGATTAACGTCTTGCCAGAAAAGGATACTGATTTTTCTCATTCCTCTGACATTCATTTACTCTTAAATTATTTTGCCTGTTCTTCCTGGAACTTCTGATATTCCTCAATTGGGAAATCTTTTCCTACAAACAGACTATAATTAACTACTCCCTGATATAAGAGCATTCCTTTGCCTCCAATGGCCTGACATCCAGCTTCTTCCGCTTCAAGAATCATCTTTGTTTTTTCAGGGTTGTAAACTGTATCAGCAACAACTAAGTCTTTGCGGAATAAAGATTTGTCGATTAATGTTACGTCTTCATGTGGTTTCATTCCCATGATTGTAGCATTGACAACGATATCTGCATTATTTACTGCTGCTGCAAGAGCTTCTTTGTTCTCAAGATGCTCAACAGTTACTTTACATTCTGGGCAACGTGCTGCAAGTTTTTCTTTTGTAGATTCTGCTCTCTTATAGAACTCATCATCAATGTTGAAGATTGCAACTTCAGAAGCTCCGTCTAATGCAAGCTGTACCTGAATTGCTGTGGCAGCTCCACCTGCTCCAAGAACAACTGTTTTCTTACCCTTAACGTCAACACCATTTACTTCAAGGTTCTTTACAAAACCAACACCGTCTGTGATGTGTCCTGTAATCACTCCGTCATCATTGACAAATACGTTACAAGCTCCGATGATTTCTGCAGCAGGAGATAATTTATCTACTAACTCTGCGGCGATGTTCTTACATGGCATTGTGAAGTTACCACCACGCATTTTAAGTAAGCGGATACTGTCAAATACAGCAGGCATTTGCTCTACATTTACATCAAATGCCATATATGCATAGTCCAGTCCGTCATGCTGGAAACTGAAGTTATACATTGCAGGTGATCCTGAATGTCCAACAGGTGTTCCAAACAGTGCTAAAAGTCCTGTGTGTCCGTTAATACGTCTTTCCATTGTACTCTTCCTCCGTATAGTATCTGGATTATCCGGTTCTCCCAGAGTCTTCTGCCTGTTAATAAAGCTTACAGTTCTGACAAAAAAGACTCCGGAAAATTATTTATAATTAGATGTTTAAAGCAACATCATAAGCTTCTTTTGTAGCATCCAGTGCACGTCTTGCTCTGATTGCATCACCGATAACATGTACTTCTGGACAAATGCTCTTTAATTCGTCTGCAAAATCATATACAACATTTTGTCCATCACGGTGTGTGTATCTGGAAACATAACCCATAGAAAGAACAACTGTATCAAATCCTCTTAATTCATAAACTGTCTCATCGGATTTGTCTGCTGCATTTTTGTAGCTTACACCATCAGAATAGATTTCTGCAACAGCAGCATTTACATACTGGTGAACATCATATTCTTCTAATCCTCTCATAAGGAATACTCTGTGTTCATGGATTACGTCAGGACCAATTGCCCCTCTCATCTCAATGATAGAAACATCATGTCCTTTTTCTGCAAGGAACTCTGCTGTTTCAGCACCTACCATACCACCACCAACTACAAGTACTTTATGTCCTACTGGACGCTTTCCTTCAAGGCAATCTCCTCCATGAACAATGTCAGGATTGTTAATTCCCTTGATAAATGGAAGAACGAGAGTCTCGGAACCAGTAGCAAGAATTACTGCATCCGGCGCATCATTCTTTACAAGTTCTGCAGTCACTTTTGTATTAAGAACAATTTTTACACCAGACTTCTCACATTTTGTAATGTAACTTCTGATCATATTTGTAATGTCACCTTTTCCTGGAGGATAAGCAGCAAGTCTCATATTTCCACCAAGAACATCACTTTCTTCAAATAATGTAACATCATGTCCTCTTCTTGCAGAAGTATATGCAGCGCATAAACCAGCAGGTCCTCCACCGATTACATAAATCTTCTTCTTTGTTTCTGCTTCTTTCATGCCTTCGCTCTCACGACCAAGAACAGGATTTGTAAGACAGCAGATTGGTTTGCCCTGGTACATATTTCCAACACAGCCCTGTAAGCAGGCAATACATGGAGTCATATCTTCTAATCTGTCTTCATATGCTTTCTTAGGCATAGCAGGATCTGCAAGAGACTGACGACCAAATGCAACCATGTCTGCTGCTCCTGTACGAACCATTACCTCTGCAAACTGTGGCTCTGTATAACGTCCTACTGTAATAACAGGAATAGATACACAATTCTTGATATTCTTAACATACTCTGCAGAAAATCCGCCATGGATACCTGTAGGTGCCCACATATATTCATCTTTTAAGTGAACAGCACGAGATACATGTAATGCATCTACACCACATTCCTCTAAGTAACTTGCAATCGCACACATATCATGATTATCAAGTCCGCCAAAAATATCTTCCTTACTGTTGATACGGGCAAGAACTGCAATTTTTCCATCTACAACTTTCTTTACTTCTTCAATAATAAGACGTGAAAAACGCATTCTGTTTTCAAATGAACCTCCAAATTCATCAACACGTTTGTTTGTTCTCGGAGACATAAAAGAGTTTACAAGGTAACCATGCGCCATGTGGATTTCCACAGCATCTGCTCCGGCTTCTACAGCTCTCTTAGCTGCTTCCCCGTAACCTTTTACTAATTCGTAAACTTTTTCTGTAGAAACAGCTTCTGGAATATCTCTTCCGTCTGCAGCAGTCACTGATGTAGCAGCCTCGATCGGTGCTCCGGCATTCTTGGCATTTCCCTCTGGACCTGCATTCTGTAACTGAATGGAGACTTTTGCTCCTTCTGCATGGCAGGCATCAATGACTCTCTTAAAACTAGGAATTGAAGAATCATCATATAAACAAGGTTTTCTAGGACCTCCTTTTGCTCCTTTATGAACAACAGTTGCTTCGAGTGTAATTAATCCAAATCCACCTTTTGCACGAGCACCATAATAAGCAACGGACTGGTCACTCATAGTTCCATCTGTGTTTGCGAAGTTATTACCCATTGGAGGTACTACAAAACGGTTCTTAATCTCAATAGGTCCAATCTGAATTGGTGAAAACATCTTATTGAACTTCATAATTTACCCCTTTCTAATCATGCATACAACCACAGCGCAGCCCTTTCTCTGCCGCTGTGGTCAATTTATATTTAGTAACCTGTTTCTGAAATATATCTGTACAGGCTCTATATTATAGATTCTTTATTACAGTACTTCTGGCCAAACCTGCTCAAGAACTTTCTTTGTGTTGTCATATGTATGTTTTGCAGCTTCTGCAACACCTGTTGCAAGGATAGCATCGCTGATTACTTCAACACCAATTGCCTTTGGCTGGATACCCTTTTCACGTACCATCTTAACGAAATCTGCTGTACATCCGATTCCTGTTCCTGGAGCAAGACGATCATGCATGGACTCATCTCTTAAGATGCTCTTAGCATATGGACGATCCCAAACATCGTTAATCTGAATAGAGACAATCTTATCTGCCGGGATATCTTTAA
The DNA here is from genome assembly GCA_963600375.1 of bacterium. Lineage (GTDB taxonomy): Bacteria > Bacillota > Clostridia > Lachnospirales > Lachnospiraceae > Anaerobutyricum. Next base: position 16,351 of record CAVCBH010000224.1, on the reverse strand, counting down.
TCACTTCAAGGTCGATCGGCTGATTAGCTCTTACCCAGTGCCATGTATCCATGATCAATTTAGCATTGTCACATCCGGATTCTTTTACAACAGCCCATCCCTTTTCCATATTAGGGATTCCGCTGTATGGCATTGGCTCAACACCGATAACTAATTTACCTGCTCTCTGGCATAACTCTTTTAATTTCTGTGCTGTATGTTCTACAGAATAGTCTTCCATTAATCCACAGTTGATGTGACCCACGTTGAAGAGTTCACACATATGGAAGCACATCTGCTCTTTGTATTTCTGCTCGTAAGAACGGGAATTTTCTGCCCACTGTACGATGTATTCTACTTCAGTAACTTTCATGTCATATTTTTCAAGAATTGCAAGGATGTCTTCATCATGAAGTCCTTCATTTAATGCATCTACGTAAGTCTCAGCACGAAGACCGATTCCATCGTAACCTGCTTCCTTAGCTGCTTTTACACGCTCCTCAAATTTGCACTGGTCTCCAAGTGTCCATGAACTAACGGTAATAGGAAATTCTTTTGACATGATATGTCCTCCTTCTCATTTGAAAAAATATAATTTTAATTTTTTCTGTTAAATTTTTGATTTACTTGTTATTTTTTTAACTTTTCAAGTTAGTTAGATTATAACTCTTTTTTATCAATAAAACCAATCGATAGTATTCGGAAATTCATAGATTTTTTTTATCATTTATGTTAAGGTAATAACTAAGGGTTTTTAAGGTACATTTCTTAACAATTTATCTCAATACTTCTGAATAAATTTAAGCAAAAATGCTATGAGATTTATGGTATATCCATTTGGGATATTTCATTTTCCATACAACACTTTCTTTGTATTTTATAATTTGCCATAAAGGCATAATACTAAAATCTTTAACAACATTTTTTAAATTGAAAGGGGTTTTTAAATGAACTTATTTCACTTGCGTTATTTTGAAACACTTGCCAGAACAGAACATTACAGCAAGGCAGCAGAGATTCTTTCTATCACGCAGCCAAGTTTAAGCTACGCTATTTCTACATTGGAGAGCGAACTGGGCATACAGCTCTTTGAAAAGCGTGGGCGTAACATTGTACTGACAAAATACGGAAAAGCATTTTATTCCAATGTAAAGGAAATTCTCGCAAATCTGGATAATGCGGTAAGAGACATTAAATTAGTAGCAAATGGTGAGGGGGAAATTAATATCGGGTTTCTTCGTACACTGGGAACCGACTATGTTCCAAGCACGGTAAAAAACTTTCTTGACCTGCATCCCGACAAGCAAATCTGGTTTAACTTCAGTTGCGAACACGGTCTTTCTGTTGACCTGCTCGACAGTCTGGTAGACAGGGAATACGATATGGTTTTCTGTTCTAAGTTAAATAACAACCCATTAATTGAATTTGTTCCGATTGCAACCCAGGAACTCGTCGTTATTGTTCCAAAAGACCATCCACTTGCTGCGAAGGACAGCGTAAATTTAAAGGAAACACTCGCTTACCGGCAGATTATCTTCCGCCATAAAAGTGGACTTCGTCATATCATTGATGACTTATTCAAAAGTATCAATGCCTACCCGGATATTCTCTGCGAAATTGAAGAAGATCTCGTTGGAGCCGGCTTTGTTTCCAAAGGATTTGGTATCATGATCGCCCCAAGATTTGACGGTCTTAATTCTGTTGATGTAAAAGTTCTTAAACTTACACAGCCATCGTATAAGAGATACTTCTATATGGCAATTTTGAAAGATGTGTACCATCCACCGCTGATTGAGGAATTTAAAAAATATGTTATCGAACAGAGTAAACTAAACAAAGAATACCACTTTGGCTGAGCAATTCTGATTTGTAGAATTGGTGGAAATGACGCCGCTACGGAAAAGTGGCGGTCGGATTACCAGAAGAATTGTGAAGAACCCCTGAAAAATTTATTGATTTTGTTCTGTTGTGCTAAACGCTCCGTTTTGCCCAGTAAAGCAGAATTTTTAAGTAAATTGCTCTTTTTCTCTTGACATTTCTGTAGAAAGATGGTATTTTAACAAACAAGCACTTGAATGCTTTAAAGTGTTGATTTTTCAGGTGCTAGTTTTTTTAATTTATGGAGGAATTATTATGGATACAAGAATTTCAGGCAAAACAAGATTATTAGGTGTATTCGGCACCCCAATCAAGCATTCTGGCTCACCAATTATGTATAACTTCTGCTTTGATTACTACGGAATTGATTGTGCTTATCTTGCCTTTGATACTGATGCATCCCAGGTAAAAGATTCCTTAGCTGCTATGAGACGACTGAACATGCGTGGTGCCAACGTTACTATGCCATGTAAACAGGAAGTATGCCGTAATATGGATAAGTTATCTGACGCTGCCAGATTCGTCGGCGCTGTAAATACTATTGTTAATGATAATGGAGTTTTAACAGGTCATATGACAGATGGCATGGGTGTTGTTTTAGATTTAAAAGATCATAATGTATCAATTGTAGATAAAGATATTGTTTTATTTGGTGCGGGCGGAGCTGCTACTGCCATCATGGTACAGTGTGCTTTAGATGGTGCGAAGTCCATCACTGTATTCAACCGAAGTAAAGAGGGTCTTGATCATGTTACTGGTATCGGCCAGAAAATGATGGATGACGGAGTAAAATGTAAATTAGAGTTCCATCCACTGAGTGACACAGACCTTATGCATGAAAAAGTACGGAACTGTGATATTCTTATTAATGGAACCTGCGTAGGAATGGCTCCTGCTCTTGACGGTCAATCTCTTATTACTGACATGAGCGTATTCCACGAAGACATGGTTGTATACGATGTTATTTACCATCCATTAGTAACAAAGCTTATGGCCGATGCTGTAGCAAACGGTTGTAAAGAAGAGAACGTTATCGGTGGAAAAGGTATGCTTTTATGGCAGGGAGCCGGCGCATTCAAACTCTACACTGGACTTGACATGCCAGCACAGGAACTGAAAGAATTCCTTGCAAAAAGAGAAGAAGAAGGCTTTGAGCCACCAGTAGATGTTGCAGAAAATGTTCCATACTAGTATAATGGGGTCTGGTTTAATTTATTAGATAAGACAGACGAACCCTGGAGACTAAATAATCCATAAATGTGACTTTAGTCGCGGCGTGTTGAATATTCGCTTAAACGCTCATATCCACCACTTGCTCCGAGGTCACATTTATGGATTATTTAGTCTCCAGGGTTCTGACTTTGGCTGGATTAGGAAATTTAATCAAACTCAGGGATTGTTTGAGAAGGAAATTATAATCTTTGGCTGGATTGGCGAACAAAACCAGACTGTGGCTAGAAGATTTAAGGAGGCTATCTAAAGTTCGCTTTGTATTCAATAACAGGATATGTCAGATAATATTTTATTCATTCCAAGCAGAATATTATCCCGAGCAAGCAGAAGATTGCAACCTGACTTCCCCAAATCTCCCCACATAAATAGTAATTCCCCTACAGCCAAAGACAGAAAACAGGGAAAGCATAGCATTGCATCTGTGGCCTCGGAGCAAGGTTTGGATGCGAACGCTTAAGCGAACATTCAAACCGCCGCGACTAAAGTCACAGATGCAATGCTATGGTTTCCCTGTTTTCGTCTGTTAGCCACATTAATTACTATTTCAAAAAGGAGAATATTTATGCCAATTGGAGTTATTGCAAACTGTCTTGGAGTTATTATTGGTGGAATCGCAGGTTCCTTTATCGGACCACGGTTAAACGAATCTTTCAAGGCAAATCTCAACTTAGTTTTTGGTGCCTGTTCAATGACTATGGGTATCAGTTCTATTGCCCTGATGAAAAATATGCCTGCCGTTATTCTTTCTGTTATTTTAGGAACGGTAATCGGTCTGATTATTCATCTCGGGGATCTTACACAGAAAATGGGAATGGGAATGGAAAAGATTATTTCTAAAATTATTCCCAGTCAGAATAAAAAGGATGCAGAATATCAGAGTGTATTAGTTACCGCTATCGTGTTATTCTGTGCAAGCGGTACCGGAATCTACGGAAGTATTACTGCTGGAATGACCGGCGACCACAGCATTCTTTTAGCAAAAACCGTCTTAGATCTTGCTACTGCTTTAATCTTCGCCTGTGTTCTTGGAATTGTAACCTGCGTAATCGCAGTTCCACAGTTCATTATCTTTATGGTACTTTTCTTACTCGCCGGAACGATTTATCCTTTCTGTACAGAAACGATGATCTGTGATTTTAAAGCATGCGGCGGCGTACTTCTTATTGCAACTGGTTTTCGAATGATGAAAGTAAAGGAATTCCCCATAGCAGATATGATACCAGCAATGGTACTGGTAATGCCGCTTAGCCATCTTTGGGTAACATATGTGTTGCCTTTTGTTTCCTAAAATGCTGATTTGCCGCAGGCAAAGGAGATGCCGACATAGAAGATGTCTCTGGCCGGATTTCCCTATATTACTTCGAAAATAAGGGAGTATTCTAAGCTTGATTTTGTTCCGTTGTGCTAAACGTTCCATTCTGCCTGATAGGACAACCTTGCTCGAAAACGAACTCGCAAGGTTACAGTCAGAATTCCACAGCACAAAGTCACAAAATTCAAGCTTAGAATACTCCCTTATTTTTCAATTTTTTCTGAGAAATCCGGCACAAAAACTTTTACAGCGGCTGTCTATTCCAAAGCCTGCAAATTAGCTAAAAAGATTTTGGGATAACAACAGCGGCAATAGAAACGCTGACATATGTTATCTTGTAAAAGACTATCCTAAAGATAAAAGCCATAACTTGTTGGTGAATCCTCGAATCCTTTCAAACATAAATTCTGATTTTACTTCGGCTCTCTTGGGATGCTCCCTTGCCTGCGGCAAATCAGAGTTCCCATCATAATATTATCTGAAAATCTTCTGCTTCCTTTCCAAGTTGGCAGAGTAAACACTGCATATTAGTTTCCGCGATAGAAGAATCTAATACCATTATAATTTTTTGTCTTCCATTTTCCAATGTTAGATTCATTGATGAAATCTGTATTTTATTTAAGGTTATCATATTAAGAAAGAGATTCAAATTGCTTTTTTCTTTTTCACATGTGAACGTAATCTTAACTTGTGAAGTTTTTTCCTGCGATTCCAGTTTTGTTTCTTCTAGCTTCATATCAATAACTTTCTTCTGCATTTGAGGAAGTAACTGATATTCATATTTTCTGCAAATACTCATTAAATGTTTTAAAAATGCTACATATTCCTCCTGGAATTCTGGAACGATGTCTTTCGTTCTTTTTTGTAGAATCAAAGATTCTCTTTCAGGAACAAATACATCTCCTCCTGTTTTTTCTTTTATCCGAGCTACTTGCTTTGCACATAACATACGTTTTAAAAAAAGTTCTTTCATTTGTTCATCAATTACATTGATTTCCTCACGCACTTTTTCCAGCATATTTACCTCTTTCATTTCCACTTACATTACTATATATCTATACAGATAATTCCTTGTAACTATATGTATATTATTCATGCGGTCAAACAGATAACCAATTATAATTATAGATACATTAGTAACCAGCTAGCGAACTAACTAGAACTGCCGTTACATCACCATACACCCAATCGGATAACCAATCATAACTGCAATAACTACACCAATCAGCATCTGAAGCGAACCATATTTCAAAAGGTCACTTACACTACACCAGCCTGTTCCGCCTGCGATTGCTACATGCGGCATTGCTGGAGGAGTTGCAAATGCATAGGCCGCCATCATTCCTATGATACATACTACAGCCGCAGTATTAATTGCTCCATTTGTTGCCTGCATAATAGGAATTGTAACTGCTGTTACTACAGTTACGGTTACCATATTAGAAGATAAATTTGTCTGTACTGCCGCCCATAATACGATAATAAAGATTAATACAAGCGGTGCTATTCCTGACAATTTAGGACCTAATGTATCCACCAGCCACTGAGATAATCCAATATTTTCATTTGTCATTGCAGATCCTATTGTAAGGGTTCCTGCTGACATAATAACACTTGACCACGGAATCCCATGTTTCATTGCATCTCCAAATGGTAATAATGGCTCTCCATCCGGAGCAAGAATGGAAAGGACAACAGCTCCAACCATAGGTGGCATTGCTGTTCCATAAGCACTAATCGCATTACAGACTGTTGGAAACACGCCTTTTAATAAGCTTGGAAGAACCCATGCACAGATGATAAGTACAAATATACCAAATGCCATTCCTTCTCTTTTTCCAAACGCAGGTAATTCATTTTTTAAATGAGATACATCTACACTTTTTACCTTTGACATATCTGGTCTTAAGATGAAACGGAATACTAATAACATTAAGATAACGCAAATGATACCGACCGGAATTGCAAATGCCATGTAAGAGCCATATCCAATCGCATTTCCTGTAGCCGTTTCATAAAAACCAAGTGCCATAATACTGAATATATGAGCAATCGGAGTCATTCCAGCAGAAATTGAAGTACAGAAAACAAGTCCAAGCATTAACATCTTTGCTACCTTGTCACCTTTTTTCAAGCCCAATACTTTATATACTTCCTCTAAAATTGGAAGGAAAATAACAAATAAAACAGTTGGTGACATAAAACATCCAATCAAAATAACGGCACTGAAAAATGTGATAGCAAACTGCCATGGTCCTTTTTTAGCAGTCTTGCATGTTACCATCGCAAGCGCACATCTCCGTAAAAATGGTGTTTGTGATAATGCATAAGTACATAAGAATGTACAGAACAAGAAAACTACAGTCTCTCCACCAAAGGAACCAGCTAATATTTCTTTAAATGTAAATGTTGGTAAAAGTCCTATTAAAACAACACATACCAGACTTGGCCAATCAATAGAAACGGTAAGCCATAATATAAGCACACCAACAAATATTCCCAAAACCCACATTGCTTCTCTTGTCAGACCTGCTGGTGCCGGCAACATACCGATTATTACAATTAATGCAAATGCTGCCGCTATAATCATATATCTCTTTGCATTTTTACTCATTTTTTTCCTCCTATACCATTGCACCCTGTTTTCTTAACTCATTTCGTATTTCGATAATATCTATTTGCCCATGTAATGCCTGCATTGCTGCCGCCACTCCAGCACCGTGCCCTGTAACAAAACAGGTTCCCATTACACGGGAAGAAGCAAATGCAATTTCATCTGCTGAAATATTTCTTCCTGCTCCATATAAATTTTCCCGGTTTACTGATCGCAAAACAGAAAGCTTAATGTCGTAGTAATCTCCACTCTTAAATTCATGATATTGCCCCATTTTATTTACATCTTTATGTATTTCCGGAATCCAACATCCATGACCAATTCCTTCTTCTGTCTTTAATCCAAGCAAAATACTTTCCTGATAAAGCATTTCTTTTCCAACAATTTTCCTTGTTTCCCGATAGCCTATACTTGGTCCTGTCTCTACTAAACCTATACGCTCCATCCCCGGCATATATTTACGAAATGCTTTAAAATAGGCATGTGCCTGACGTCGCATATTCTTTTCCGCTTCTGTGGCATCTTTTGCACTTAACCCTGCCGGAATTACACTTGGCAACAATACATAACCTAATTCTCCTGGACTTCTTTGTATGATAAATCCTTTTTCTTTCGTAAGATATGGAATACCTGCTTTCTTTGCCTGCAAAATTGCTTTTTCTACTGCCTGTGGCGATATATCTGCATCTAATGAAATATTATCAATTTTCAGTGCCAGTGTTGCTGCCTGGACTTTTCCACTCTCATCCCCCCACATGGTTTCTGCACCGGATAATGCCGAAAGATTTGCATCTCCTGTTGCATCTATATAGACCGTCGCTTTAATTGTAAATATACCCTCGTCATCAACACAATCTATTGATTGAATTTTGTCTTTTTCTACTTTCGCTGAAATAACTTGTGCATGAAGTAAATAATCCACTTTATTATGTTCGAGCAAATTATCCAACGCACATTTCAAATACTCTGGATGAAATTTTATTGTTGCATTACCTGCAGCCGTAATCCCATAATCTGTATTTTCCCCTAAACTCTGAAGTTCTTTTAAGACCATATCACCAACTCCGGCTACTACTTTCTTCTTTTCATCTCCACAAGTATAAAAACCACAAAATGCAGTCACTCCACTATTAGTTGCCTGGCCACCAAGATAAGGACTACGCTCAATAAGAATTGTCTTTGCACCTGCTCGTGCAGCACCAACGGCCGCCGCAACACCGGCTGTTCCACCTCCAACAACTGCGACATCGTATGCACACATATTTCTCATGCCTTCACTCCTTTTCAACATTTCTACCCTTCATAAGTATTCCTGCTCTTTTCTGCCTTTTTCCTTTATAAAAAACACTCAAGAATACATCATTGCTCTTTCTGAATACGATTGTATATCCCCTCTTGCTATTTGTAAAATATTCATTTAGAATAAGATATATAGGCATTACCTATATCACAGAGGACTTTTAGTGTTTTTATACAGATACAATTTATTTTTCTATTTAGTAAGGAAGTCTTTTTATGCAAATTCAACAATTACGGTACATTAAAAAAACTGCAGAAACAAAAAACATTTCTGTAGCAGCAAAAGAATTATTTATTTCGCAACCCTCTTTATCTCAACAAATCATCAAACTTGAAAAAGAATTAGGTGTTCCATTATTTATCCGCCATTCTAAGTGCGTAACTTTAACACCTGCAGGCGAAGAATTTGTTATCTATGCAACCAGAATTTTAAATGATTTAGATACACTCACTTCAAACATGAAATTATACAGCACATTAAAACGTGGTTCTTTAAAAATTGGACTTCTTCCAATCGGGGGATATTTAGGACTACCAAATTATATTAATGATTTTCAAAAAATAAATACAGATTTAGATATTTCTTTAAAAGTAGATTTAAGTAATGTCCTTCTTGATAAAGTCATTACACGAGAAATTGACGTTGCCTTTATTATCGGTTCCGAAAATTTAAACCGCAATAATGACATTTTTTGTAAGAAAATTATGGAAGATAATTATGTAGCAGTAGTCTCACGCCAGAATCCTCTCTCAAGCAAAAATAAAATTTCTGCTTCTGATTTAATCGGACAACCTGTTATTCTCCCATCCAAAGATTCTTCTGCACGAAAGGTAATTGACTCCATGTTTTCCAGCCAGCATGTCATTCCAAATATTATTGCAGAAATCAGTCAATCTGATATTATCATGCAGTTAGTTAGTCAAAATCTGGCAGTTGGTTTTTCCTCGGTTTCAATCGCCTCTATGCTACATACAGAAGAACTTGTCACTATCCCTTTGACTCAGGCAATCACACGGCCCATTTATTATATTACACTTTCTGATTTGCTGACTTATCCTACGGTAAAGTCGTTTACTGAATATATTCTACAAAAATAACAATTCTAATTTGTTTAGCTAAACAAACGCTCTCAAAGAGAGCTGTTCTTTGGCTACCCATGCAAATTCAGAATTTATGTTTGAAAGGATTAGAATGGTCAGCCGCTATATATATCCTGTCGGATTGCTCAAAAAATATGAAAAAGAACCCCTGAAAAATTTATTAAATTTTGTGACTTTGTGCTGCGGAATTTTGACCATAGAAACTTCGCATTCGTTTCTGCGAAGTTTCTGTTTTATTGGGCAAAATGGAGCGTTTAGCACAACGGAACAAAATCAATAAATTTTTCAGGGGTTCTTCTTAATCATTCTTCTAGCAATCCGATTGCCTGTTCTTCTACAGCGGCGTCTCCCTTGCCTGCGGCAACTCAGATTTTACAAAGAAGCATGTAATGTTGTGAGCATTTCTTTTAACTCTCCTGCTCCCATCTGTCCTGGTGCAGAAGCCTTTCCTACTGCACCGAATGTAAGAGCAGAACCAAATACTTCACCGCATACACGGCTGATTACACCTGTTCCAGCCATAGACATTGTAATGATAGGGCGGTCAGCGTAGTTATTTACCATCTCTTCTGTTGCTGCAAGGAGTGTGATCACATCCTTTTTGTTCTGTGGCATTACAGCAATCTTAGGGATATCTGCTCCAAGATCCTGCATCTTGCGAAGTCTGTAGATGATATCAGATTTTGCTGGTGTCTTGTCAAAGTCATGGTTAGATGCAACGACTTTGACACCATGCTTATGTGCTTCTTCTACTACAGCTTTTACTGCATCATCACCGGTAAATGCTTCCATATCTACGAGGTCAACATAGCCTGTTGCACTGATCTTCTGGTTTAATTCTACATAAACCGGAGTTTCGATTGCTTTTTCTCCACCTTCTTTAGATGTACGGAATGTGAAAAGAATTGGCATCTCTCCAAGTACTTCTCGTAACTGTTTTGCTGTTTCTTCTACTTTCTCAAAATCGAAGATGTCTTCATACCAGTCTACACGCCACTCTACAACATCTGCTCCGATTGGAAGGATATTCTTTGCAGCTTCTAAAATTTCTTCTCTTGTTTTTCCAACGATAGGTACACAGATTTTAGGGATTCCTTCTCCGATCGCTACATTTCTTACTACTACTGGTTTCATAATAAAATCCTTTCTCTAATAATAAGCTTATTTATATGTTTACATTCTTATAGTCAAAAACCCACGACTTTCATACAACAAGCGATAAATTAAAGGCTATTGATTGATGCAGCAGTCGCAGGTAATGACAGTATACTACTTTTTTATTCTATTATTTCTCAGCGATGATGTCTAATAATTTCTGACGCATCGCCTCGATTGGTGGTTCCTGGCCTGTCCAGTATTCAATCTGAGCAGCTCCCTGATAGAGAGACATTCCAAGGCCGTTTAAGATTGTTGCTCCAGCTTCTTCCGCATCTAATAAGAACTGAGTTTTTGCCGGATTGTAGCAAGCATCAAAGTAGAACTGGTCTTTGCTGATGAATTCTTTTGGAAGTGGGTTCTCTCCGATATGGCTTCCCATTCCGATTCCGCTGGCATTTAATACAACTGTAGCTTCTTTTACTTTGGAGAAGTCACCTGCCGGACAGAATTCTGCAACTGGTGCAAAGTTCGTATTGATATCTTCTACTAAAGACTTGCTGGATTCTTCAAATACGTCTGTGATGTAGATTTTCTTTGCTCCGTAGTAAGCAAGTGCAGAACACATAGCACGACCTGCTCCGCCGCTGCCGATACAGAAGTAAGTATTCTCATCAATCTTAACGTTTCCATCTCTTTCCATGGATCTGATGAAACCGATTCCGTCTGTGTTATATCCAATTAATTTACCTTCTGGAGTTTTAACAACTGTGTTGCTGGCTCCCATCTTCTCACATAATGGATCTAACTCGTCAAGGTATTCAAGAACCTTTACTTTGTTTGGCTTTGTTACTGCAAAACCTGCAAAGTTCATGTAACGGATACCATTAACTACGTCTGCAAGATGGTCATTATTTACCTCTGTGTAGAAATAAATCATATTTAATCCTGCTGCTTCATAACCACAATTCTGCATCTGTGCCGCAAATGACTGCTTTAATGGGTCACCAAGTAAAGTAATCATCTTTGTATTAATGTCAACTTTTGCCATGATACATACCCTCTTTCTTTTTCTTTAAAATATTAATATATAATTAGTTATTTATTTTTCTCATCCATAGCTAATAACTGCTGAACGAGTTCTTCGCACACTTCAATAAGGCTCTTGCCGTCTGTATTGATAACGATATCAGCTGCAGCCTCATATTTTGCACGTCTCTTTTCCATCAGGTCAGCGATGAACGGAACATTCTTGTTATTCTCAATTACTGGACGGTCATGACTGTCCTTTACTCTGTCAAAAATAGTCTCTGGTGAAGCAGTAAGTAATACAACGCGTCCATTCTTCTTCATCTCAACAACATTACACTCACGAAGCGGAGTTCCACCACCACAGGAGATTACAACATTCTTTCTAGACTGCATCTCGATAAGAAGATTTGTCTCTAAATCACGGAAATACTGCTCGCCGTGAACCTCAAAGATATCTGGAATACTCATTCCTTCTCTCTCTGCGATAATCTGATCCATCTCAATAACATCCATTGCAAATAATGTTTTTAAATATTCGGAAATACTTGTCTTTCCAGCACCCATAAAGCCGATAAGTACGATATTGTAATCGAAAAGCTTTCTAGCCTGCATCTGCTTACTTGCTTTACCAATCGCATGAAAAATATCCCATACTTCGCTTGCATTGCTCTCGCTCTCTAAACGTGCATCAAGCCATTCTTTCTGTCTTTCTTCCTGTTCCGGGTCAAGAATGTTAAGGCCATTCTCCTCTTTGTAAGCCATAATATCTTTGATAATATGGTGTCTCATCAGTATGGCATCTAAAAGTATCTCGTCACACTGACCAAGTCTTTTTCTTAACTTTTCTAAACGAGTCATGTTGCTGCTCCCCTCTTTGGTCTGATAAAAATTTCCAGCTATTTGATGTATTGTTACCCAAAGCACAGCTAAACTGAACTATTCCTGATTCTGAATAAATGTCTTTGAATAATTACCAAAATGCCTTGAATATACTGTCTTTTACACATTAAACAGCTAAGTAATTATACCACAGTAAAAAAGCCGCAACAAGTAAGTGAGGCGAAATAAATCCATAAGAAAATTCTATTAAATTTCAAATCCTTTCTATAGATTGGAACTTAGAACTAAAAATGAAGTATTCTCATACAATTATATGTAAAATATTATATGTTTCCACTTTATATGTTATATTATATGTGCTGTCGTCCCTCCAGTAGAAAGGAGGTGAAGTCTCGTGTGCGAAATAGTCGCCACATTTTTTGTTTCTGTTACGGCGAATGTAGTTAGCTACTACATTTGCAAATAGCTGGACAGAAGCGATAGACAGTAACAGCCTGAAGGCCTAGAGCGTGTCTGAAAAATGCTTTCTGCAAGATGTGCATCACAATTTGTGGGAGATTTCGCCTGAATGAGGGCGGCGTAGCGGGCTACGGCAACCGAATGAAGGCAAAATATACCGTAAATTGAGGTGTGCAGATTGCAGGAATGATTTTTCAGACACGCTCTAAGCCACCTTACATAAACGGAATAGAAAACCCCGGAAGTCCGAACCACTTCCGGGGTTTTCATTTTGCTCGTGCTTGAAATTCACCACATTTCTTAGCTGGTTTTATTATATGCCAGAATGGATGAGAAATCAACTGAAAATTTTATTTTTGGGGAATTATTACTTTGGTTATTTTAAGTTACTTAATGGATTTCGTTTACAGTCTCTTTATTATTTTCAAAAGCATAAATATTTTTTATCGTGCATGCAGAAGACAGAAGAAAACCCTACAGTGATTCTAAATTGGTCAAACTACTTTCAGAATCCGGAATTAAAATTTCAAGAAGGGCGGTTGCCAAATACCGTGAAGAACTTTGGATCAAAAACAGCTATGAACGGAAAATACAGGATTAATGAATGATTTTTACCCTGTAAATAAGTATTCCTGCAAATAAGACAAACAACAGTATACTAATTCTCCACCGGGCGCATAACAAAAAGCGTGAGAAATCGGCTATACCAATTTCTCACGCTTTTTCAGAACTATCTATTTTCTGCCAATCCCTTTATTATAAATATTGCATACCTTCCCCAGATTCAATAAAATAACTAGTCCAGTAAATCCATTTTCCTATTATGTGCCTCATGAAGGCGTGCTTCAAAATCCTGCTTATTTTTCCAGGTAATTGTGGAAAGGATGCTTCCGGAAAATAAAGCTGTTATTGCACTGAGAATAACAAAACAACTTACAATAAGAGTCGGAAAACGTCTTACCATCCCTGTAATAAGGTAGCTATGTAAAACAGGAATAAACATTCCAACTCCCAGTATAAACAAAATAACTGCAAGTCCGCCAAAATAAAGCATCGGGCGATAGGTTCTGAACAGACGGCATATTGTGCGAAGAACCTTTATCCCATCAGAATATGTATTTAATTTACTTTCACTGCCGTCCGGCCTGTCTCTGTAATCAACTGTCATATTTTTTATGAACATATTTTTATCTGCTGCATGAATACTCATTTCCGTTTCAATCTCAAACCCTCGTGAAATCACGGGAAATGTCTTTGCAAACTCATAACTATTTAAACGGTGAGGCAAATTGCCACTGGCATAATGATTTTGAATTTGGAATTGTTCTTAAAGGGCAGGTCGGTTGTTATGTAAGTCACGGAACATCTCGACCTGAATACTGCATTCTAAAACAAGACGATGGTATCTTTATAAACTCCCGTTTTCTTCACCGTGTCCGTCAGCTTACTCCCGGAACTGTATTTTTTAACTTTCTTGTTCCAGTTGATTTTTTTAAAAAGTTCTGCTATCCGGAAATCCATCAGAAAAATATTCTGCCAATTATCCAGTCAAATACTTCTTTCTTATTTTTTGATTCTTTATCTGGAAACGACTCTCTGTTTTTTAAAAATATGAAGGAATTTCAATATTTACACTCTAATGACATTGACTATGAATTACATTGTGTTGAGTTGCTTTGCAATATGTGGCGGCATATTATGATTAAAAGTTCCACTTCAAACCAAAACACTGATAGTTTTTCTAAAGATAATAATATACAGGAAGAACGACTGCGCTTAATGTTGTTATATATTCACGAGCATTATAAACAAGATATTTCCGTCAGTGATATAGCAAATGCAGCAAATATAAGCAGAACTGAATGTTTTCGTTGCTTTCATGCCATAGCCGACTGCTCACCCTCACTTTATCTTCAGCAGTACCGCCTTTCTAAAGCAATCCATCTGTTAAACAAAACTACTTTGTCTTTGTCAGAGATCTGCTACTCCTGTGGTTTTAAAAGCAATAGTTATTTTGGAAAGTTATTCAAAGAAAAATTAGGGATTTCTCCTGGGAAATACAGAAAAAAATAGGATATTCCTATTTAATTCATTAAGCAGCAACCGACGAAGCCAATTCAGGAAGAGTATAAGTACATAAGTAAAAGGACGTATGAAAAAACTTTCGTTTTTTCACACGCCTTTTTATAATACTTAATTTCTAAACTTAGGGGAATTTTCACTTGTGGTTTTCACGTTATTTGGAATTCGTTATTTTTTTGTTATTTGATTGTAAATCTTGATTATCTTGTATCTTTTTATGTGCCGGCAGCTTTGGGCATCCCTGCCGGTGTATAGATTTAAGGATTTCAAGGTTACTGCACAGTATCCTTTTGATTCATCAGAGTATTTTTAAAAATACTTTATGTAAATTTATGTATACATATTGTTTCTTACTTTTTAAAAATACTCTGATTTGTTGATAGTTCTGGTAGCTTATTTGATAAATCCTACCTGTGCGGAGATTTTATCAATCTGTTCGTCTTTGCGTTTATTATATTCTACTTTCTGCTGCTCGAAGAAGTTATTTCCTTCTGGGTCGATCGATACAATTAAAGGACCAAATTCTTTTACGCGGCAGTTCCATAAGGTTTCTGGCATTCCGAGGTCACGCCATTCTGCTCTTACGATTTCCTCTACTTCTGTTGCGGCTACTACAGCGTTTCCTGCTGGGAATACACAGTGGATTGCTCCGAAATCTTTACAGGCACGTTCTGTATTTTCTTTCATACCACCTTTTCCGATGATAACACGGACACCAGTTTCTTTTACGAATTCATATTCAAATTTTTCCATACGCATACTGGTTGTTGGTCCTACAGATACCATCTCAAACTTGTCATTTTCTAAAGGACGAATGATTGGTCCTGCATGGAAAATAGCATTATTTCTTACGTCTACAGGAAGTTCTCTTCCTTCTTCTACTAAACGGCGGTGAGCTACGTCACGGCAAGTTGTCATGCTTCCGTTTAAATAAACGATATCGCCGATTTTAATTCCTTTTAAATCTTCTGCTGAAATTGGTGTTGTTAAAATCTTTTTTCCATCTTTTATTTCTACCATTATAACTCTACCCCCGTATGTGTTGTGATTGTATAATTTAAATCTTTGTCAAATACAATGTGTCCTCTTCTGTGACTCCAGCATCCTACGTTTACGGCAACACCGATTGCGGATGGATGACGAGCTGTATTCTCAATGTTTACTCCCATTACAGAATATTTTCCACCCATACCCTGTGGTCCTAATCCGATGGCATTGATTCCGTCTTCTAATAATGCTTCCATCTTTGCTGCTCTCTCATTATCATTGTGAGAACCAATTGGACGCATTAATGCTTTCTTGGAAAGAAGAGCTGCTGTCTCTACAGAAGTTGCTACACCTACACCTACTAATAATGGTGGGCAGGCATTTAATCCATATGTTGTCATAACATCCATAACGAACTTGGTCACACCTTCGTATCCTTC
>CAVCBH010000223.1:0-4976 GCA_963600375.1 bacterium | reverse complement strand
CTTAAATAAAGGCTCTGTGGCTGTTTTTTGTCTTTCCAACTGCCAAAGACGGGATCATATAACGAATCAGACTCCATGTCAATCCTTCTTTCCCCGTAAATGGCTGATCTCAGTTTGTTCTGAAAAACAGGATTAAAAATCAGGGAGACATCCGGAATCTTAATCTGATTCCGGATGCCTCCCTCTTGCCACTTTGTGTCGGGATGTTTTATGGAGATAATTCACAATCTCTCACCTTCGACTTCATTATATATGCTGATCAATTATAACTGATCGCCAATATATCCTTCCTGCTGAAGAACAGACAAAATATAGTCTTCATCGTCAGTATCAACATGCAATGCACAGCTTCTCTTATATGCCTTATTATAATCTCCTATAATCTGATGTCTCGTAACTGTACCGTCTGCATGTTCATAGCGAAGTACATTATTTCCACCAGCAAATGTCATCATTCCTGCATGGACATCCTTAAGTTCTGTATCATCTAATACAACTTTTTTATTATCATTCATATATAAATTCTCCTTATAAAATATCTCAGCGAAACAAATATTAACATTTTTCATTATGCCACATCTATATCACATCTCTTAGAACCAACGCCGCGACAGTTGGTTAGACATGTTGGTCCTGATCCTCCACTCGTCACAATCACATCCTCAGCTTCAAACATCACCTTTTCCATCTCTGGCTTTTCAAACTTCTTGTTATTCTGCATAATTATCACCTCCTAATTTTAATTTTATTGCATGGTATCTGTGAAAGTACTGAACAGATACCATGCCAAAATTCAATAAAATCGTCTTTAACGATAGAACTTTGGCAATTTTATCCCCAGATTTTTACATATTTATGTAAAAACACTGTAACGTGTTCATTGTTTCTGTTGCTGACCGGTTATCCTGCGCTCTTCTTTGGTCCTGTCTGTTCATAGACCCTTCGCAGATCCATATCTTCAAGACAGGAGCTGTACCGGAAGAACTGCACCCTGCCATCGAGTGCTTTTATGAGCCGGAGCGTCTGAACCATGGCGTCCGGTTTCTTTGGACGGTAGATCTGCTCCAGAAGCTTCACAAATGCTTCTGAAAATGTGATTTTGCGAAGCTTCTCCTTTTCTCCGCGTTCCAGCAGGATGATCGCACGGAGAGGAACGACTGTATTGGTATGTAGATTTTCTTTTCCGCACCACGGCGTCCCACAGGCCAGGATCTCGCGGTCTGTCACCTTAAGAAGCGGCTTGTCTCCATTTACAACACTGGAATCCTCGATCTGCTCCAGCCATCCCTTCAGCCGGGTAGTCTTTCCTACTCCACTGGCGGCAGTGAACATGTAGGCTTCGCCATTCACTGCTGCCACAGCGCCATGCATGAGAAAGGTGGAATACATGGTCATCTGCTCTGCGATCTGGCGGTATACTGCCAGTGATTCGAGATAATCATCTCCATATACCTCTTCACTCTTTACTCCGCTTCTCTCATATGCGATATCCGCTTCTGTACATACTACACGAATATCCGGCCTTGCCGGCTCACACAGATATGGCTCACACATCTGCGCCACGTATTCATATATGGAGTCTATCCTGATTATTTTTTCTGCAAGTCTTATCCAAAATACAGCCATATGTCTCCCATCTGCCATGTTTATGCGTTATAATACATATCTATACTTTAGATAAGTATATAACAAACAGCCTGAAAAGTCCATTTTTTATTTTTATTTTTTATAGTAATATTTAGGAAATTAATCGGGAATCCTTGGCAATTCAATTACTGAGTACTTCACTGATATGTGGTGTAATAGTGAAAGATGTGATCATTGTGCGTCAAAAAGTTGCCTGCCAAAGACCGGGCATGGGCTTTAAACAAAACAGAAAACAAAAGGAATTCAGTAAGCAACTTTGCGCCTTGACTTTTTGTAAAATAGTTTATAAAATACATTTATAGAAAGCCGCTTTTTCGGCATTTTAGACAAGTTATGGGGCGATATTACATTTTACATATCATTTTATCAATATGGAAATACATAGAATCCTGTAGCAATTTTTTAATAAAAGGAGAAGTAGTATTATGGCAGCAAAAATTTTAATGACTGGTAGTATCATGATGGATCTGATTTTACAGATGCCTCGTATCCCTCATCCAAGTGAAAGTCTTCTTGGAACTTCCTATTCTAATGCAGGTGGTGGAAAGGGAAGTAACTCTGCTGTAGCAGCATGTAAGGCTGGCGGCGAAGTTTCTGTTTGTGGTACACTCGGTAAAGACGCTAACGGTGAAGCACTTCTTGGAATGCTTACTGATGTAGGAATTGATGTATCTAACCTTACTTTAAAGGAAGGGGCTAACACAGGTATGGCTGTTATCATGCTTGAAGAAGATGGAATGAATCGTCTTGCCATCTACACTGGAGCTAATAACGATACAACACCAGAAGCTGTTGAAGCTGCTTTTGAAGGTAAAGAATATGATGCATTAATGATGCAGTTAGAGATTCCTTTAGAGGCAAATGTACGTGCTTTCGAGCTTGCAAAAGAACGTGGAATGATTACCTGTCTTGATGCAGGCCCGGCACAGGATTATCCATTAGAGAGATTCAAAGGTCTTACCATTCTTTCTCCAAATGAAACAGAGACTGAAGCTCTTGTAGGTATCCTTCCTAAAGACGATGAGACATGTATCGCAGCAAGCAAGATTTTAAAAGAACGCAGTGATTGCAAATACGTTGTTCTGAAAATGGGTGATAAGGGTTCTTTCATTTATGGCGAAGACATCTGCCAGATGGTTCCTACATTTAAAGTGGAAGCTGTTGACCCTACTGCAGCCGGCGACTGCTTTACCGGTGTTCTTGTAAAACAGTACGCTGAAACAAACGATATCGTTGCTTCCGCAAGATACGCAAGTGCTGCAGCAGCAATTTCTGTACAGCATTTGGGCGCTCAGCCTTCTCTTCCTACGAAGGAAGCTATCGATGCATTTATTGCAGAACGCGCATAATTTAATGACCGCTATCTTATAGAGAAGAGGGCTGTCCTTATCGGATAGCTCTTTTTTCTTATTATGCTTTCTGTAAGATGGGCATTATAATTTGTGAGAAATTTTACCTGAATGAGAACGGCGTAATGGACTGCGTCAAACTGAACGAAGGTAAAATATATCACGAATTGGGACATACAGATTACAGAAATCTTTTTTCAGACATACTTCAGTAAAAACTCTTAGAATAGATTCTTACATTATAAGACCTTTTAAGGGCTTTCTTACGCAAAATCCTTGTATTTCCCTGAAAAAAATGGTAACATAATTTGATTGCAACTATTCCTGTTCATGCGATTACAACTGAATTACCGTTTATATCGCCACGAAAATACAGAATAGTTTTGCCTCACTATACTTTTAGAAAGGATGCGCTTCCATGAGAAATGATGAAAAAATAGATATCAATCTCACCACAGAAGGAACCCCGGATAACTTATCTGAAGAGGAAAAAGTTCAACAGGATTACGAGACAGCCCTTCGATATATTAATATAGCTGAACATATGAATAAGTTCGAAGATCAGGGTAAATACTATCATCGCGCTATTCAGTATTTAAAGAAAGTAAAGCCTTACAGAGATGTTCGACCTCTTTTAAGAGATCTTAAGAGAAAGAAGTTTGGCACTCGTGCAGAGGGAAAGTTAGAATTATATAAAGAAGCTTGCCAGATTCGCGATAAAGCGAAAACTCCAAGTGATTATTATTCTGCTCAGACTATTTTCGCACGAATCTATCACTATGAACAGAATCATCCTCTCGTTGAAAAATGGACAGATCCTGCCATTTATGCAGAAGCTGTAAAGTGTAACGACTCAGAAGAACAGATGAATCTCTGCTCACAGCTTGCTGATGCGAAGGCCGCACAGTTAAAACGTCACAGTCTCTTTGTAAGCTGCACAGTTATCGTTTGTATTCTCGCACTGCTCTTCTTTACAAGAACTATTTCTTTTAGACAGTGCCTTGCCGAATTCTATTCTCATTCAGGTGATTACCAGAAAATATGGCAGAACTATGAGATAATTTATAATAGAACAAAGGATGCTTCTGCTCACGAAAAAGCTTTGGCATATCGTTATAAAGCCGCTGAACAGGCTTTAAAAGACGGGGATGAAAACACTGCATACGTTAACTATAATGCCCTCTCTAAAGAAGATTATAAAGACAGCGAATCCAAATTCGTTACTTTGGAAAAAGCCCGTGTTAAAAATACAAAAGTTGGAGAAGTCATTCCTTTTGCTCATATGGACTGGCGGGTTCTCGAGAAAAAAGATGGAAAAGTTCTTTTACTCAAAGATAACTCTTTAGGCTCCACACCATTTGACGAAAAAGGTCAGAACGTAACCTGGGAAAACTCTTCTGTACGTGAATGGCTTAACAACGACTTCCTTCAGGAAAGTTTCACTGAAAATGAACGAAAAAGCATTTTGGAAACAAATGTAAAGAATACACCAAACGCAACATATCACACTTCCGCAGGCAAGGATACCAAAGATAAATTATTCTTACTTAGCTGCGATGAAGTTGAAAAATATTATGATGCTGTTCATGAAACCAGGAGCTGCTGGTGGCTCCGTACACCGGGCGCAGCCGCAAATTCTATGAGCTTCGTATACAAGGATAAGACTATTATGGATTATGGATATGAAGTAACGAATGATAAGATTACGGTAAAGCCCGCAATGTGGGTGGATGTTGAATAGATTTTATTGGCTAAGTTGACTAAACTGGCTAAACTGACGACCCCCGAAAATATAAATATCTATAAATTGTTCCGTTTCACTGCGCTCTTAATGCTCAACCGCATTAAGAACTTGCTCTAAGTCACAATTTATAGATATTTATATTTTCGGGGGTCTGTTTTTTGGCCGTTTAAGATGAATTTACCAGAAATAAACTAGAGCGTGTCTGAAAAATGCTTTCTGCAAGATGTGCATCACAA
>CAVCBH010000222.1:0-5496 GCA_963600375.1 bacterium | reverse complement strand
CAAAAGGTACCTATATGGTAACAGGAAAAGATAGAGTGTATGTTGACCGTGTTAACGAACCAGTAAGTATTGCTGGTGTGCAGGTTAATCCAGGAGACCTCATCGTAGGAGATAATACAGGAGTTATTGCAGTTCCATTTAATAAAGTGGAAGAAGTGTTGAAAGTAGCAAAACAGATTGAAGCTGTAGAACAGACAATTGTAAGTAAAGTAAAAGCTGGAATGCAGTTAAAGGAAGCGAGAAAAGAAACAGGCTACCATACACTTCAGACTCCAGATGAGGAATAATATTGCCAGAAACATATTCATCCTTGATGTGTTTTTTCTATATCTCATATTCATAATATTGGATTTGAGAAACAGCTATGGAAAAAGACAGTAATGTTCGCGTGTGCAGGGCGTAAAGTAGCTGTATAATCTTTTGCCAAACAAACCTGTGAAAAAGAACAGTTCAAAAGCATATTTTATGTTTTTGAACTGTTCTTTTTTTGAGGTTTTTATGGAAAATGCTACTTAAAAACCCTTTTAGGGATTTCCGAATAAGGTTTTCGACATTGCCGAATGCACACATATTTTATGGAGCTATAATAAAAGCATGAAAGAGATCTCTTAAAAAACAAAAAATAATGTGTAGTTTTTCGCAAAGAAAGCGAAAAAAGGAGGATAAAATGTCATACGTAGATAGGGTTATAGCAGCAACAGAAGCCAAAAATGAAAATCAGCCAGAATTTCTTCAGACTGTGAGAGAAGTACTTAATTCACTTCGTCCAATTGTTGACGCAGATGATAAGTATGAAAAAGCAGGGATTCTTGAAAGAATTGTAGAACCAGAGAAGACAGTAGTTTTCAGAGTTCCATGGGTAGATGATAATGGAAATGTTCAGGTAAACAGAGGATACAGAGTACAGTTTTCCAGCAGTATCGGACCTTATAAAGGAGGATTACGTTTCCATCCATCTGTAAATATCAGTATCATCAAGTTCTTAGGATTCGAACAGATTTTCAAAAATTCTCTTACCGGACTTCCTATTGGTGGTGGTAAAGGTGGTTCAGACTTTGATCCAAAAGGAAAATCTGACAGAGAAATCATGAGTTTCTGCCAGTCATTTATGACAGAGCTGTACCGTTATATTGGACCAGACACAGACTGTCCAGCAGGTGACATAGGTGTTGGTGCAAGGGAAATCGGCTATTTATATGGACAGTATAAGAGAATCAAAGGTTCTTATGAAGCAGGAGCCTTATCAGGCAAAGGAATTCCTTATGGTGGATCTCTTGGAAGAACAGAAGCTACAGGTTATGGAGCAGTTTATTTTACAGAAGAATACTTTAAGAAGATTGGAATGCAGGTAAAAGGAACAACCTTTGCAATTTCAGGATTTGGAAATGTATCATGGGGCGTATGTAAAAAAATTGATGAACTCGGTGGAAAAGTTGTTACATTATCCGGTCCTGATGGATATATCTATGATCCAGATGGAATTACAGGTGAAAAGATTGATTATATGCTTGAAATGCGTGCTTCCTGCCGTGACTGCGTAAAAGATTACGCAGATAAATTCCACGTAGAATATCATGCAGGTGAAAAACCTTGGGGAAGAGTAAATGCAGATATTTATATGCCTTGTGCAACACAGAATGATATTCACAAAGAAGATGCAGAAAGAATCCTTAAGGAAGGACATTGCAAACATCTTATTGAAGTTGCCAATATGCCAACAACACAGGATGCAATTGATCTATTGATGGATAATGGAATCGCAGTTCTTCCATCTAAAGCAGTTAATGCAGGCGGCGTAGCTGTATCTGCTTTAGAGATGGCTCAGAATGCTTCTCACTTATCCTGGACACAGGAAGAGGTTGATGAGAGACTTCAGGGAATTATGAAGAATATCTTCCACAATATTGATGAAGCAGCAGAAAAATACGGATGCTCAGGAAATTATATTGCAGGTGCAAACCTTGCAGGTTTCCTTAAAGTTGCAGAAGCAATGTTAGCACAGGGCGTTTGTTAATATCTCCTAATATAATCCTGTTAATATAAATGTATAGAAATGCCCCGAACCGTATTGGTCGGGGCATTTTGCAAAAAAAGGGAAAATAAATGAATCTGGAAAAAGAAAGCAGATGGATAGAAGAAAATATAAATATTTCAGAAACGGGCATATCTTGTCTTGACATGATGAAAAAGATGCTTCCTGTAATGAAGGAAATTTCAGAAGAAGAAATGGATGAAACGGAGTGGCTTACAACGATATATCAGTATTGCGTTTCAACATATTTTCCAGGGAATTTTTTACGAATTTCTAATAAAAAGATAAGAAGAGCGTGTCGGTTTTATCTGCAGAGTTTAAAGAATGCAATCAAAGAAGAACAGAAAATATGCAGATTTAACCGGTGCAGAGATTTTGAATTTTTAACAGCAGAAGAAGAACGGGATAAAAGTGATATTCAGGAAGAGTACCGGCATTTTAAAAAGATAGTAGAGGAGCTGTATATTTGTGAATTCATGCGTGTTGCAAGAGAGTGTACACCGTTTAATACGCTCGGACACATTGCTGGTGTTCATTTTGTAGCAATGCATATAGCAAGGCAGATCGCTTATAATACATCGATAAAAATAGATATTGGATTAGCGTCAGCAGCAGCCTTTATACATGATATTGGGAAATTTGGCTGCAGAGCTAATGAGACAGGAAGGGTACCGTATCTCCATTATTATTATACACAGCAATTTGCACAAAAATTTGATATGGGGATTATTGGACATATTGCGGCGAACCATTCAACCTGGGATTTGGAACTGGAAAACCTTTCGATAGAGAACCTGCTTCTTATTTACGCAGATTTTCGTGTAAAAAGTATTCGAAATAAAAAAGGAGAAGAAGAAATCTGCTTTTGGACACTTGATGAATCTTATCAGATCATTCTGGATAAATTAGATAATGTAGATGACAAGAAAAGAAATCGCTATAAGAAAGTATTCCAGAAGTTAAAAGACTTTGAAAAATTTTTGTGTAGTCTTGGTATATCTACGGACTTAGATAAAACCTATGCAGGAACACCGGAAGAAAAACATCTGGAGTTTTTGGATACGCAGGAAATAGGCGAGAGAATTCGTCACAAGGCTATCCAGTCTAATATTATAGTAATGAATACAATTAATAATTTCTCTGCATTTGTCGGATTACTTGAAGAGGCAAAAGGGGAAAAAGACTGGAGAAATGTAAGAGCCTATTTAAATGTTCTTGATGAATATTCTACTTATATGACCTGTCGGCAAAAAAAGATGGTTCTTTCCTTTTTATATGAAATGCTAATGAACAGGGACGGAGATATCAGAAGACAGGCAGCGCATATTATGGGAAAAATCATTGCCGGGTATGAGATAAAGTATCAAAAAGAAATACCAAAAGGAGAAGAAATCCCTTTTACAGGAGAATCCTTTCTTGAAATCTGGGACAGGGCATTGCACTCCATGCTCATAGTAGATCATAAAATTACACAACAGCACAGACGGTGGATTGGATACGCAATGAAAAATGTTTTTCTTACAGTGATGGAAGAAGTGGAAGAAGAAAAACGTTATCAGGCACTTCAGGTTCTTATAAAGTATTATGAATATTCCAAATGGGATTCGCTATCCAGGTTCATTTTGATGGATTGTGCTTCTGAAATTATGTATAAAGACTGTCTTGAGACAGAAATAAAGATACTAAATCAGTTTGCAATCGCAGCGTTGTCAGAAGAAAGTAGAGAACTTCAGATGACTGCACTTAGATTTTTCTACATATGGACGAATCAGGGGTGGAGAGCGGATGAAGAAAGCAGAGAGCATATAAAAAGCTGGATAGAAGAACATGAAGATCTGTCAATAGCTTTTCAGTACCTGATGGCGGGAATTGGAAAGAAACTTTTTGCGAAAAAAGCAATCATAACCCGGTTCAATATCAAACAGCAGGATGTATCTGTATTATTTATGGAAAATCAAAAGATGGATACTCCATGGATTTACAAATTAGTAAATATGGAAATCCTGAATATGTATTACCGCCAGAACAACAGGAAACAGTGCTTTCAGTGGGCGGCACATTTGGTAAATATTTTGCAGACAAGTGACAGAATCGTTATTCGTCATCAGGCTGGAAGATATCTGACCACTTTAATTTCAAAGCTTACGTATGAACAGCGGTATGAAGTGGCGGCAGAGCTTGTAAAAGGGCTGGAAATAGGGCAGTATTCTGTTTCAAAATATATTCCGGAATATCTTGGGAAAATCTTTTTTGAGTTAGACAAAGAAGCACAAAAAGAATTTTTGGAAAAATATAAAACAATGATTGATGGAAGAAATCATAAAGTTGCAATTGTTACTCTTGAGACGATCGGGATAACGATGCAGCATTTCTATTCCTTTAAAAATAACAAAAGGCAATCCGACAAAAAAGAATGGCAAAGAGAACAAATGGAAGGCCTGTTATTAAGAGGAATGGCACATTATATTGATGAAATTTCTCAGGAGGCTTTTTATATTCTTGGGCACAGCATTTTTGGAAGTAATATTCTGACAATAGAAGAAAAGGCAAAATATTTTTACTCTATGGGAAAGAAGATGCTGCTTTTGATGCGTTCAGAGAAGAAATCATTTTATTTATATAACAATGCAGCCGCTTTAAATCATATCTATCGCTTTTTGACAGATTATTATATGAAGCATGGCGAGCTGATAAAAATAAAAGAAAACAAGGTGGCGTTTTTTCCAGGAACATTTGACCCATTTTCCAAAGGACACAGAGAGGTGGTAAAAGAGATAAGGCGGCATGGTTTTACAGTATTTTTAGCATTGGATGAATTTTCATGGTCGAAGAGAACACAGCCATATAAAATACGCCGTAAAATCATGGAGATGTCGGTGGCAGATTTGAGGAATGTGTATCTTTTTCCGGTGGACATTCCAATAAATATTGCAAATCCATCCAATCTAAAATTACTTGCAGATATTTTTTTAGAACAATCTCTTTATATAGCGGTAGGAAGTGATGTAGTAAATAATGCATCGGCATACAGAAAAGAAAAAGAAGAGTATTCCATACATAATTTTAATCACGTTATCCTGCAAAGAACTACGAGAAAGAAGTTAGATAAAAAGGAAGTAAAAAAGAAAATCTCCGGGGATATTCTTTACCTGAATATCCTTGAAAAAGGAGAGAATATAAGCTCTACAAGAATAAGAGATAACTTAGATCTTAACAGGGATATATCGAATCTTATAGAAATTAATGCACAGAATTATATCTATGAAGAAGGTCTTTATATAAGAGAACCGGGATATCGCCTGGTAACAGAGACCAAAGCGGTGCATACAATAATCGAGAAGGGTATATCAGATGAGGTGAGAGAAGAACTATCTTTGTCGCTGTTAAAACAGAATATCGAATGTTTTGATAGAGAAAATGTTATTTTTATCAGAGATGAGTCTTACTATAACCAGATTATGGGC
>CAVCBH010000221.1:0-22162 GCA_963600375.1 bacterium | reverse complement strand
CCTCTGCGGCAATTCAGAATAAAATCCAGCCATTCTTCGGAATAAGCATCAAACTTAAGCACCTTCAATGCTTCATATGCTGTTTCATTAAATTCATAACTTGTTATAATACCGTCTTTGCCACGCCTTTTAAAACGGCCACACCATTTTTCAGCCTGCTCGTAGATTGGCGTTGTATAAAAGCCTTTACCAAAATCAACATTTGGTCTGGAGTGTGTCAGATCCGGCTTATCTACTACCACAAAGGATCCGTGATATAAAATCATAACTTCACACCCCTTTCCTTCATAATATCGATAATATCATCCACAATATAATCCTTGCTCTGGGTATGCAGCACCTCATACTCCGGAATGATATATCCATTCAAAATATCTGTTTGTTCTGTCAAGGCAGCATACACTTTCTGCGCATCAACATTTAGCCTGGATGCCACATTTTCAATGCAGAAAATAGCAAATTCTAATTCTCTGCTGCCACACTGACGATCTTCTATTTTCATCTTGTATGCAGACCTCCTTTTGATAATTTGCAGCTATTCAGAAACAAATAAGCTCTTAATTCTTTTCTGACTGCTTGCCGCTGCTGACAAATCACTCCTCCAAGCCTCTAATCTTGCGTTTCGAACTATATTTCGTGCTTTTTCTGTGCACTGTTCCATCCTCGTCACGGACAACATTACTTCGTTTTTCTCTGGCTTCCTGCACTGCCCGAAATTCACTCTCTGTAATGATTGATGGATTTGCTTCCGTCATGCGATATTTTTGTCCCGATACAAGAGAATCTTCCAGAGTAACAATGCCCATGTACTTTTCATTCTTTAGCATTTTGTCAATGGAAAGCTTGCTCCACTTTTCTTTCCCTGTCGGTGATGGAATTCCTTCATCTTGCAGTTTTTTGATAATACCTACTACGCTCATACCATCCAGGTACCAACGATAAATATTACGCACTACACGAGCCTGTTCCTCGTCAATAACAAGCTCTCCTTTTTCACTCTGTTTATAGCCATACGCTTTGCGTTTATATAGCCTTGAAGAGCCTGTTGCCGCGCGCATGGTTAAACCTCTACGGATATTGTCACTTCGGCTCTCATTTTCCGCCTGAGACAAAGACTCAATAATAGAAATTAGCATTTCACTATCTG
The DNA here is from genome assembly GCA_963600375.1 of bacterium. Taxonomy (GTDB): domain Bacteria; phylum Bacillota; class Clostridia; order Lachnospirales; family Lachnospiraceae; genus Anaerobutyricum. The sequence goes on along the minus strand of CAVCBH010000221.1, from coordinate 21,015 downwards.
CTTTGCTCGTGTCCAAATGTTCTTCATCAAAAATAACTCTGATACCCACTTTTTTTATTCGTTCCAAAGCATTTAATGTATCTACCGTATCTCTCCCAAATCTGCTAATGCTTTTTGTCAGGATAATAGAAATCTGATCTTCCTCACAAGCCTGCAGCATTCTTTCAAATTCCTGCCGATTTGAAGCATTCTTAGCTGATGCCACATCGATAAACACATCAACTAATCTCCATTGCTTTACATGGCTGACTTGCCTCGTCAGTGTGGAGATTTGGCTTCCTAAACTATACAGCTGTTCCTTGCTGGCTGTACTTACCCGACAGTAAATGCATACATTCTTTTCGATATCCTCGGTATTTCTGGCCGGGATGCAATGTATTACTTTCTCCAGAAGCTTCACCTCCTTTTGAATTTAGGCTACTTATCTTTATCGTCATTCATAATGTTGATTAACCTAATTTCACACTGTCAAAGCATGCATTTCACAACATATTGTGTTTTGGTTTATTCGTTGCTACCGGATATACGTGACATCAATACTACTGTCTCAACGGTACTTTCGTTGTCCCAACAAAGTTCCTGTGTCTCCCTGTCTCCGAAATACACCGGAAAACGAAACTTTATGTGCTTTAGGAATCTGCCATCTGGCTGCTCCTGCTCGTAAATGTCCACCTGTTCTACAAAGCTGTTAAGAAATTCTTTCTTTTCCAAATCGGTGAACTTATCATATAGTTTATCAAAATATAAAAGAAATTGATAGACGTTTTCTTCTGATATTTTCTGTTGTTGAATATTCAACAGGCGGTTCTTTACTTCCTCTATACTGTTTTCTACGCCCTCAATTTCATCATACAGACGGTATAATCGTGTCTCCATATCCTGATATTTCTTTTCATAAAATTTATCCATGATATCCAGACTATCCATCTGCTGTCCAAGCCTCGCTTTTGCTCCGGTCAGTTGTCGGTGCTGTTTTTCCAGTTCTTCGAGCTCTTTTTCTATTTCTTCTGTATCTATTCTTGAACCAATTTTATTCAGAATCGCTTCTTCAAATTTAGGGTTCTGTACCAGCTTCCGAATAATTTCTTCCACTGCGTTGTTAATCTTATCCTCGCTCCATTGTTTACGATATCCACATTTATGACCGTCTACCAGACGACGATGTTTGCAGGCATAATAGAAATAATCCTTATATAAAGTTCCATCTTTCTTTTTCTTTCGGTTTACATTCCCATACATACCGCTTCCACATAACGGACATCTCAATATTCCAGATAAGATATGCTCATGATCCAGACTATGTGTCTTTTCATATTTCACACCTGTTTTTTCTCGTTTTTGATGAGCAAGCTCCCAGTCAGTTTCTGAAATAATCCCTTCATGAATACCATCATGCAACATATAATTTTCCTGCTTTACAATGCGATATTCATTTCTTGTACCAGAAACTTTCTCGTTCTTTCTTCGTCCATAAGCCAGTTTTCCGCAGTATACTGGATTATCCAGAACACCTTTTATAAAGGAAGTTGCAAATGCATCCAGTGTATTATTCTGTCGTTTTTTCTTTTTATATCCATGCTGGTTCAGCCATGCAGCAATCGCAGCGATTCCCATATTGGTATGAATGAATTTGTCATAAATCAGACGAATAATCTCTGCTTCGTCCTCTGCAATCTGCAATTCTCCATTTACCAATTCATAACCGTATGGAGCAAATCCACCGTTCCATTTTCCTTCTCTGGCTTTCTGCTTACGTCCTTCCATTGTCTGAACAAGTATATTCTCTCGCTCAATTTCAGCCACCGCAGACAGAACGGAAATCATCAGCTTTCCGCTATCTTTTGAACTGTCAATTCCGTCTTCTACACAGATCAGATTCACCCCAAAGTCCTGCATCCTTTGCAGAGAGTTTAACACATCTGCCGCATTACGACCGAATCTGGAAAGTTTGAACACCAGTACAAACTGCACCTCATCTGTGCCATTCTCAATATTTTCCAACATTCTCTGAAATTCCGGTCTGCCCTCTACGCTCTTTCCAGATTTACCTTCGTCTGAATACTCATTTACGATTTCCATGTTCTGAAATTCCGCATATCTCTTGAGTTTTTCTTTCTGAGCATCCAGACTGTATCCATCTACCTGCATGGTTGTAGACACTCTGGTATATATATCGCATTTAATCTTTTTATTCACTTTTCCTCCTCTCCTCAGAACATCCCAAAGCAATTTCCAACAATTCAGTTGCAACTTGTGAATTTCTGATACGCATTAAGTTATCCCAGACATCAGCTTTTCCAAGTAGATTCATCCCACCATGCCATACTATTTCATCATCAATAACGGCAAAACATTCTTCTACTTCTGTTCTTGTTATCACATTTATTCCTACCAATTGCATTGTTCTGATTAATTCATAACATACATCCGATTTTCCGTAAATAATGTCTTCCGGATCTGTTGTAATAACTGTGACCTTTACCCCTACTTCCTGTCTCTTCTCTATTAGTAGTAAAAATCTGTCAATTTTATCCTGTCTGATATCCGGGCTGGAAATTACCACCATTTTTTCCGACTCTACAATATCTTGCTCAAATTTTTCGGTATAATTTACAGAATCAAATATTGCATTTATTATTTGTTTAGGTTGCAACTCTTGCGTCCAGATTGAAAATCCCGTCTTCCTGTATGTTCTCAATCTTTTTGCATACATTTTATCAAAATAACGCACATGCGAATCAATATAATCATACACATAAACGGCTTCTTTTCCGACATAATCCCTGTTCAATCTACCTACATACTGTTCCAGGCGTCCTTCAAAAGATACAGGCGCTGCAAGCATTAATACATCCAGTCTTGGGAAATCAAACCCTTCTCCTATTTTCTGACCAGTTGCCACCAAAATAAGCGATTCATTTTCAGGTATCTGCTTTAATCTTACTCTTATTTCAGCATTTTCCTTATCCGAATTATCCCCATATAGAAGGAATACATGATCTGCTTTTTCCTTTAAGGCATCATGTAAAAATTTTGCATGTTCCTTAAATCTTGTCAAAATTACAGGAGTTTGTTTTCTTGCAACACAAGTTATAACATCATCCACGATCATTTCATTACGCACCTTACTGGTACTAATCAAATTATATGCTTTATTAATGTTGTCCTTGCTTTCTGCAGTATCAACTACTCTTGTGTATCTTGGGACAAAATAATGTCCAATCCCTTGCTCCTTAGCCCTCTCCAACGCAGAAAATCTATGTCTCAAAGGTCCCAGCAGCATATAGATAATCCGATCAAGACTGTCACCACGTTTAGGTGTAGCCGAAACACCATACACGTATTTTGCGTTTATTTTTTGCAATAATTCCATAGATGTGTTAGAAGCTGCGTGATGACATTCATCCATAATTACCATTCCGTAAGAATTAATTCGTTCATTAAATTTTCCTCTGCTGTACATTGAACCAACCATTGCAACATCTATGATCCCTGTCAATGTATTTTTATTTCCATGCAAAACGCCTATCACACTATTTCTTTTTTTCTTTCTTCCTGTTTTTGTTTCATATTCCGGTGGTTCTTCTCTTATCTCTAAGAAATGATTCAATTCATCGACCCACTGATTAAGTAAATCTTTACTTTGCAGCAAAATGAGCGTATTTACTTTTCGCTCTGCAATAAGGTAACTACATACTACAGTCTTTCCAAATGCAGTTGCCGCACTCAGAACCCCATCTGAATGTGATAATAATTTTTCTGCTGCTAATTCCTGTTGCATTCGCAAATCACCTTTAAAAGATACTCTGATAGGTTGTCCTGTTTCTCTTTGATCTGAAACGTCAACTGAAATACCTGCTTTTTCACACTCCTGTATTACATTTTCACGCAGCCCTCTCGGAATCTGTATATATCCATCTATATCCTTACCTAAATATACAGCACTAAAATTATAATAATTAGAATATCCCAGCCTTTTATTTTTGTAAAATTCCGGATTATCAAATGCTGCCAAACTACGAATCTGATTTTGTATTCTTGGCATAAGATTCAGAGTATCAATATAAACTCCATTGCCCAATACCATGTGAAGCTTGCCCACAACATCTGAATTACAAAACTCGCATTTCTTCTTCCATGGTTTTGGTCTGACATTTTTCTCAATGTTAGTAAGCATTCCTCTGGCTTCTGCTAATTCTCCCTGCCATTTTTCCATGCATTGTTCAACATCTTCTATTCCTAGCTTCCTTGTTTTATTAAAAAGAGTATCCCATTGATCAGGATATGCATTCCAATTTTCATCTACAAAAGCACTATTTCCATTTTTAAGAGCCTGCCCCTGTAATGGCAATGCAATCAAATTACCTATGCTGCTTGCCACATCCTGCGAAGGATACATTCTATCATAATAATGAAACGATTTCAGATTGATGGAAGTTGAACCCTTATCTAATAGGAGAAATCCAAAATTCCTTGCAGTTGCCGCAGGTATTGCCTTTTTGAAGAAAATCCATACATGGGCACCTTTTCCAGATCGGGATCTCTCAACTAACGGTCTGATACCATTAAGCTCACACATTTTTCTAAGTGCATCCACTTCTTTATGCCACTCATTATCCGTATTTGCAAAGTCTGTAACCTCTGCTCCTTTTTCGTGATTATCAAAATCAAATACAATAAATCTGCATGTACCATTTGGCAATAAAGGATATACTCCTATTACATCTGATCCATCTTCTTTTGTGCCTAACAAATGAGCAATTATTTTTTTTACATCCAGACTTATCCATTTGGTATTTTCACATTCGTCACAAAACACCTTCTCTTTACGTTGCTTAGGACAAAGCCGGTCATTCCAACGATTCGCACATTGAGGAAAATAGCCCCCGTTCTTTCCCCTTCTGGCATATACATCTTCTCTTCCCCAAAACATCGAAAAGAAACATATTGCCATTTTTTCTGTGATATACGGTGGATTTACAATACGATTCCCTTGATCCAGGTCATATTCTTCTGCACTTTCTATTTTTTCTTCAAAAGGATTCACCTCTTCATATGAAATGCCTGCTTTCTTCAATTTATCTTTTAATATCTTATTCTCATATTCAAGCAATCTAACCATCTTTCTCAATGAATCCGCATCATATGCTTCTATGTTCAAATCTTCCACCTGCAATTCTTATTTTTTTGTGATGTAACTCCTCTTTAGTGTCCCAACTTTATTTTAGTGCTTGTTCCAACTATTTTCAATACTTATTTTCCGTATTGACGCATTTCTCTGTCAATTGTATAATTAAATTAGATACAGAGAATATCTATTATCAAAATATCGTTCGCTTACCGGAAGCATCTAATAAATATCCGGCTTGAAAATTATTCAGAAATTATTTCAGTTTTTGATATTGTGTTTTTATCACACATTGCATATACTATAAATACACAAAAAGCCAAAATAGGAGGTGTTAGTATGGCTACTTCAAGTATTACTCATAATTTTGTTGTATCCAATCCAAATAGTGTAAAGCGTTTTGTCGCAGCGATTGACGAAGCCGATCGTGACCGCACACCAAAGCAGGCACTTCCCGGACGTCAGTTAACGAACCCACAGGAAATCTTAGCTTTAATGTCAAAGAGGAAGAAAAAACATGTCTGATAAATATTTTACCGTTAATATTCGGGCATATTTGGATAAAGACGAACCGACATATATCGGAGAGGAAAGTCTTTACGACTTGCTCTCCGATTTTTCTTGTCCCAAAAATCCCGATGTAGAATACTTTTTATTACATAATGCGATTGAGTTTACCAAAAAAGATCAGTCAGTCACTTATCTGGTATTCGATGCCGAAGACGCTTCTCTGGTTGGCTATTTTTCCCTTGCAATAAAGCCAATCTCTGTCAGGGCTTCAAACATCAGTAAGACGATGGCAAAGAAACTGTCCCGTGTCAGTATTATTGATGAAGAAGCACAGTCTTACAACACAGCAGCTTACCTGATTGCACAGTTAGGAAAGAACTATTCTCTACCGAAGGAAAAACGAATCCCTGGAAACATCCTACTGGGCTTTGCACTGGAAACCATATCCAGTCTCAAATATTCCGTAGGCGGTGTTATGGAATTTCTTGAATGCGAAGATAATGAATTTCTTCTGAGCTTTTATACACAGAATCATTTCAAGCCATTTGATACCCGTATTACCGCTTCCCAGAACAATGAACCACACACTCTGCATCAGCTTTTGAAATTCATCTGAAAATACATAAAAAGCGACAGTCTGATTTACATTTAGTATTTCAGGAAACTGCCGCTTCTTTTTCTTCTTTATTCTGTTTTTCTTCCTCCAACTCCCGGAGGACTTCATCGCCGTACTTATCAATCATCCGTACCAGAAAATCAATGCACCGCTCAAATTCAATATTCTGTTGCATAAGCTCCTCCTGTCATTGTTTTAATCTGAGCTTATTTTACAGAATTTCTTCATAAACAACATTGAACCGGAATTGACCGTAAATTGAAAAAATCATATGACGAAAATCTCTCTTTATCTTGAAGCGAATATACGTTCGTGATATGATATACTTATTCAAACCTGTTCACTTAATTTAATCTATAGAAAAGAGGAAATGCCTATTGGATCGTTGTGATTTTAGTTCGATAATGACATATTTAAAAAACCAAATCAGTGAAAACAATCAGATGAGCCAGCCTGAATTTTTATATGAAATATTTGAAGATTTTTTAGAAAGTCCTGAAAACAAAGAATTCACTCTGGATAATGGTCTGGTTTGCCGCTGGATGACAGGTCAGGCGAAAATCAGTCCCAAAATATCTTCTTTTTATGCAAAACCAAGCAATCAGGAAAAACTGGCAAAAACCATACGCCAAAATATTCTTCCGTTAATGGCAGACTATAGCAGGACACTTCAAGATATTTATACCCTATTTATCCAGGATTCTTCAATTTCTGAAGCAAAAAAAGCAGAGCTTGCTCCTCTATACAAACCTGTCGATTTACGCCTGCTGTTTTTGGCAAAACTGATTTCTTTCGGTATGGAACGCCCGTTTATTAAACGTGATACCAAAAACCAGAAATTGATCGCAGGTGGTTCCCTCTCGCCAATGGTACTGGATTATATTATGGATAGTGAAGTCCCAAAACCATGCCGCCATTTTGTAGGGAGAGACGATGAAACAACAGAATTACATTTTCTTCTGGAAGATAATAGCAAAGTATTTCTTTACGGAATTGCCGGAATCGGAAAAAGTGAACTGGCAAAATCCTATGCAAAGCAATATAAAAAGCATTACACAAACATTCTATATTTTGAATATGCCGGAGATTTACATCAATCTGTTACGGATATGGATTTTGCTGATGATTTGCCGGAAGATACCGAAGAAGAACGTTTCCGAAAACACAACCGTTTCCTTCGTTCTCTGAAAGATGATACTTTAATCATCATAGACAATTTCAATGCAACCGCAACACAGGACTCCTTTTTGTCCGTAATGTTAAAATACCGCTGCCGGATTCTTTTTACAACAAGAAGCAAATTCGATAGTTACTGTACCCTGCACTTAAAAGAGATTAAAGAATCATCCAGCCTGTTTCAACTGGTATCTTCCTTTTATTCGGAAGCAGAAGAACATCGGTCACTTGTAGATGAAATCATAGAAACCGTTCATCGTCATACTTTCGCCGTAGAATTAGCAGCAAAGCTTCTGGAAAATGGAATTTTAGCTCCGCATCAATTACTAGAAAAGCTTCAAAAAGAAAAGGCTTCGCTCGAAAATGAAGACAAAATCAAAGCCTTCAAAGACGGACAGAGCAGTAATGCAACCTACTATTACCATATTCACACCCTATTTTCCCTCTATTCTCTCTCCCAGGAGCAAAAGGGAATCATGCGTAATCTGTGCTTTCTTCCTTCTGGTGGTATCTCTGCACGGCTTTGGGCTGAATGGCTTCAATTAAGAAATTTAAATGATATCAACGATCTGATTGAGACAGGTTTTGTACAGTCAAGTCTCCGGCATACTATTTCTCTGCATCCAATGATTCAGGAAATTGCAGTTTCCGAAACCGCACCTTCTGTTACAAACTGCCACACGCTATTGGATTCTCTGCGAAAAATATGTTTGATGCATGGCATTGAAGTTAGCTATTATAAAAAATTATTTCAGACAGCAGAAAATATCATCCAATTCATTGAAAAGGATGATATTCCCCAATACCTGTTATTTTTAGAAGATGTTTTTCCATATATGGAAAAGTACCACTATCAAAAGGGTATGAAAAAAATCATCCAGGAACTACAGCATTTTGTAAAAGCAAGCACTTACGGAACTGCATCGGACCGTGCCTTACTATTGGATTATCAGGCAGCTTTGGAAATCAAAACAGAAAAAGCTATAAAATTAGAAAAAGAAGCACTTGCTCAAATAAAAGAAACCACAAAAGAAAATGCCCACCTTGTTTCCAACCTCCATTCCAATCTTGGAGGGTTTTACCGAATAAACGGACAGCTTGATCTGGCTAAAAAACACATGAAAATGGGTATTTCTCTTTTAGAACAATACCAGCTTCTTTATACTAATGACAGTATTCCCCAGATTACTAATTACGCTGTCCTATTAACTGAAATGCAAGAACCTACCCTTGCCCTGTCTGCTCTTCAAAAATTAGCACAGATTATCAAAGAATATAATTCAAACCACTGTTTGGATTATGCCCAGGTACAGGAATCCCTTGGAAGTATCTGCCTGATCACTGCAAATATTTCACAAGCGAAAACCCATTTTAAAAAAGCCTTGAAAATTTATGAGGATATATGGGCAGACGAACCCGAATTGATTGAAAAAAAATATAAAGAAATTCAGGAATTGTATCCACAAGCCGGGATTGCTCTGGCTAAAAGTATTCTACTAACCAAACACTGAATAAATATATTCATCTATTACATGTACTACAAATAATTCTAAAATGAATTACTAATCTGTTTTCTATTAAGTAACGATTGTAGCAGAAGATACGAAAAACTCCGTATCTTCTGCTCGTTCTCAGTTAAATGTTTTGTGCATCTAAAATGGCTGCTAAATACTGCTCCTTGCCTCTTGCTCCTTTGTATAGTTCATAAGAAATTTTTCCATTTTTCAAGAAAAAAATATGATTACAATAGCTAACGGAAAATGGATCATGTGTAACCATTACAATTGTCGTTTTAAATTTTTCATTTATTTCTGTAAACATCTCCATTAGTTTTTCCGAATTCCGTGCATCAAGTGCTCCAGTTGGCTCATCTGCTAAAATCAAACGACTATTATTGACCAATGCTCTTGCACATGCACACCTTTGTTGTTGCCCACCGGAAACTTGATAGGGATATTTATTTGCTATTGCTTTAATTTCCAAAATTTCCATAATCTTATCTGTCTTCTGCATAACATCCGTCCCTTTTTTTCCAGTTAAAAGCAACGGAATATAAATATTTTCCTGTATTGTCAGCATATCTAATAGATTGAAATTTTGAAATACAAATCCTAAATTCTGTTTTCTAAATTCTGCACGTTCATCTTCACTCATTTTAGTAATATCTTTTCCATCAAAATAAATGTGTCCAGCCGTAGCTGTATCTACCGTTCCAAGTATATTGAGCAAGGAAGTTTTGCCTGATCCAGACTCACCCATTATTCCTATAAACTCCCCTTCCTTGATTTCAAAACTAATTCGATCTATAGCTTTTGTAACATTTCCAGAACTTTCATAATATTTCTCTACATTATCCATTTTTATAAATGCACTCATCATAAATACACCTCTAATAATTTATTTAGAATTACATTCTATTACAATTTTTTCATCACAAATATTCAATACTCTTTTATCATGGGATACTATAATGAATATATGATCTTTTTTTTCTTTTTCCAATAAATGAACCAATCTCTTTACAGTTTCAACATCCAAACCATTTGTAGGTTCATCCATTATTTTTACTGTACAATTTTTTTGAAAATTTCTAACTAATTCCAATTTTTGCATTTCACCACCGGAACAATGAATAATATTATCTTCTTGAATTATATTGGAATCAATATCTAATGAAAACAATTCCAGTATTTTTTTTTCTTTAATAACATCATAATTCTCAATTCCAAAATGCAAATATTCTTTCGGGGAAATGTTAATTCTCTCAATCTGTTGACTCAAAAAAGCAATCTCTCTTTTTCTAACTTCTTCACAGTTTAGTGTTTTTATATTTTTATTATCATAATATATATTACCTGTGTATTTTTCAGGATATAATCCAACTATAACATCTAATAATGTTGATTTCCCAACACCATTTTCCCCAACTATCCCATAAATCTTTCCTTTTTCAAATTTTGCAGAAAGATTTTTAAATAATACCTTTTCCCCATATGAAAATGATACTTTTTCTAAATTTATACTTTCAATTGGTAGCTTATCTTCTGTCACCCCCTTGTTCTGCTCAATACAATTGTAACACTCCGATAAAACCTTATTCATACGATCAAGAGCTACTCTTACTTTGGGATAGTCTCCTGAAAAATCTATAACATCTGTCGCTGCGGATAAAATCATATTAACGTAGCTCGTTATAATAGTAAAATATCCTATGGATATTTTACCACTTATAACATTATATCCACCTATTGCAAGCACCATTAAATAACAAAATACCATTATAAGCCGATTGATGTTTGCAAAAAGATATTGAATTTTTACTTGCCCAATAGCACCCTTCAGCATTCTTCTAAATGATATGGCAAATCTATCTTCCATTTCTTTTGATACACTATTTTCTTTAACAAACCGAGTACAACGAATTTGCTCCATTCCCTTTGCTGTATATTCATTCCCTGCCATTTTATACTCTTGCTCATTTTGATACATTCTATTTTCTAATTTCTTATATACAACAAAATATATCGGAATTGTCACAATAATAATTATTCCCAATAATATGTCCGCTTTTATAACAAACAGGGCACTAATTACAAGTAAAATTATATTATATGTAAAATCCGGAAGCCCATTTAATAAAAATCCACTAATTGTTGCTGCATCTCCAGTAATTTGATCTGTCAAGAAAGCTGCATCTTTATTCTGAAAAAATGTCAAAGAACTTTTATATATCGTTTGAAATATCTTATTACATAATTTATATAAAAATGTATTATTTAACTTTGTCATAAAATATGTCATACCAAATTCCAACATAATCGAAAATATATTCAAAAATGCAATAGCTACGACAAATACCATAATTGCAGAATGTTTATCGACTAAAGAATCAATATATATACCGCTAACATAAGGAACAATAAGTTGTAATATCATTGTACAAACAGTTATACAAATATAGGCAATAATAGTCTTTTTTAAATTTATTATTTCATTTTTTAAAAGTTTTTTAATATCCATTCTTTCTCCATTTATCAAATAGTTACAGGCCAATGCCCCTTATGAAACATTGACCTATAAGTTTTTTCTATTATTTATTTCCCAATTATATGATAGAAGCATGTATATTTTTTGCAACCCTTAGTATGGCATGATGCTTTTCTTGTTGCTTCTAATGGTTCTGATAATAATACTTCCATTATTATTGACCTCCGCTTTCTTTTATTGACCTTTATTTACCAAAAATATGGTAAAAACATGTGTATTTTTTACAACCTTTTGTATGACAAGCTTTTGCACTTGTTGCCATTACTGGACCATTTAATACTTCCATATACTTTCATCCCTTCCTGTTAAATTTTCTCATATTCTATCATATTATAAAATATCAGCAGTATATATCTCCAATATGTTTTGAGAAATTTTCATTTGATTTATTTACCAAAAATATGATAAAAACATGTGTATTTTTTACAGCCTTTTGCATGACAAGCTTTTGCACTTGCTGCCATTACTGGACCATTTAATACTTCCATTAAAATTACCTCCTTGTAGTATTTTTCATAAAGTAATTAATTTCCATACCAGCAAACTTTTCCTCTATGATTTTCTCCTTTATGTATCTTTTTAGCTAACTTCTTAATAAGTTCTTCTAATCCTTCAGCACCTGTATTATATACTGGACAGGTATAATTACAAGAATCCGAACTACATTTCCGAGTCGCAGGTTGCACTAAAATTTTCATGATGCATTCCCCTTTCCTGTTTCAATACAGCATCTGCATATGCCTGCATAAACTCACCGACATTATAACGATACTGCTCACATAATTGATTATTTTCTATTCTGCTATGAGGACATCCCCCAAAACATATTGGCATAAATTTACATCTACTACATACGGCATCTTCTGTTGGATCATAAAGCATATATTCTGCCAGTACCTTTTGTGTTTGAGCTGCACTAACCTGCATTTTTTTTGTTGATTCCACCCAATCTCGAACCGTTCCAATTCGTCTATCCATAACGCCTACATCGCTCCAGCATTTATATATATTGCCTTGTGCATCTATAACGTAGCCTTGTGCATAATCCGCACCACAGTAATTTCCCATTGGCTTAGGATATAAAGATGCCAACGGCATATCGTTCTTCAGCCAAAAATTCAAATTAAATTCTGAATATTTCTCAGAAGACATACATGTACAATTTGAGCATGATCCATTTGTTGCTGTAACTAATCCAAGATAGCAAAAAACGTCTTCATATATTCCCTTTCTTTTAAGTTCATCAACAACTGCCTGTACTTCATTCTGATTTTCTTTGTCAACATTGATGCGGATAGCAATTCCGATTTTCCCGTGAATTTTATCCAAATTATCCACAATTTTTTCGTATGTACCTCCTCCATTTGCTAAAGGACGTCTTGAATTGTGAATCTTAGCATCTCCATCCAACGTTATCTGAGCATCAGTTATATCCAAGTCCAATAGTTTGTTACACACGTCCTCGGTCAACAAATATCCATTTGTAATAATACTTGCTGAATATTCGATATCAAATCGTTTGCAAATCTTCTTAAACTTCTTTGTCAATCTTTCTATTGGAGAAATAGCTAATAATGGCTCTCCACCATACCATGTAACAACCAACTTTTCCAAATGAGACGCTTCTTGTTCCACCATTTTACATATGTTTTCTTCTGTGTCTTCCGACATATGACCATTGCTATAGTGCCCACTTTCAAAACAATATGTACATCTGAAATTACATGCCATTGTCGGTGTAATCGTTAATGATAAAACAGATGTATCATATCTTGAATTAAGCATCCGAATTTTTATATCCTTTTTTTCATCAAAATCATCTTCAATTAAAAAGCCACAATATTTAAGTTCCTCCAAAAACTTCTCATCTGATATTTCTATTCCAGTTTCAATAAACTGTACAAATTCCTTGTGATGTTTTGCTTCCATATGTGCTAAACTTCCGGTTCGCATATTATAATATAAAGCATCTCCATTTCCATTTTTATTTTCAATAACGTAATTATAATATGATGGTTTCATGATTTATCTTTCCTTTCCATAATGTATATTTCTTCTGAAAAATATATCTGTTATTATAAAATAAACAATATATACTGTAAGTATCCACAAAAGAGACAGCCAAATATAACGCACGAATGATGTACGTAATCCTGTATCAAGTATAAACTGAGTGCTTATTTTTACTGATATAAGCCATCCCGGAACAAGCGAAATCACCAAAGGAATTAAGTAATCTATCGCTAATTGCTTATGAATAATAATATCAATCTCCTTTTGAGTCATTCCAATTTTCATCAGCAATTCATACCGTTTTTTATTTACTTTTGTTGTACTCATCAAATGTGCAGCTAAAAGTGAGATAGCAACACAGAGGAATACAAGGCTAACATAAGCAAAAGGAAATAACACTGCTGTAACTGTAGATTTTAAGGTTATTTCTACCTCTTTTTTTGCTAATACCGGACTTGTATACAAGATACTATGATTGCTTCCATAATGAAAATTCCCACCATAATCATCTAATTTTTCAGTAATATCCTCCGTTACAGGTCTTTTTGTTGTAGCTGCCATTACAGAATAATATGGAGTCATATTATCAACAATTTCATCTGGAAGAACTAAAATGTAATCTGCTCCATTATGCCCATTTTGTTCAAAATCAACAGTACATATCTTCTTACAATGTAATTTATCGTTTTCACATGTAATTACTCTATTGCGAATAGCATCCGACAATTCAGGTTCCAGCCTCCGCTTGATTTGAAGCACATATTCATCTTTATTCAATGTAATCTCTTTTTCGCCGATCATTTTCAATAAATAATTATAATCACTTAGTTTTATATAAGTATCATATTTATAATAAACATCAAAATCTTCTTCCATTTTCAATTTATTTTCATCAAATTCCCCTTCCTTATTTATAAGTTCATTGCCGAAAAAGTTTAAGTTGGTATATAACCACTCATTCATATAACTACTTTGATTTTCATAAATAACATATTCATGATACATCTGCATTCCAACAGAATCTCTTAATATATCTTTTTCCTTCTGGAAATCCAAATTTGGATTCTCATGATATATCATAAAATCATAAGGGTATTCTGTATCAATTTGTTTATTTTCATAATCTGTATACATCATAGCAATTGAACTACCAATTATTGAAATCATCAAAAGGAAGGCTACAAAAAAAATCACTTTTTTTATAGATTTTATTTCTGCCCCTACCGATTTCCAGATAAACAAACGATTTCCAGACAAAATCCACTTTCTTGTTACATGTGCTTTTATTTCTTCTTTTCTCTCGGTGATTTTTTCTAATTCACAAAGCTCGCGGATAGTTGAATTTAAAAATTTTTTCCTTATTTTGACCAATGCAATTCCGTAACAAAAAAAATATATTAGAGCAGTCAATATAACTGCTTGAAAATAGAAATTCATTTCAATTACATAATCCAGTCGAAACATTCGATAAAAAATAACCATCAAAAAATGTTTCAGTAATTCTCCCGCTGCTACTCCCAAAACAAATGCTGCAAGAGCCATTAATATTGTTTCTTTTGTGTAATTTTTAAATATTTCTTTTTGTTTAAGTCCAAACAGCATATAAAGAGACATTTCTTTGCTACGATATTTAAACGACTGACGCATCATATAAAAAATCAGCCAAATCATTACAGCAACAATAAAAATTGTTACAAATCCGATTAAAACATCCATAACAAAACTTTGTTCACAGATTTGCTGGACGTCCTTTGAAAAAAGCATTGAATCAAACGCAAACATCAAAGCCTCTATTAATATCATAGTAAAAAAATATACTGGTTCT
Source organism: bacterium (assembly GCA_963600375.1). Lineage (GTDB taxonomy): Bacteria > Bacillota > Clostridia > Lachnospirales > Lachnospiraceae > Anaerobutyricum. The sequence continues at coordinate 5,700 of CAVCBH010000221.1, read as the reverse complement.
CTTGCTATGTTTTCCTTAACATTACGGTATGTTAATCCAGTTAAACTTAACATATTCACCCTTCTTCTTTTATCCTATCTTTGTTGACAGCACCATTGTATCAGTAACATAATGAAAGTCCTATTGATTTTTCTTACCTCAATCTTACATTTTTGTCACTTTATCTGACTATATTGAAAGTAAATCTAATAGCTGTAAATTCTCCATAAATAGACTCTGCTTTAATATCTATATCCAACTTTTTACATAATTTATAGACTAGATACAATCCCATACCCGTAGACTTTTCATTTTCTCTTCCATTGCTTCCAGTAAACCCCTTATCAAAAATTCTTGGCAACTCTTCTTTTTTTATCCCTTTACCATTATCTAATATTTTTAAAAGTATTTTGCCATTCTCTCTTTTTACACTCATAATTATTTTGGCATCTTTTTCTTTTTTATACTTAATTGCGTTCAACAATACTTGTGTAATCATGAAAACAAGCCATTTTTCATCGCCATAAACATATATATCCTTATCGCATTTTAGCTCTACTGCTACGGAACTGTTCATCACAACAGTACGATTTTTATTAACTGCCCTCGAAAGAACCTTCCACATATTTAATTTCTGTATCAGATAATCCTTATATATCTGTTCAGATCTGGCATAATATAAAGCACGATCTATATCATTTTCAATCCTACTAAGTTCTATATTCAAATCTCTTTTTAATTCTAAATTATTTTGAATTCTATTTTCTAACATTAAGTGTATAGAAGTAATTGGTGTTTTCACCTCATGAATCCATTGTTCTATATAATCCTCATATTCTTTCTGTTCATCTTCCATTTTATGTATTTCTTCAATCGCACTACTTCCGATTTTTCTTATTAGTTCTTGATATATCCGATCCTCTATTTGATAAGAAGCGGGTAAAAGTTCTGCAATAAACCAAGGTTCATTCAGATCTTTTACCCGCTTTTCAATTATGTCAAAGTATCTTTTTTTTCTATACCAATCCATCAAATATTTCATCATTGTCATACCTGTAACAACTATTCCTATCAAAAATATCACACTGAAAGTATTTCCAATAATATATAAAAACTCCAGCATAATAAAAAGTACAAAAAATGTACCCAGTATTTCTGTAATCTTGTTTAGAAAATAATCTTTAAAGCTCATCATTTTCATCCATCCTTATTTTAATATTTTTACTTTAAATTCCCCAAAATTTGTCATTTCCATTTTGTTTTTTCCTGTAAAATATACCCCATTCCTCTCTTTGTTTGTATTACATTATATACCCCAATACTTTCTAGTTTATTTCTAATTCTTTTAATATTCACACTTAATGTATTATCATCAACAAAACTCTCATTATCCCACAAATCATTCATCAAATCCTCCCTTGATACAACTTCGCCTTTATGCTCAAAGAAATAACGTAGAATATGCAATTCATTTTTTGATAACTCCACTACCTTCTGGTAATGTTTCAACTTCGCAGCGACTACATCCAACTCTAAATCCTCAAACGAAAGTATATTCTCACTCCTTTTTGTAGTCCTTCTCAGTACTGCTGAAATATGAGCCAATAGCACTGCCGGTCGATATGGTTTCTCAATAAAATCATCTCCTCCACTCAACATACATTCTAATTCAGCTGCCGATGAATTTTGTGAAGTAACAAAGATAATGGGAACCTCTGATAACATACGTATTTGTGAACACAACATAATCCCATCTACAGACGGTAACGAAATATCTAATAAAATCAAATCTGGTTTAACATCTTCTATTTCTTCTGGAATAGACGTAAACTTTTTGGCAATTGTTGTCCTATATCCTTGATTTTCAAGCAATACCTTCAATTCTCTTTGAACCGTCAAATCATCATCTACTACATAAATATGGTACATTTTTCTCTCCTGCCTAATCAAGCATCATTATTTCTTGGTACATTCAACATCTGTTTTTCATAGTAACGCATTTTTTCATAGTATAGCATTTCATTTTAATACACTCAATAAAAATAGTTACATAATTAAATTGAAAAATATTTTCATTATCTGCTTTTTTCTCAATTCCAGCTCAATTTCCCCTCAATGTCTTTTACCTCCAACTTTCATATGCTTATCTCACAGCAAAGCAGTACCACACCGGTACAACCTGCTGAATCAATCAATACGAAAAGGGAGGTATTTTTTATGCGAGAACTTAGAAACACAAAAATCATTGCTGTAGATCATGGCTACGGCAACATGAAAACAGCAAACACCGTCACACCAACCGGAATCAAAGCCTATGAAACAGAACCAATCTTCACCGGGAATATTCTGGAATATAACGGCATTTACTACCGGATTGGCGAAGGACACAAGGAATTTATCCCAGATAAAGCTATGGATGAAGAATATTATCTTCTGACGCTGATGGCAGTTGCAAGGGAATTGAATGTCTTTTCCATCCGTGAAGCAGACATTCATCTGGCTGCCGGGCTTCCTCTGACATGGATCAGAAACCAGAGGGAAGAATTTCGTTCCTATCTGCTCCAGAATCCTGAAGTCCATTACCGATTTAACAGCAAAGAGTATCATATCCGCTTTGTGGGATGCAGCCTTTACCCACAGGGATATCCGGCTATCGTAAACCGGCTTGGAGATTTCAAAGGAACCAATCTTCTTGCAGATATCGGAAATGGAACCATGAACATTCTGTATATCAACAATAAGAAAGCACAGGAAAGCCGGTGCTGGACAGAAAAGTTTGGCGTAAACCAATGCATGATTACTACAAAGAACGCTGTTCTGGACAAATTCGGAGTAAAGATTGAGAAATCAACCGTAGAGCAGATTCTGCGGTTTGGAACAGCTGACATTTCAGCGTCTTATCTGGATTGTATTACTGCTGTTGCCAGACAGTATGTCACAGATATTTTTGCCACGCTCCGCAAATATGAATACAATCCTGACCTGATGCGTCTGTACGTGGTCGGAGGCGGTGGATGCCTGATCCGTAACTTTGGAACGTATGACAAATCACGAGTTACCATCCTTGATGATATCTGTGCCACTGCCAAAGGTTATGAATCTCTGGCTTATATGAGCCTGAAAAGGAGGGGATAAGCCATGCAGAACCATATCCGCAACACGAACCTGCGATTTAATCTGGACAAAGACCAGCAACGGAAAGCCTGGGAATATTTACAGACAATGGACAGACAGAATTTTAAATCTTACAGCCAGGTAATCTCCCTTGCACTGGTCGATTATTTTGACCGCTACTACCGCACTCAGGCTGATCCCTATCTGGAAACAAGGGAACGGGAAGAACTTTTTGTGAAACAGATTGTAGAAGCAGTGGAACACAGCCTGAAACAGTCATTGCCGATTTTTCTGTCCGGGCTGACTGCAGGCATGTTGGAAAGGGAATCCCCCATCAGGGTGCCCTTTCCAACTCCTGAAAAAGAACAGCCGGATCGTGATATAGACTGGGATTTCCTTGGAGAATAAACCATTGTGATTGGAGGTGAACACATGACGGACTTTCTGACAGCAGACACAAGCCTGCCATCTTATATGATGTTTCCCCGTTTTCTCCTGGGCTTGGAAATAAATGAAACTGCCAAAATACTTTATATGATCCTACTCGACCGTGCAAGGCTTTCCCAGAGAAATGAGGGCTGGTCAGATACAAATGGTCATGTGTTCATTTACTTTACGATTGAAGCACTGGCAGAAGTTCTCCACAAAAGCCAGATGACGGTGAAAACTGCTCTGGCAGTACTGGAAAAACAAGAGCTTATCTTCCGAAAACGGCAGGGGCCCGGACACCCTAATCGGATTTATGTAAAAATCCCGAAAGAAACCCTCAGCAATACAGACAGAACTCTTTCCTCAAGACAGACAGAAAACTGTCCTATTGACAGACAGGATTCTTTCCCCGATACAGACAGAAAACTGTCCAGTAATAAGAAAGAGATAAAAAAGAACCATTTAACAATAAGAGGGAGTAAAGAGCCACGCTCACCCTATGGAACATTTCAAAATGTTTTTCTGTCAGAGACGGATCTGGAAGATATCCGGCAGACAATCCCTGACTGGCAGGACTATATGGAACGCTTATCCGGTTATATGGCTTCTACCGGAAAGCAATACCAGAACCATGCAGCTACCATCATCCGTTGGGCAAGACAGGATCATCCTGCTTCCCGGCAACGAAATTATGAAAGTGAGGAATACGAAACATTATGACAACATTTACAGAAAAACCAACAGCTATCACACCAAACAGAGAGCTTCAGTCTGATGAATATTTTAACGAAACAGACGGCCTGATCTACTGTTCCAAATGCAATACGCCAAGACAATGCAAGCATGAATTACAGGGAAAGGTTCTTATTCCTTCCATCCGCTGTAAGTGCCAGCAGGAAATCTTTGAACAGGAGGAAGCCCAGAGAAAACTTCATGAAAAGCAAATAGAAATAGAGCATCTCAAAACCAGCGGCTTACAGGACAAAGCACTCTATGACTACACCTTTGCCAAAGATAACGGCATCAATCCGGAAATGAAACTGGCACACAATTATGTAAGTAACTGGGAAGAGTTGAAAGCAAACGCCTCCGGACTTCTCATCTGGGGCGATGTCGGTACTGGAAAATCCTTTTTTGCAGGCTGCATTGCCAATGCCCTTCTGGAAAAAGGCGTCCCAGTACTGATGACCAACTTTTCCCGGATTCTGAATACCCTTACCGGAATGCATTTTGAAGACAGGAACCAGTTCATCCACAGCTTAAACTGCTATAGCCTTCTGATCATTGATGACCTCGGAATTGAACGGAACTCTGACTTTGCACTGGAACAGGTTTTCCATGTGATTGACAGCCGTTACCGCAGTAAAAAACCCCTGATCATAACGACAAATCTCACTTTATCAGAGCTGAATAATGCCGCTGATATTGCACACAAACGAATTTATGACCGGATTCTGGAGAGATGTGTGCCCATCCGTATCAATCACCGGAATATCCGTCAGGACAATGTAACAGCTAATTTTAAAAAAACGAAAAAAATCCTGTTGGATAATCACACTTCCAACCAGAGTTGAAACAAAGCAGCATCGCACAATAACTATTTTTCACTGACAGTAGTACTACTTTCTTTTCTTATTTATCACCAGAGACATGCTGCTGTCAGTTATTTAAAACTATAGTACTAAAACACAAGATTTTAAAACTAAAACGCCCGGATACGGGCATAAAAAGGAGGTGCTAGATATGGCAAATAAAAGAATTATGACACCAGAAGAAACAGCACTTTTACAGGCAAAGCACAGACTGGAAGAATCCGAAACAAGAAACCGTAAAAAGGAACGTAATGCCAGAACACGCAGATTGATTCAAGAGGGGGCAATCCTGGAAAATGTTGCTCCTCACATCAAAAAAATGGATTTAGATACCCTGAAACGGGAGCTGATGCTCCGGCTAAGAGGAATGTAAATACACAAGTTCTACTCCCGAAGGGCGCACTTACTCACCACCCGATAAATCGGGCAGTGGTATCCCCTTCGGGGCTCGTGCGCTCTGCCGAGAGCTTTCCGCTGTTGCAGGCAACATCGAAAGGAGGTGCCAGACATGGCAATTTATCATATGCAAGCCAAGATTGTCAGCCGTGGTTCCGGTCGGTCTGCTGTTGCTGCTTCTGCTTATATG
>CAVCBH010000220.1:0-3929 GCA_963600375.1 bacterium | reverse complement strand
TACCGTAAATTGAGGTGTGCAGATTGCAGGAATGATTTTTCAGACACGCTCTAGTTCGATAGCACCTCTGTGCTAAATTCCCGTGTGTCCCACGGTTGTGTTATATAAAATGGGACATTACACTACTCCTCCCCAATCTGAATAAACTGAATCATCCCCGGTCCCAAGTCTTCTGTTGGTCTGGCGATAAAGCCATGCTTTTTATAAAATTCTTCTCTTCCCTTGGCACACATCAGGTCAAACATCATTGTTGTTCCCTCATAACCTTCCTGAATGACAAATTTTTTTAATGTCTCTAAAATAAGACCACCGATACCTTCTCCCTGCACTTCCGGACGAATAATCAGATCCTGGACGTAGCAGATAATGGCTCCATCTCCTACGATTCGACCCATACCGACTGCCTTTCCATCTTTGAATGCAACTAATGTATACAAGCTGTTGCTAAGTCCCTTTTTCGCCTGGTCTCTTGTTAACTTTCTGAAATTAACGGCCTGACGAAGTTCGAGATAAGTATCTATGTCTAATTTATCTTCTATTAATTCAATCATTTTTGTCTCTGCCTTATTATTTCTTCTATTTCTTTTTCATTGAGAACTCTTTCTTCTAAAAAAGCCTGCGCCGCTGCTGTCTTTAAAATATAGCGTCGCTGCGATTCTTCTTTAAAGTTCGCCTTTACATACTCACGGAGTTCTCCCATAAAAACTGCAATATCTGCATAATAATCCGGAACAGCTTTTTCTATTTGTTTGCGAATGTGCCTGGATACGGTCGGACTTCCTGTCCCACTGTTAATCCCAATACTAATATCTCCCTTTCGAACAACCGATGGAAAAATGAAACTGGATTCTTCTTCAGCGTCTGCTACATTTACAAGGATATTATAAGCATGACAAAGTTCCGCAATATGGTGATTTTCTTCACGATTGCTCGTTGCCGCTATAACAAGGAAAGCTTTTCCAATTTCCTTTTCTAAAAAGGTATTTTTTCTGGTTTTAAATACATCTTCTGATAAATCTTTCTGGCACTCTATTAAAGAACTTTCCAATAAATTCTCTGACTTTTCCAAATCAGAAGAAATGTTTTTTGGATTACCATTAGGATTATATCTTTTAATGAAAATATTTTTCGACTCTACATTAGAAATATTTCCACTGATATCATATTTATTTTTATTACATTCATTTTCATGAATATATTCAAAAACACCTTCAAAAATATTTTCCTCCGGCAAAGCTTCCTTGATCTCTCCACATACTTTTTCTGCCGCCACAACAACATCTGCGCCATATTGAAGAAGTATATGTACCTTTCTTGCTGCAACCTTTCCACCACCTGCGATAAAGCATCGTTTTCCATCAATCTGTGTAAATATCGGAAAATATGCCATTGTTACAGCTCGATTCCTACACGGGAGCTTACTCCCTGGTCAAACGGATGTTTTACTTTCTGAATCTCGGAAACATAGTCTGCATGATCCATTAATTTCTGCGAAGGATTTCTTCCGGCAAGAACAACTTCTAAGCTAAATGGTTTTTCTTCAAGATGGGCGATTAATTTCTTCTCGTCAAGAAGGTTACTTCCTATTGCATAGACACTTTCATCCATAACTAACATATCATAATCTTTTGCCATTTCAAAAAGCTTGTCCAGCATTTCATTATTATAAGTACGAAGTTCATCAAGTTCCTGCTCATTCATCTGGAATGTAAACTTCTGCATTTCTCTTCCTTTTACTAAAGTAATTTCAGGAACTTTTTCGAGAACATTTCTCTCGCTGGAACTGTTATCTTTAAGAAACTGATAGAAAAGAACTTTCTTACCACTTCCAGCTGCACGAACTGTCAAACCAACACTTGTTGTTGTCTTGCCTTTGCCGTCTCCACAGTAAATGTGAACTAAACCTTTTCCAGAAGTATCATCTTTTTTTCCACCACAACGAACCATCTTTTTCTCCTCTCCGAATAATACTTTATAAATTGCGTCCATATCCAGACTGTTTCGAATTAAATCTGCGAGCTTATTATACTGTATTTCTTTGTATTCCGCTATACTAAGATGATTTTCTGCGGGATTAATTCCTTTTTCTTTCATAATATCCTGCACAAGGGCAAATACGAGATCCTCATTATCAAAGATTCCATGCAGATAACTTCCCCATACACGGCCATCTTTTGTCATGTAGGCATCGGTTCTTCCATCTTCAAGAGTAATCATCGGAATGGCTTCTCCAAGATTCTCTGTCGTTCCCATATGAATCTCGTAGCCTTCTACAGAAAGATTATCAAGGTTATAAATATTATGTTCTTCTGCAATCTGACCGTGGATTCTCGTTCTTGTTTTGGCCTCCTTAAATACTGTTTTTGTATCAAGAAGTCCCAGTCCACGCATCTCTCCACCATGTTCTACGCCGTCCGGGTCATGCATTTCCTTACCAAGAAGCTGGAAACCACCGCAGATTCCGATAACCCTTGTCGTTCTTGATGCACGGATAATCGCACCTTCTAAACCACTCTCGATAAGCCATTCCATGTCACCCATTGTATTTTTTGTTCCCGGAAGAAGAATAAGATCCGGCTCACCAAGTTCCTTTTTATCGGTTACATAACGAAGAGAAACTCCATCAAGCAATTCAAAAACACTGAAATCGGTAAAGTTAGATATGTGAGGCAGACGGATAACGGCAACATCAATTCCTTCTGTAATTGTTTTCTGATTCAGACGGTCAGATAAACTATCCTCGTCATCCACATCGATTTTTTCCATTGGAATGACACCCAGTACCGGTTTTCCTGTCAAATCTTCGAGCATCGTCAGTCCTGGTTTTAAGATATCCACATCACCTCTGAATTTATTGATGACAATTCCACAAAAACGCTCCTGATCTTCCACAGGAAGTAACTTAATCGTTCCGTAAGCAGAGGCAAACACTCCTCCTCTGTCAATATCTGCCACAAGAATAACCGGGGCATTTGCCATTTTTGCCATTCCCATATTTACGATATCATTTTTAGCAAGATTGATTTCGGCGGGTGAACCTGCTCCTTCAATAACGATAATGTCATTTTCTTCGGAAAGATGGTTAAAGGCTTTCATTACTTCCGGCGCAAGGTTATCTTTCATTTTATAGTATTCCTGTGCACTTAAATTATCATAAACCTCTCCGTTTACAATAACCTGAGAGCCCATATTACTTGTCGGTTTTAACAAAATCGGATTCATCCAGTGTGTCGGTTCAATCATTGCTGCTTCTGCCTGCATTGCCTGTGCACGACCGATTTCCAAACCTTCTTTTGTGATGTAAGAATTCAATGCCATGTTCTGAGATTTAAAAGGAGCAACTTTGTATCCATCCTGTTTAAATACTCTGCAAAGACCCGCTGTAACAAAGGTTTTTCCTGAGTTTGACATCGTTCCCTGTATCATAATTGCTTTTGCCATTATTCTTCTCCTTTCAAAATGATCTGCAATGCTTTTATAAGTTTTCCATTTTCCTCATGAGACTTCACCGCCACACGCCAGTAATCTTTTCCAAGATTCACATAATTGCTGCAGTTTCGAATCATGATTCCATAACTTTCTAATCGCCTGTCTAAATCTGTAATTCCTGGTGTCTGGAAAAACAGATAATTGGCCGCTCCATCATACAAAATAACCGGCAGCTTAAAAAACTCTTTCTTCATATAAGAAAGTTCCTCTGCCACCGTCTCTATCACCTTTTCTTTATACTCATTATCAGAAAGGGCCGCCACACCTGCACACTGTGCGATATGACTCACCGACCATGCCTGCCCGGTGCGGTTTACCTTCGCAATCACTTTCTCACTTCCTGCAAGAATATAGCCAAGACGTACCCCCGGAATCGCATACAGCTTCGTAAATGACTTTAAAATAATCAGGTTTTCATATTGTTCTATAAAAGGCTTTAC
>CAVCBH010000219.1:0-3980 GCA_963600375.1 bacterium | reverse complement strand
TCCCGCAAATTGTGATGCACATCTTGCAGAAAGCATTTTTCAGACACGCTCTAGCGGCTGGCTGTTCTGAATTCTACAAAACAGTAAAAAAATTTGGAGGTAACATCAATTCTTTACACTTTTTAATCAGGTGTCTTGTCAGATGTAAACTTTAGTGTTATAATGAACAGAAATTTGGCAAATTTTAAGTAAAGACCCGGTAAAAGTTTAAAAAGGTATGCCATACAGGGAGGATATTTTTTATGACAATTATAGATGAGATAAAGAAATTAAAAGAGGAAAAAGACGCAGTAATTCTCGCACACTACTACGTGCGTCCTGAAGTACAGGAAATCGCAGATTACATAGGAGATTCTTTTTATTTAAGTAAGGTTGCCACAAAGTTAAAAGAACAGACGATCGTTTTTTGTGGTGTATCTTTTATGGGTGAGAGTGCAAAGATTTTAAATCCAGAAAAGACTGTTTTAATGCCGGATATGCATGCAGATTGTCCAATGGCACATATGGCTGAGATTGAGACAATCAGGAAAGTTCGCTCTGAATATGATGATCTTGCAGTTGTATGTTACATCAATTCTACTGCTGCTCTTAAGGAGTATTCCGATGTCTGCGTTACTTCTGCTAATGCAGTAAAGATTGTAAAAGAGTTACCACAGAAGAATATTTTCTTTATTCCGGACCGTAACCTTGCACATTATGTTGCAAGTCAGGTTCCAGAGAAAAATTTTGTTTATAATAATGGATTCTGTCCTACGCATGAGCGTATTGAATCTGAAGATGTAGCGAATGTTAAGGCAAAGCATCCAAATGCACAGATTGTTGCTCACGGAGAATGTCAGGAAGCGATTCTTTTGATGGCTGATTATGTAGGAAGTACTTCCGGTATCATTAACTATGTGACAGAAAGTGACTGCCAGGAATTTATCGTTTGTACAGAAGAGGGTGTCGGCTATAAGTTAAAGACACAGAATCCAAATAAGACATTTTATTATCCAGACAGACTTCCGGTCTGCCCGAATATGAAGAAGAATACATTAGAAAAAGTTCTCCACGTATTAAAGACTGGGGAAAATGAAGTGCATGTCAGCGATGCTTTAAGAGAGAACTCGAAAAAACCTCTCGAAAAAATGTTAGAACTGGCAGCAAAATAACAGGAGGAACACAACAATGGATTTTAAAACAGACGTAGTAATTGTCGGAACAGGTGTCGGCGGTGCATTTTCCGCATTGAACCTTCCAAAAGATAAAAATATTATTATGATTACCAAATCAGATTTAGAGAGCAGTGATTCTTTTCTCGCACAGGGCGGTATCTGTGTTTTGACCGATAAGAATGATTATGACAGCTATTTTGAAGATACGATGAAAGCCGGACATTATGAGAACAGAAAAGAATCTGTCGATATCATGATCCGCAGCTCTCAGGAAATTATTCATGACCTTATCGGTTACGGTGTTGATTTTGCTCGTGAAGGTGAGAAACTTCTTTATACAAGAGAAGGAGCACACTCCAGGCCAAGAATCCTTTTCCATGAAGATATTACCGGACAGGAAATTACAAGCAAGCTTCTTGCTCAGGTGAAAAAGCTTCCAAATGTAACCCTTTATGAATATACGACCATGACAGATATTCTTGTGCAGGACGGACATTGTACTGGTATTATCGCAACAACAAAAGATGGCGAAGTTATGCACATTCACGCAAAAGATACTATTTTTGCAAGCGGCGGTATTGGTGGCCGTTACACACATTCCACGAATTTCCCTCATCTTACTGGTGATGCGTTGGACATTTCCAGGAAGCACGGCATCCGTTTAGAGCATCTTGATTATGTACAGATTCACCCTACTACTCTTTATTCTAAAGAACCGGGCAGAAGATTTTTAATTTCTGAATCTGTTCGTGGCGAGGGCGCTGTTCTTTACAATAAAGATGGAGAGCGTTTTGTAAACGAACTTCTTCCTCGTGACGTTGTGACAAAGGCAATCAATGCACAGATGGAAAAAGACGGCACAGACCATGTATGGCTTTCTATGGAAAACATTGATAAAGAAACAATTCTTCATCATTTTCCAAATATTTATCAGAGATGTTTAGAGGAAGGTTATGATGTACTAAAAGATTGGATTCCAGTTGTTCCTGCACAGCATTATTTCATGGGCGGTATCTGGGTAGACAGTGACAGCAAGACTTCTATGGATAATCTTTATGCTGTAGGTGAGACAAGCTGCAACGGTGTGCATGGTGCAAACCGTCTGGCAAGTAACTCACTTCTTGAAAGCCTTGTATTTGCAAAAAGAGCCGCACGTAAGATCTGTGGTTTAGAACAGACTGTTAAACCAGTTGACTTTAGTGAGTCTGAGGCAGTATAATTTTTTAAGAAAGGACATTTACCTATGAATACCATTTCCATGAAACTCCAGGCAGACGAGTTAATCCGTCTCGCTTTACAGGAGGACATTTCCAGCGAAGATGTCACAACCAATTCTGTTATGAAAGAGGCTGTACAGGGCGAAGTACAGCTCATTTGCAAGCAGGACGGTATCGTTGCCGGACTTGATGTCTTCAAACGAGTATTTGAATTATTAGACGAAAACACAAAGGTAGAATTCACCTGTAAAGATGGTGAAGCTGTGACAAAGGGACAGCTTATGGGAACCGTCACCGGAGATATCCGTGTTCTTTTATCCGGCGAGCGTGTTGCCCTTAACTATCTGCAGCGCATGAGCGGAATTGCTACTTACACCCACTCTGTTGCCGAACTTTTAAAAGGTACAAAGACAAAGCTTTTGGATACGAGAAAAACAACTCCGAATATGCGTATTTTTGAGAAATATGCAGTTCGTGCCGGTGGTGGATGCAATCATCGTTACAATCTTTCTGACGGCGTTCTTTTAAAGGATAATCATATCGGTGCGGCCGGCAGCGTGGCAAATGCAATCAAAATGGCACAGGAGTATGCTCCATTTGTCCGTAAAATTGAGGTTGAGGTCGAAAACCTTGATATGGTAAAAGAGGCTGTCGAGGCTGGCGCAGATATTATCATGCTCGACAATATGTCTGTTGAGGAGATGCAGGAAGCCATCCGCATCATCGACGGACGTGCCAAAACAGAATGTTCCGGCAATGTAACAAAAGAAAATATTGACCGTTTAACTTCTCTTGGAGTAGACTATATATCGAGCGGTGCATTAACACATTCCGCACCGGTTCTTGATATTTCACTGAAGAATCTTCACGCTCTGTAATTTAAATGGAAGGGAAAATGATACACAATGACTGGTTCGAAACGAAGAGAAGAAATAATTAATAAAATAAAAAGCAGCACTTCACCAATTTCTGGTAAGACTCTGGCACAGCTTTATGATGTCAGCCGTCAGGTAATCGTGCAGGATATTGCTCTGCTTCGTACCGCAGGTTATGACATCATCTCTACCAACCGTGGATACCTTCTGAATGCGCCTCACACGATTTCAAGAATATTTAAGGTCAGCCATACGGATGAACAGACAGAAGATGAATTGTGTTCCATCGTAGATTTAGGCGGCACTGTTGTAAATGTAATGGTCAACCATCGGGTGTATGGCCACATGGAGGCTCCACTTGGCATTTCCTCTCGATTAAAGGTAAAGGAATTTATTGATGATATCAAGAGCGGAAAGTCCAGTCCTCTTAAAAATATTACATCCAACTACCACTATCACACAGTGGAAGCAGATTCCGTACATACGCTTGATCTGATCGGAAAGGCACTTGAAGAAAAAGGATATTTGATTACAGAAGTTTAAAATAGTAATTCACCATTAAAAAATACCAACGGACAATGCATATAGCTTCGCATTGTCCGTTTTTATTCCGAATAATTATGATGTTTTCTATAGATTTCACAATCAATTCTATCTATTCGCTCTTTTACTTTGTGTCAGTATCTACTATAATATTATATTAGAGCCTGTTTGAAAAATGCTTTCTGCAAGAT
>CAVCBH010000218.1:0-7744 GCA_963600375.1 bacterium | reverse complement strand
CATTTCGGCAAGTGCAAGACCACAGGAACAGTCGCCGCCTACCGTATTAATAAGGAAAAACACGCCTTCAATTTCTTTATTATCCTGCGCCTCGGCTAAAACAGGAAGCAGATGTTCATATTTTGTTGTCTTTATTCTGTCAGAAGATAAATTGTGACCCTCAATCTCTCCAATAATTGACAAAAACAAAATACGATGTCCAAATTCTCCCTCCTCTAATATGACCTCCCCAAGTTCTAACAAATTCTGCATTGCATTTTCCATGAGTATACCTCCTGCATATCTTTTCAGAACGTGTTTAAATTCAAACACTACTTTTTACAAAAATAAGTTGCGTAAATTAAAGAAATACCTTTTAAACACTCCCTGTTTAGCATACCCATTTCAGAGAAAAAAACACCAGAGAACGTAACGATGTTTTTGTAACATTATTATCATTCTCGGATGTTTTTCTTTTTGTCTGTGGTATTTTATAAAACTCTTATGGCTTTTTTATTTCAATTCTACGATTTAGAATCAGACAAACCTGGCATATAAAGTTTATGCTTATTTTGGAAACGTGAACTCACTTTTAAGCAATTCCAGTTTTCAAAAGCTTCTGTATGTGCCTTATAATATTCCTCATCTATAACTAGCGCCTCCGAATATCCATCTTCTATATCATTCTTTGCCTCTTTTGTAGAAGAAAAGGCAACTGCCTGTCCCTTATATTTGTTGGCAAGATACTTTGCAAATACTTCTTCGCTTGTTCCGGCTGGTGCCACAAGTATCTTATCTGCAAGACCTTTTAAATTGCGTACGCCTGACTTCTCAGGAGACAGAACACAAAGATTGGATGTATAAAATACATCACTGGAAGAATCCTCTTTTTCTCCTGTTTTTACAATCATACTGTCAATATAGCCATCAATCAACTGTGTAGAAAGTGACTGCTCAAAAGAGGAACGATTCATAGGGACAAATGCATAGGTAAAAGACTTTTCTTTTGAAAGCTTATCTATAAATGTCACATAGGATCCCTTCTCTGTTCCATCCGTATCTTTATAATAATACGGCGCATTATCGATGGCAACTCCAATATAATAATCTGCTTTTTTAACCGTTTTCTCTTTCTTCTTGCCAGACTGGCATCCCACAAGAATACATAAGAGTACCAAAAATGTAATTCCAATTGTAAATTGCTTTCTTTTTTGCATTTATAGCCCCTGCTTTCTCTAATATACTATAAAAATCTTTTTTGCGTTTGGCTTTATGCCAAAACTCCAGCAGATTCTATTCTAGAGCGTGTTTGAAAAATCCCTCCCTGAATCCGTAGACCTAAGTCCAAGCTCCCGACGATAGATCTGTATTCTATTCTCTATTTCTGCTAACTCTTTATCAATCTCCTGAATACGCTGCTTTCCCTTTTCCATATCAACTGCGGTATTTTGCATTATCTTTGTAATATAGCGTGGGAGATTCAGATTGTATTCATTTTCCCGAATAGTAGATTTGGATACGCAGGAGCAAAGCCCTGGTATTGTCTTTCTCTCTTTCCAAAGTGTCTGTATATTTTTTATCTGCTCTCCGTTAAATTCTTCTACTTCAGAGCAATCAAAAAACATCACATCCTCGTTAGAACGATTCAATCGTAAAAAAAGAAAAACTTCTGCCTGTCCGGTTGAATGGAAAATAGTGTCTGGAAGCAGCATCACCGTATCAAGACAGTTCAATTCTTCCACAAGATATTTCCGAATCTGTGTTTCTCTTCCCTCACGGTACAGCATTGCTCCCGGAAAGACGGCTGTCAAAGAACCATTCTTCTTCAGGCAGGAAATTGCCGTAAGTAAAAATGGGAACTCTCCCTTTGTACCAGAATAAAACTGTTCTTTTCCTACCGATATTCTTGGAGGAGATACATATTCACCCGCTTCCACACCTTCTGGCATAAAAATGAAAAGCTGATTCGCACCTTCTTTAAGCTGCTGCCCTGCTCTCCAGTCTTTTTTTAAAAAAAGATGCAAGGAATCTAATGGAATTCCCTTCATATAACAGACAATTGTAAAAATATCAATATATTCCTGTTCTTTCGCATATCCATAAATCTCTACATCATTCTTCTTTCTTATTACAGAAGAAGCTAAAATCCCATATTGAAATTCTGGGAAAAATATTTTTCTCTTTTCTTCTTCTACTGAATCATTATTGCCAAAAAATCCTGTATATAATTCACAGAGTTCTTCCGATATATAGGTATCTTTCTTTAACCTTGCAAATTCTGTAATTAGAAGAATAAATAAATCTGGATATTGCCGAAGTAACTCTTCCTTTGGATTCCAGCTATCAATTTTTTTTAAAAACTTGCGAAAAAAGCGAGCATAACTTTTTTGTTTTTCTAAAGAATGCACTTTTTCAAGACTTTTATAAAATGAAAAATCTGTCAATTGAAAATCTTTATTAAGTAAATGCAAAAATGCGGAAGCTGATTCCATAAATTTTAAAAAAGAAGCTACCTGAAGCTTCCCTCGAATTGCCATTTTTACTAATTCGCCCGGCTTGTAGGCTTCTTCTAACAAGTCACCATGCTTTAAACAAAGATACTGATAAAATAAGAGGAACACACAACTATCTCTGTATTCCTCAAATGTCAGACCCGGATGAGTTTCACTTAAAACCGACAAAAATTGATAATGTATTTGTTCTTTGTCCATCCGATTCCCCTTTTTATATTTTTTCTGAAGCGTATTTGAAAAAATATCAAACCCGCTCTAAATAGTGCATCATTTCTTCTGTCAAAACTGCTCCTTCTAAACGCATCTTTTCCATAAGCAGAACTTCTTTTCTCTTCTGATAATAGTACAGCTTACCAATAGACATCTGCGTTGATAAGTCGGGACATTCGATCATCAATTGACGAATCATATGTACAGACAGCACCTTGACAGAAGAATTCCCCTGAATGGCAATCATTCGCTGCCTTTTTATTTCAGGATGTTCATTAAAATACCATGCAAAATAATAAGGATCCATAATTCCATTTTGAAACTCAATAGAAACAAAGTTTGACGGAATAATCTTACCTTCATGCTGTTTTTCTAATACAGCAGCGCGGTGGAAGGAGGTCAGTCCAATTACAATACTATGCTCTTTTGCAAGATTCAGATTCTTCACCTTTTTCCCGTCAACCAAAGCAGTAGGTACTTCATAGTCCCACACTCCGTTTTCTTCGTCTATTAGCTGACTGATCGTAAGGATAGGATATTCTACTCCCTCACTTAATATCTTTGGCTTTATTCTGTTTAGTACAACCCCATGTGTAATCTGACTGATCTGTTCTAAAAGGAGTTCCAACCTCACTGCCTCCCGTAAAAATAATTTATTTGATAATCTCGCGAAGCGCCAGATTAATTCTTCCCATCTTATCGATTTCGAGAACCTTTACTTTTACTTTATCACCGATATTAACAACATCTTCTACTTTCTCTACTCTTTCTTTAGAAAGCTTGGAAATGTGAATCAGACCATCTTTATTCGGAGCTAACTGTACAAATGCACCGAAGTTCATAATACGAACAACTTCTCCTTCATAAATCTTACCTGCTTCTACTGGCTCTACAATAAGACGAATGATTTCCATTGCCCTGTCTATCATTGTCTGATCAACGCCACAGATATCCACTCTTCCTTCATCGTTAATATCAATCTTTACGCCTGTCTCATCAATAATTGCGTTAATTGTCTTGCCCTGTTTTCCGATAATCTCGCTGATCTTATCTGAATCTACATGCATCTGCATAATCTTTGGTGCATACTCTCCAACATGATCTCTTGGTGCGGAGATAACTGGTTCCATAACATCCGTAAGGATATGTTCACGTGCTTCTTTTGTACGGGAAATAGCTTCACGGATGATGTCTGGTGTCAGACCATGAATCTTAATATCCATCTGGATCGCTGTGATACCATCATGCGTACCGGCAACCTTAAAGTCCATATCTCCAAAGAAATCCTCAAGTCCCTGAATATCTGTTAATACGATGTAATCATCATCGCTGTCTCCTGTTACAAGACCTGTAGAGATACCTGCAACTGGTTTCTTAATTGGTACACCTGCTGCCATTAAGGATAAAGTAGATGCACAGATACTTGCCTGAGAAGTAGAACCATTAGACTCTAATGTCTCAGAAACAGTACGGATCGCATATGGGAACTCGTCTTCACTTGGAAGTACTGGAACTAAAGCTCTCTCTGCTAACGCACCATGACCGATTTCACGACGTCCCGGGCCACGGCTAGGCTTTGTCTCACCTACGGAGTAACTTGGGAAGTTGTAGTGATGCATATATCTCTTAGATGTTACATTAGCATCAAGACCATCAATCTTCTGCGCTTCAGATAATGGAGCTAAAGTTGTGATTGTCATGATCTGAGTCTGTCCACGAGTGAACATACCTGAACCATGTACTCTAGGTAAAAGATCAATTTCAGCAGCAAGTGGACGGATTTCATTGATTGCACGACCATCTGGACGCTTGTGGTCTTTTAAGATCATCTTACGAACGGTCTTCTTCTGGAACTTATAAACGGCATCATCGATTAATGGAAGCCAGTCTTCGTGTTCTTCTGCATAACGCTCTTCTAACTTTTCTTTAATCTGGCGGATATTCTCTTCACGAACCTGTTTTACATCTGTAAATACAGCCTCTTCCATCGCTTCTGGAGTGATGAAAGATACCATATCATCCCATAAATCTTCTGGAGTATCTACATGCTCATATTCATGTTTTTCTTTTCCGCATTCTTCTACGATGCGGTCGATAAACTTAATTACTTCTTTATTTACTTCATGTGCTTTGAAGATAGCTTCGATCATCTTATCTTCTGGAACTTCATTCGCACCAGCTTCGATCATAATAACTTTCTCTGCTGTAGAAGCAACAGTAAGTGCAAGGTCAGAAACTAACTGCTGGTCTGCTGTAGGGTTTACAATAAACTCTCCATCAATAAGACCGATTCTTGTTCCTGCGATAGGACCATCAAATGGAATATCAGAAATAGATGTTGCAACAGAAGCACCAAGCATTGCTGTCACTTCTGGAGAACAGTCAGGGTCTACTGCCATAACTAAGTTGTTAAGAGTTACATCATTTCTGTAATCCTTAGGGAATAATGGACGCATTGGACGGTCAATAACACGGGAAGTAAGGACTGCATGTTCGGAAGCCTTACCTTCTCTCTTGTTAAATCCTCCAGGAATCTTACCTACTGCGTACATCTTCTCCTCAAATTCAACACTAAGAGGGAAGAAATCGATTCCTTCTCTTGGCTTTTCTGAAGCTGTTGCTGTGGATAAAACCACTGTATCACCATAGCGCATAAGAGCGGCACCATTGGCCTGCGCTGCCACTTTTCCGATTTCAACTGTCAGTGTTCTTCCCGCCAGTTCCATAGAAAACTGTTTTACCATTACTTAAACCTCCTGAAAAATATATATTTATTAATGTGGGAAGGTTTCCGAAACCACTGAAAAAAGCACCGCTTTTTCTGATGCCCTTTTCAGAAGTCTCGGGCGCACTCTTCCCTTAGCCATGAATTATGACCTAATCTTTACCATTCTATCACAGGAATTTAAAAACTGCAATAAGAAGTGATTAAATTAAATTCAGCGTAATTTTTTGTGGTACATCGAGATGATGCATGATTAATTTTTCAAGGGCAATCAAATCTTGGGATTGTATCTTGTCTAATATAGAAAGGTGTTCGTTAATTGTTTCATCCATTCTCCCTTTTTGTGAAAAAGAGTTAACTGTCAGCCAGAAAATACGATACATAAAACGGCGATAAATTTCCAGCATGGATTCATTCTCTACATACTGTACAATACTTCGATGAAATTCATAATCTCTGCGTCCAAAATCTTCTTCGGAATGGGTCGTATTACGAATCTCTTTTTGAAGTTCCACTTTCGTAGTAAGTTTATTAAAGTATTCCTGTCCACGAGGGGTATCTAAATGAAGAGCAAGCTGTTTTGAACAATATATCTCAATCGCATTTCTTATCTGATATGTTTCGATAATATCTTCTCTCGTCATTTTATGAAGTGCAAATCCTCTGCTTGGAAGAATGTCAATATAACGTTCCTGCTCAAGACGCAGCACTGCATCACGAAACGGTGTTTTTGAAAATCCTGTCTCCTTAGCCAGCTGATTTAAAGAATAAATTTTATCAGTTTCTAACTCTCCCTTTTTTATTAAATCAATTAAATAATCATATGCTTTTGTCTGTAATAGTTGTGGTTCTTTCATAGAATATACCTCTATATTAAAAATTGTCGTTTGTTATAAAACTAACTATATTAATCTTAACATAAAATGAACCGATGTCAATTTAATTCTATTTTAATTCATTTGGATAAACGGACCAACACATGGAATACTACCGTCCATATTTGTGACTTTCATCGCGGCCTGTTGAATACTCGCTTAGCCACTTGTATTCAACACTTGCTCTCAGATTAGAATTTTTTTCATATTTTTCATATTAGATAACACACCAGAGCAGCCAGAAGTTTTCTGCTTCCGTTCCTAAATTTTACCAGATCTGAAAATAATTTCACGGCAACAAAAAAGCAGTCCCAAAGAGAGAAGAAGCCCTATAGCTGTGACCTTAGAACAAGGATTGAATGCGAGCCTTTTATCGAACATTCAACCCACAGCTATAGAGTCACAGCTATAGGGCTTCTTCTCTCTTTGGGGTGTCAGCTTTGCCTATAAATTATTCTTCAATCTCCGCAATACATACTACCTGGCTGGAGTCTAAGCCTTTAATAAGTAATGGGGCATTGAAAAATCTCTTAATTTTTGCTCCTTTTGGAATGTCAGCCAAATGCATATCTTCTACACCTGTAACAAACTTACCTGTGTAATATCCAAGCATATGTCTGTGACAATCTGGTGGCAATTCTCCTTCCGGACATTTTGATGAAGCAGAACCGATTGCCAGGAAGTCCATTCCAACCCCTTTCAGATTTGGAAAATTTTCTGTCAGATAATCTCCTGCACTTGGAGCGATATAAGAACCTTCATTCTGATATGTATTCTGGTCTGTTTCTCTGTATTTTTCCATTCCTGTACGAATCAATGCAAAAGAAACTTTTGATAAAGTATCTGCAAATGGTTCTAAATCTTCTTTGTAGATTCCTTCGGCTGGTCCTTTCGGGATTTCTAAAAGAGCAACTTCTGTATGACAGAAATAATCAATAGAAAGGTCATTGATACTAAGTCCGTCTTTTACAAAATGTCTTGGTGCATCCATATGTGTTCCACAATGATTTGGCAGTTCGGATACGAAACTGCAAAATGGACAGTCATCAGAAACATCTGTACACTGTTTTGTCTTTACAACTGGCTCTCCTGGCCATGCGTAACCTGCTGGGTCTAATGGGTGTGATAAAAACATAAACATAATATAATCCTCCTCTTATATATATTATTTGTGTATTTTCATTTCTCAACTATTCTTTGTCTGCTGATTTTTCTATTGCTTTTTCGTGATTTTTATTTAGAAAACTTTACAAAAACATTTCCTATTCTGTCACATAAAACACCTAAAAATGGTATCTCTTATTACTACATTAAAATCTCTACTGCTTCTTTTAATGTAGTATCTCCCCCTACATTTCCCGGAAAAATAACGTATGGAGTCAGTGGAAACTTACTTTCTGCTCCTGTCTGCCATACAGGAATACCTGGACGAATCTGACCTA
>CAVCBH010000217.1:0-9112 GCA_963600375.1 bacterium | reverse complement strand
ATCACAACAGCACGCTCTCGTCAAGCATTTTTTAAATATTTTTTCATTTTTGAGTAGAACACTAGATATTGTACTTTTTTGTATTTTTATCATTTTTACCACATGTTTAATTTGTTTAATTGTTATTTTTTTATCAATTTTATTTGTTCTCAAACCACTATTTTCTTAATAACTTCCAATTTGCATAGCAAAACAGGCACTCCTAAAGAGAGAAGATCTCCTATATTTGTGGTCCTTCATTAAAGAGTCTATCATCCTTCAAACGTAAACAATCCCAGAAGACTTTCAAAATCCTCTGGGATTATCTATAATGGCATATATTTTTTATCTTGAAAATTCACAGGACTTCGCTGTCACACTCTTAATCTTATGACCACTAGAGTACCCACAAGCTCTAAGCCCCGACTGCACTACCTGATTCCAGCTTTTCCCGGAAAGTTCAATAATCGTATCGTCATCGAACTCAATCACACAGGCATCCTTTACTTCACATTCTGGTCCACATGCAATCTTATACATGTTTTTACGGCTTAATGCTCCGATTTCTTCCAGAATATTAATCATGCGGTATACTGTAGCTGTTCCGATTCCAGAATCTTTCATGGATGCTTTATAGTAAATTTCTTTGCAACTGGAGCAGTCTTCATTCAAAATCACATCTAAAAGCATCTTTCTCTGTCTGGTAATCCGACAGCCACGCTCTTTCAACTTTTGCAATATTATCTCTTTCTGCATCTGTGTTCTGTGAATTCCCACATCATTAATCGGAAGATTCTGATTAGCTTTTTGCAGCATATCCACACTTCTTTCTTTTATCTAATCTAATCGTAACTATTCGGAATAATTTACTTAATCTCTGCTAGAAGGAGTGTCACAAGGGGCAGAGCAGTGACCCGCACAATGTGAGCAGTTCCCTCCACATTGAAGTGACTTTCCACTTTTCTTATCTTTTACCATGCTTCGAATAATCAGGGCAACGATTAAAATAAGGATAAGTCCTACAATTATTGTTCCCATCTGATACGCTTCCCTTCTATATAAAGTACCATTTATCTGTTTAGAACCATCTCACATGGTTCTAAACAGTTATATAATCTTTTTGATTATTTTGCTTTTGCTACACTTTTTACATTAACATTTAATGTATTGCTTTCTTTATAAGGTCTGAACAGAAGATATATAAACCCGATGATAAGTACAAACGCCACTACTGTACCGATTCCGAATGTACCTGCTGTGATTAATGTACCAATCTGATATACACAAAGTCCTACGACATAAGCAAGTAAGCACTGGTATCCAATTGCAAAGAAGAACCATTTGATGTTGTTCATCTCTCTCTTGATAGCACCCATAGCTGCAAAACATGGTGCACAGAGCAAGTTGAATACCAAGAAAGAGTAAGCTGCTACTGCTGGTAAGCTGTTAGCGAGCTGTCCCCAGAATTCGCTACCATCTTCTGCAACTTCTGCAAATCCGAAGAGGATACCGAATGTACCTACTACGTTCTCTTTTGCGATTAATCCACTAACGGCTGCAACTGCCATCTTCCAGTCTCCCCATCCAAGAGGTGCAAAGATTGGAGCGATTACGTTACCGATAGATGCTAAAATACTGTCATTTAACTGTTCTGCTTCGAGCATTCCAAACTGTCCGTTAATCCATCCAAAGTTCATAAGGAACCATAAGATGATTGTAGATAATGTGATGATTGTTCCTGCCTTTTTGATGAAAGACCAAGCTCTCTCCCACATACTTCTTAATACGTTAGATACTGTTGGCATATGGTAAGCTGGAAGTTCCATAACGAATGGTGCAGGTTCTCCTGCGAACATTTTTGTTTTCTTTAAGATGATACCGGAACAGATGATTGCTGCGATACCAACGAAATATGCACTAGGTGCTACCCACCATGCTCCATCGAAAAGCGCACCTGCGATTAATGCGATAATCGGAAGTTTTGCTCCACAAGGAATAAAAGTAGTTGTCATAATTGTCATTTTTCTATCACGGTCATTCTCAATTGTTCTTGAAGCCATAACACCAGGAACACCACATCCTGTACCAATTAACATTGGGATAAAGGATTTACCGGAAAGACCAAATTTACGGAAGATTCTGTCCATGATGAATGCAACTCGTGCCATGTAGCCACAGGATTCTAAGAATGCAAGGAAAATGAACAGTACGAGCATCTGAGGCACGAAACCAAGTACTGCACCAACACCGGCTACAATACCATCAAGGATTAATCCTGATAACCAGTCTGCACATCCGACAGCATTTAAAGCACCTTCTACAATGCTAGGAACACCAGGAATAAACAGGGACTTAATTCCAAAGAGATGCCATCCGTCACCGAATACACCATCATTTGCCCAGTCTGTTGCCCATGTACCTACAGTAGTTACAGATACATAATAAACAATGAACATAACAACCGCAAAGATTGGAAGTGCAAGCCAACGGTTTGTTACAAAGCGGTCAATC
Source organism: bacterium (assembly GCA_963600375.1). Classification (GTDB taxonomy): domain Bacteria; phylum Bacillota; class Clostridia; order Lachnospirales; family Lachnospiraceae; genus Anaerobutyricum. The sequence continues at coordinate 6,622 of CAVCBH010000217.1, read as the reverse complement.
TTATCAGATGTTGTAAGCTTCTTAGCTCCGTTTTTCTTACAGCTATCTGCTACTACGGAAGAGATATATACATATCTTTCATTTGTAATGATACTTTCTGTATCATCATCGAATGCATCTTCAAGAGTTTTGATCTCGTTAGAAACATCTGGAACTGTATTTAACTGTTCTACAATCTTATCGTCTCTTTCAAGAAGCTTGATTGCGAAGAAACGTTTCTGTTCTTCTGGAACCTGAGAACCTAACATAACCTTTACAGCATCGATTGCATCTTCCACTTTTTTATCAAAGCTATGTACAACTTCTGCAGACTTCTTAGACTGTGCTAATGCAACTGCCTTTTCTGCTGCTTTCTTGATTCCAGTACCTTTTAATGCAGAAATCTCAACGACTTCACATCCAAGATCTTTACCAAGCTTTGCAATGTCAATCTTCTCTCCGGACTTCTCTAAAAGGTCCATCATGTTGATCGCCATGATTACCGGAATACCAAGTTCCATAATCTGTGTGGATAAGTAAAGGTTACGCTCGATGTTTGTACCATCTACGATGTTGATGATTGCATCTGGTCTTTCTCCGATAAGGTAATTTCTTGCAACTACCTCCTCTAATGTATATGGAGAAAGGGAATAGATACCCGGCAAGTCCATGATGACAACATCTTTGTGTCCCTTTAACTTTCCTTCCTTTTTCTCTACAGTAACACCCGGCCAGTTACCAACAAACTGGTTAGAACCTGTCAGGGCATTAAATAATGTCGTTTTACCGCAGTTTGGATTACCTGCTAACGCAATTTTTACTGCCATTTTTTTCTCCTTTTCCTCAAATTATAAACTTACTGATGTTTTGCAAAAGCAACTAAAGTTTATTCTTGCTCATTTTTGGGTGTCAGCGCTAACCAAAACGCGTAATCACTAATATGTATTAGCAACCACTAACTAAATGGGCAAAAAAATGAATTACTCTACCTCAATCATTTCTGCATCTGCTCTTCTAAGAGACAACTCGTAACCTCTTACAGTTACTTCTACAGGATCTCCAAGAGGGGCAACTTTTCTTACATAAACTTCAACGCCTTTTGTGATTCCCATGTCCATGATACGACGTTTTACAGGACCGGCACCAGAAAGCTTCTTCACTGTTACTGTCTGACCAACAGCGACTTCTTTTAATGTTTTCATGTCTTTATTCTCCCTTTTTATTCATACTTATTCATCGGAACAAAAAACTTGCTTTAAACAAGGATTTTGTTAGCCATATCTTTTCCAATAGCGACTCTGGAATCCTTGACATTCACAATGAGACTTCCATTGATTTCTGATATTACGGTCACCTGACCACCAACAACGAAGCCAAGATTTTCGAGAAATCTCTTTGTCTCGGACTTGCCTCCTACCTTTTTAATGACATTCGGTTCTCCTGCCTTTACCATAGATAGTGGCATATTATCATCTCCTTTTCTAAAGCAAATTTTCCGACAGTGCACTCTGGTTAATTACCCAGTACATCTGTATGAATTTCTTTTCTACGCAGGTTAGTATACCCTAATTACAATTAGAAGTCAATGCATTATTTGAGAAATATTCTCAATAACTAACTCTTGTTTCATTTTTCTATCAATAACTCACTACATTTTTATTCAACTTTTATAAAAAAACAACAAAATGCAATGTCAACTTTACTAAAAACAAATATGAGCGTTGTTCTGATTTTTAATCGCAAATGACAAAACAGACAAAATTTTTCTCAATTTTTCAAGGTTAAAGTTCGAATTTGCTGCAAGTGGAGACGCTGCCAAAGAAAGCCGATAGCCTATATCTGTGGACTGGTGTGCTACCATTCACAGATATAGGCTATCGGCTCTCTTTTGGGGAAATCCCCTTGCCTGCGGCAAATCAGAATCTTGGTTTTCTCCTCATTGTAATCTTCTGAGTAAACAGTTCCTTCCAAATTGCCGGATGGAATAAAATAAGTAATGGGAAGAGCTCCAGTCTTCCTGCAAGCATATCAAAAATAATGACCATCTTAGAGAAGTCACTGAAAAATCCAAAGTTACAGTCTGGACCGACCATGCCAAGTCCTGGTCCAATATTATTAATGGTTGCCGCTATAGCTGTAAAGTTTGTTACCAAATCGTGTCCTTCAAATGAAATTGCAAAAACAGAGACAACAAAAATAATCATAAAAGTAATGAAATATACATTAATAGAGCGGACTACCTCATGTTCTATTGGTTTATCATCCATTTTAATCTTCTTGACACTCTTTGGATGAATATAGGAATTCAGTTCCTTAATCATTGTCTTTACCATAACGATAAAACGGGATACTTTCATTCCACCACCGGTACTTCCTGCACAGGCTCCCACAAACATTAAGAGAACAAGTATCGTGCGACAGGTCTGCGACCATGCATCAAAATTCACCGTGGCATATCCGGTTGTAGTAATGATCGAACCCACCTGAAATGCCGCATGACGCAGTGCATCTCCAAACTGCATATTGCCCATAACTAAGCTTCCTGTAATAATAGCTGTCGCGACAAAGATGATTGCGAAATAGGCACGTACTTCTTCCATCTGGAGCGCCTTTTTAAACTTTCTAAATAAAATCAGATAGTACGCATTAAAGTTTACACCAAATAAAATCATAAATATCGTAATGATCCACTGCTGCAACGCTGTATAACTTGCAACGCTGTCTCCTTTAATTCCAAAACCACCGGTACCGGCTGTTCCAAAAGATAATGTAATCGCATCAAATGCCGGCATCTTACTAATAAGAAGTAACACAATCTCTATCAATGTCATGCCAAAATAAATGATATAAAGAATCTGGGCGGTATATTTAATTTTGGGTACAAGCTTTCCAACCGATGGACCTGGACTTTCTGCGCGCATTAAGTTAATATGAGAACCTCCACTCAGCGGAATAACAGCTAAAAGGAATACCAGTACTCCCATGCCGCCAATCCAGTGCGTGAAGCTTCGCCAGAACACTGCACAATGAGAAAGTGCTTCCACATCAGATAAAATACTCGAACCCGTCGTAGTAAATCCCGAAACTGTCTCAAATAATGCATCCACCAGAGAAGGAATCTCTCCTGAAATCCAGAAAGGCAATGCTCCAAAGAAACTTAAAAAAATCCAGCTTAAGGCTGTTGCAACACAACCTTCTTTTAAATAGAACACATGATTTGTTGGTTTCTTTATCGTCATCAAAGTTCCAAGTGCCATAGAGACCGCTGCAACCAAAAGATAGGCAAAACCTGTCTGTTCTCTGTAAATTACTGCAACGATACAGGGAAGAAGCATCAAGACCGCTTCCATTTTTAATACATATCCTAATACAAAACGAATAATCGAACTGTTCATATCTTCCTCCGTATTTATGCCAAAATATCTCTTAAGTCATTAAATCCTGTGTGCGTAGTTACGACCATTACCGTATCCCCTACCTGAATGGAATCCTGACCATTTGGAAGAATAATCGCACCATTTCGATTGATAAAGCAAAGGAGTAAATCCTTCTTCAATGCTAAATCTTTTAACGGAATATTCGTCACTTCAGATTCTTCATAAACCCGGAATTCAATCGCCTCAACGCGATGGTCAAACATATGGTATAAAGTCTCAATATTACTGTCAAGAGAAGCACGTCTTGCACGGACATAGGCAATAATCGCTTCTGATGTGATGTACCTCGGGTAAATAACACTTCCCAAATCAAGTTTTGCAATAACATCTTTAAAATTAATACGATTAATCTTTGTAATTACCTTTGCCTTTGAAACCTGTCTTGTGTGCAGTGTTAAAAGAATGTTCTCTTCATCAATTCCGGTAAGGGGAACAAAAGATTCTACATAAGGAAGTCCCTCTTCCTTTAACAATTCCTGATCCGTTCCATCACCGTTGATAATAATCGCTTTCGGAAGAAGAATGGATAATTCCTCACACCGTTCCTTATTGTTCTCTATAATCTTGACATCAATTCCAACATCTAAAAGATTTTTCGCAAGATAGTATGCGGCCTTACCACCTCCGATAATCATCGTATTCTTTACCTGCTTTGTCTCAAATCCAATATGGGAAAGAAATTCTCTTGCAATTTTACGAGAAGCTACAACGGAAATAATATCACCCTTCTGCAAGATAAAATCACCCGCAGGAATATGCACTTCCCCTTCTCTCTCTACACCACATACAAGAATATTCGTCTCTATCTTGCCTCGAAGTTCTGCTATCTGAAGCCCATTTAATATATTTCCTTCTGGAATCGCAAACTTAATCAGCTCTGCCTGCCCATGTGCAAAAGAGTTTACCTCTAATGCAGATGGGAGAAAAAGAATTCTCGCTGCTTCTCTTGCTGCCTCCAGTTCTGGATTAATAATCATCGCAAGACCTAACTTCTCACGAAGATACCCCGCTTCCTTACTGTAATCCGGTGTACGCACTCTGGCAATCGCCGCACAGTCACCAACCTGTTTTGCTACCGTACAACAAAGCAGATTCAGCTCATCTGACTCTGTTACAGAAATGATAAGATCGGTATCCTCGATTCCCGCATCCATCTGTACGCTGTAACTGGCACCGTTTCCTACAATACCCATAACATCATATAAATTCGCGATTTCCTGCACTTTCTTCGCATTCTTGTCGATGATAATAATATCATGTCCCTCTTTGCTAAGCTGTTCTACTAATGTTGTTCCAACCTTGCCACAGCCTACAATGATAATCTTTAATCCCTTTTTCGCCGGCTTGCTCTTTCCGGGATTCATAAAACTAAACATACTTTTTCCTCCTGTACCCTCAATGCACTATCAAAATCTTCTCACAAAAGCACATGCCAGAACGACTCTGAAAATGCATTTCATAATATCATATCAATCTGACTATTATCAGAATAATTCTAAACCATTATCCCTGATATTATGATGTTGAGTTCAAAATAATTCGTTCTCAACTATAAGCCCTATCATTATAGCAGATATTGGCGATTTGTAAATAGACATTATCCACAACTATTTTAATAATCCAAATGTTGTTGTTTCAGCCATATTTTCATCATCATACGCTGTGGGAGAAGCTTTGCTGCCAGATGAGATATCTTTGTAAACAGACTATAAACAGAAATATCTTTCCCCTTTTTCGCATCCTTCAAAGCCTTTTTTGCTACTTTATCAGGAGTTACCATGCTGACATAACGAGTTGTTGCTTTCCTTGCCCCGATTTCTGCTCTCTTATAAAGATCTGTTTTTATCCAGCCAGGACAGACTGCCGTAACATAAATCCCCTTATCGTTTAATTCCACATTCAGCGCCCTGGAATAATTTCTGACAAAGGACTTCGTTGAGCTGTAGATATTCTGGTACGGAAGAGGCTGAAACGACGCCTGTGAAGCAATGTTAATAAGGTGACTGCCTTTTTTCATATAAGGAATACAGACAAGCCCCATCGCTACAACCGCATCTATGTTAACATGAATCATATTTAAAGATTCTTCCATGCTTAAATCCCCATAGGAACAAAACTTTGCAAATCCGGCATTATTAATAAGGTAAGAAACTTCTAATCTTTGACGCACTGCTTCCTGTTTTAATTCTTCTTCAAAACATTTTATCTGGCGAGCACTTGATAAATCAATCGAATATATTTTTATTCTCTTTCCAAACTTCTCTTTCAGACGACCAAGCTTCTTTTCATTTCTTGCTAACGCCCATATCTCATCTACATTTTTTTCTTTTAATAAAAGACGGACAAATTCACGTCCAAGTCCACCCGTAGCGCCAGTAACTATCGCAATCTTTTTTACCTTCATATTATCTGTTCCCCCTCTAATTATTCGTACAGTTTGCCGCATCAATCGCAAGAACAAGCATCAGTCCCATCAACTCATCCTTTGGCTCAGGGAAATCAATTACATAAATATCTCCCCAATATAATGCTTCCTTCTTTTTTATTATATTCTTGTTTTATTATAACACGTTGCTTTTTTGTTGCCTACTGTACAAGTAGTATAAAGTATTTTTTATTTTATCAAAACTTATCTCAGAAAATATTCTATAAACCTTTTATTCTCACCTATTACCGCATCCATTATAAACATTACTGAAAACATTATTAATAGAAAAAATTTTATTATGATTCGTATAACGATAAAAAGCCACTCTGTAAAATAACAGTTTTCCTCTGTTATCAGACAATCAAATATACCTCATTTAGTAACAAATTAGTAACAGATTTATTTACTCTTAACAAGCTTACCTTTTTTCAGTAAATTAAGCAACCTCGTATTCTGTACAGCAGTACCGCTATAGTTTTTGATACCGTTCTGTACTGCAATTTTCTTTCTATTGCTTTTCGAAGAATCAATTTTTAAAGAATCCAGTGCATCCACAATTGAGTTGAATTCCCCCTTACACTTCGGATAATATACAGTCTTTGTCTTAGCCGGAGTCTTCTTAGTATCTTCAACCTTTTTGGCAACCGGCTCTTTATACAATACATTTAAGTCAAAATTACCGGAGTTGCCAGTCGAAATTACTTTCGGGAATCTGCCAGAGCTAGTATACTGCCATGCGATATTTGCCGCGGCTGGCTTTTTCTCCTGATTCGGGTTT
>CAVCBH010000216.1:0-2651 GCA_963600375.1 bacterium | reverse complement strand
AAAGTAAGCAGGTAATCATCCGTACCTTGACTAAAAAGAGCCGCCCAGAAGGACGGCTCAAATCTTTATTTTTTCGGTTTAGTTTTTGTCTTGATATCTTTCGGCAGATCTTTTGACCATGGAAGTAAGCTATCCAGATCCTCTGATTTTGGAAATGGTCCAATCTGGCGGAGTCTCTCTAACACATACATTAAGTAAAGATATGGTTTTAATCCATTTAAAAGAGCTGTCTCTATTATGCTATAAACAATGGCACTGGCATCTGCACCACGTATGCTCTTCGCAAATAACCAGTTCCTCCGCCCTACTGCAAAGTTCTTTATTGCTCGCTCCGCACTGTTATTATCAATACTCAGATGTCCATCCTTCAGGTATCTTCTCAGGTATTCCTCCTGGTTTAATGTGTATAATACCGCATCCCCAATGAGGGAAGAACGGTCTACGGAGTCTTCCATGGAATGCAGCCACTCAAATAAAGCGTCTGCAACGGGACGCGATTGTTTCTGGCGTTCTTTATATCGTTCTTCCGGGCTCTTATCTTTGACCAGTTCCTCTACTTTGTAAAGTATCCCAATCCTTGTCAGTGCCTGATGGGCTACCGTTTCTTTTAGCTGTTCTTTCGTAAGATCTTTCTTTAACGGGGTAAGTGCTGCTTCAAACCGGCGTCTTGCATGGGCAAAACATCCCGAAACTCTTATCTTATTGCTCAGGCTGTGATATGCCTGATAACCGTCACAAGTCAGATAGCCCTCAAAGTCTTCACCAAGGAATGTTTTTGGGTGGTAACCTGCCCGGGTCCTCTCATAATCATAGAGCACCATCTGCGGTGAGCCGCTGTAACTGTCTGTCAGATATACCCACATCCAGTTTTTGGTGCTTCCCTCTTGTTCTGGTTCACCAAGTACCTGTATGCGGGATTCATCACAGTGGATGTAATGGCTTTTCAGGAAGGCTTCTTTCATGCGCCCATAGAGCAGTTTCAGATAGCGGTCTGCGCAGCAGATGACCCAGTTTGCCATTGTCTTTGTCGAAAGGTTCAGGTTATATCTTGCGAATTCCCGTTCCTGTCTTGCTAATGGCAGGCCATTTACATATTTAGCGTTCATGATCCCTGCCACTAACGATGGGGTCGCAATACTTCCTTTGATCAATGGCGGTGTCTTTTCCGGGCGTTTCATCACTCCGCACTTTGAACAGCTGTATATGTAGGTGATCTCCTCTACTACTTCAAAGTGGGGAGGGACAAACTTCAGGCGTTTTACAACCTCTTTTGCAGCAACTTTATATTTTGTACCGCATTCTGGACAATACTGTTCTTTTTCATCCAGTTTGTATCTCTTTGTTTCTGTAACTTCGAAGCTGGAAAGATCTTCTTCCTTCTTCCCTTTCCGTTTCTTTCTCTTATAAGAAACTGGCTGGATCTCTTCATAAGAAGCTGTATCTTCTACATCTGTATTCATCTCTGCCTCATTAAAAAGACAAAGCTGTTCATATCCGTCCGCATACTTCTCACTTGACTTTCCGAACCGTTTTCTTTGTTCCAGGGCGAGACGGTCAGAGAGCATGGCGTTCATGAATTCCAGCTCTTTTTGTTTATCCTTAAGCAGCTGGATCTCATTCTCATTTTTACGCTTCTGTTCCTGCATGAGCAGTGTTACTTGAATGAGATCTTCACGCTTCATGTTATTCAGTTGTTCTTGTGTAAACAATGGCTCCATCTGTCTGCTCCCCTGCCTGTAATCTTATGGATAGATTATACCATATGGCATAGGGTTTTATCCAGAAAAAACAGCAGCCATACATGTAGGAAAAAGCAGAGAAAAACGTAGATATTTCGTGCTTTTTGCGGATTGACAGGATAAATGGGAGTCTTTCACACGATAATCTTCGGATGCCGTTCTTTAAAAGCCCCTTCCGGATTTAAAGACAGCCCGTCACATAACCAGTGCATTTCTTTTAATGTCACTTTCTGCAGCTCATCCGGTGTGTCCGGCCAGTGAAAAGAATTCCTGTCCAGCTTTTTCATAAGGATCCAGAAACCGGATCCATCCCATTGAAGAATCTTGATAGAAGTGCGCCTGCGGTTGCAAAAAGCAAACATACAGCGGGAGTATGGGGCGAGGTGGAATTTCAGCTTGATGATTGCAGCCAGTCCATTGTAACTTTTTCTTAGGTCAGTAACTCCACATGCCAGATAAACGGTAGTGCCTCCAGCCAGGTCAAGCATGATATCTTAACGCCTTTATAATGGCAGACAAAAGTTCTGCCGGGCAGGATGGCTGGATCTCAATACGGATACTTTCATTAAGAAAGATATTGACAGAGGATGAAAGTTGTAAAGAAACCGGTTTCTTCCTGCGTAATTCCTGTTCTGTTGGCAATTTGGCAAAGACAGGTTCCTCTTCTTTTACAGAAACCGAATCCACATTTTTTAATTTACGGATCCAGTAGGACATGGTAGAAACAGGAACCTGATGTTCCTGACACCATGCCCGGCAGGTCTGTCTGCTGGAATAAAATTTCTGTACACGTTCAGACCAGAATAAGACTTTCTCTTCTTTTTTCATAATGATATACTTGCTCTCATGTTTTGAGAAGATTGTATCAGAAAATCAATTGCGGTAACAGGTACGGATGATTACCTGCTTACA
>CAVCBH010000215.1:0-3226 GCA_963600375.1 bacterium | reverse complement strand
GGTTGGATGTGAGCGCATAAAGCGAACATTCAACCTGCAGCGACTAAAGTCACAAATATAGCTTCTTTTTCTTTCTGGAGGCGTCTCCTCTTGCCTGCGGCAACTTTGGATTTACAGCAATATCTCATATAATACTGCAATCAGAATACAAATCCCGCTGCCGATAAAGAATTGTAGATTCGGTCTCCATTTTACATTTAATCCAGAATTTTCTTCTATGTTTCTATCTTGTTGATTTGATATAACAACTTCTGTTTTTTTTCTTACCATTTCCTCTGGTTTTATATTTTTTGATGTAGCAATTGTTTCTGTTTTTCTTGTTTTTTCTTCTACTTTTCTTATCCAAAGTACTGCATATGCAGCGATTCCTGCACTTATAATCGCAATAACTGCTCCGATAATAAGCAGACTTACCTGGATGTGTCCCTGTGTATCTACAAGGGATGGAGCAAATGGACTATAGCCGGCTATATTGAAGCGTAATATTGCCTGTATGACATTTTTATCTATGAAGCAACAGCTAATTACTGTGAATGTATTAAACAGCATATGAAGTAATATAGATATGGTCAGGTTATCTGTAATATAAACAATAAGTGCAAATGCAAGTCCCATAATAAAAGCATAACACATCTGATTAAAGTTCATATGAAGAAGTGCAAACAGGATTGCAGATACGATGATTGCCGTTCTTTTATTTGAGATTCCCCGGTAAATCATTCCTCTGAAAAGAAATTCTTCTACAATCGCCGGCATAACAGCAACTGTAATCAGGGCTTCTATCGGTTTGTCTACAATACTTTCTAAGGAAGCATCTACCAGATTCTGAAATGCGAGCATAGAACAGATATTCACGTATCCTGCCATAATAAACAAAAAGATTGCTGCAATAATAATCCATATTACGCTTTTTATTGATATCTTTCTGATATGACAGTACTCCATCGGCTTCATATATGCTTTCTGGCAAATGAAAAATACATACAACAATAATATTTCATCGAGTAATATTGATCCCTGATAGTTTCCCACAAGAGAATACATTGTAAGAATGGTTATAAGCCAGCCTGCAATACAGATTCCAATCCAACGCCGATTTTTCTTTTGCATAATTGCCAGGTAAATCCATAGAATTGTTGCCGCGATCATTCGCCCAAATGGGAAGATACCAAGCAAGGAATTTAAGATGGAACCTGCTATATGCAGTAATACGATTGTAATCCATATTCTATTTGAATCTAAAAGTTTCTGTCGTAGCATTTTTCTCAATTCCAGTTTTGCTTATTTTAATTTTTTTGCTCTTATATAAACGTCCAATTGCACGCTTGAATTCATTTTTACTCATTCCAAATTCGCTTCGGATATCTTCCGGTGCGGATTTATCATGGTATGGAAGGAAACCATCATTCTCTTTTAATTTTTCTAAAATCTTTGCGGAGTCAACATCCATCTGTAAATATGCTTTTTCACGAAGGCTTAAATTGAGCTTTCCATCTTCTCTTACAGAAAGAACTCTTGCCTGTACCTTTTCTCCTATTCTTAACTTTCTGATGATTTCTTTATTCTGTAACATACCGTTGTATTTGTTATCTACTGCTATAAATACGCCGTATTCCGGATTCTTTCCGTATACAGTTCCCTCCACGATATCATCTGTCTTATATGGGGAATCGGTACGTAAAAAGTCATATACTTTCATTGTTGCGCAAAGTCGGTCACTTTTATCAATATAAAGTCCAACTAAATATTCCTCTCCTTTTTGTACTTTTACAACCTGTTCACTGTATGGAAGAAGTAAATCTTTTTCCAGCCCCCAGTACATAAATCCACCGATACTATTTACCTGCGCTACTTTTAACACCGCAAGCTCTCCTAACTGAAGCTTTGGCATATTTGTTGTCGCAATTTCTCTGTCTTTAGAATCACGGTATACAAATACTTCTACCTCATCTCCAATTTTTGCATTCTGTGGAACCTGTTTCTTTGGTAAAAGGACGCAATCACTCTTCCCATTACGCTCTGGAGTATCGGAAAGATATACTCCAAAATCTGTTTTATGATCAATATATAGCTTTTGTTTTACACCTAATTCTATCATTTATAGTTTTCCTCCTGATATTGTGATGCTAATCTATTTTCATTTTACTTATCCATTACTATACTATTTAGATATAGTTCTTTTTTTATCTGCTATTCCAGTATTAGATTTTTTTATTTATATTACTGTTTAATTCTGCAAAGTCATTTCAACCAATGCTGCAATTTCTCCGTCAGGCTTAATATATTTTACTTTGAAAATGTTCTCCTGCTGTTGTGTAAATACCTGGATTGTCTCTTTAAACATTGCTGCTTTACGATAGTCAATTCTCACTTCTTTTACACACACGTTTTCTGAAATCACATCTTCTGCCCATAATGCATAGACCGTATTATTCACATGATTGTTACTATCTAAATACTGTTTTGTTACTTCAATGGATTCCTGCTGTTCCCACTCACCTGTATCGGCAATCTTTCGATTAATTCTTACTGTCTTATCTGCATCTTTTTCCACATAAATATCTGCAATTTCTTTGCTGACTTTCATTGGGAGCATCTTTTGCGTATCCATTAAAATCCAGATTGCTTCCGCTGTGACAATCGCTTCTCCCTGCTCATTGAGAATAGAGTATCTTCTGTATCCATAGAACCCGCGCATCTTATATGCCTGTGTCGTAACATCAATATGTTCGGACATTACAGGATGTCTTATTATCTTTACATTCCATGCAATCAAATACCATGCTCTGTGATTCTTCTGGTCTTCCTCCACTCCAAGTCCCAAATCTTCGGACTGAAACATTCCACAGTCCTGAAAATATTCTAAAATCTGATGAAGTCTTGCTACTCCGCTCTGATCTACCTCACTATAGCGGACCTGTATTTTCATTTCATACATATAATACACCTTTTACTTTTCTTCTACTTTTGAAGTACTCTGCAATTAAATTACTGAGTATCTGATTTACAACTCTTCGAGTTGTTGATTCAAGGTAGCTTCATTCTACCCCTTATCTTCTGCAATCTCCTGAACAAGTTTTTTTTAATAAGTTTCTACTTTCCTAACAGTGATGCCGTATTATCATAACATATTTTTAGTGTTTTTTCATCTTCTTTCTCAATTTCAAACAGGCTCTAGAGCCTGTTTGAAAAATGCTTTCTGCAAGATGTGCATCACAATTTGCGG
>CAVCBH010000214.1:0-5061 GCA_963600375.1 bacterium | reverse complement strand
GGTGTACACTATATAAATGAATAGCGCATAGCAACGGAATGATTGAGATTAACCCATAGAGATTCATCTATGATTTCTGTTTGTATAAAAACTCATTTCGTATAAAATAGTTTGTTCAAAAATAAAAACAAGAAAAAACGATTTTTTTAATAATAACACTTGACATTCTATAAAGTAGCTGTTATCATAACAGCTGTATGCCGCACAGTTCGGTTTAAGTTTCATAAGAGAACACCAAAACTGGCGAGTAATTATTAGGAGGTGCCATATGTACGCTATTATTGCAACAGGTGGTAAACAGTATAAAGTAAGCGAAGGCGACGTAATCAAAGTTGAGAAGCTTGGCGTTGAAGCTGGATCTGCTTATACATTTGACCAGGTTTTAGTAGTAGGCGGAGAAGAGACTAAGGTGGGAGATCCTGTTGTTGCAGGTGCAACAGTAGAAGCTTCTGTAGTTGAAGACGGTAAAGACAAAAAGGTTATCGTTTACAAGTACAAGAGAAAAACAGGCTACCACAAAAAACAGGGTCACAGACAGCCTTACACTAAAGTTAAGATTGAAAAAATTAATGCTTAATAAGGTTAAGTGAGCAGAAACAGACGAGACAGTTTGTTAAACAAAAACTGGTAGAGATATGATTCAGATTACTATCTACAAAAAGCCTGATAATCAATATAAAGGATTTCAGGTAATTGGTCATGCTGACAGCGTGGAAGAGGGTGCAGATTTAGTCTGCTGTTCCGTATCTGTCCTCACAATTAATCTGGTAAACAGTCTTGATACTTTTACCGATGATGAATTCGATGTGACAGAACAGGAAGAACTTGGACTTGTTCAGGTTACATTTAAGAATCCTCTCAGTGACAAAGCATTGTTATTGATGAACTCCTTTGATCTTGGAGTCCATTCTATTGAAGAACAGTATGATATCTGGTTAAAAGTTATAACAAGGGAGGTGTAACGACTATGATGAAAATGAACCTTCAATTCTTCGCACATAAGAAAGGTGTTGGTTCCACAAAGAACGGACGTGATTCTGAGTCCAAGAGACTTGGTGCGAAAAGAGCAGACGGACAATTTGTAAAAGCTGGTAACATTCTTTACAGACAGCGTGGTACAAAGATTCATCCAGGCGTTAATGTAGGACGCGGTGGAGATGATACATTATTTGCATTAGTAGATGGTGTAGTACGTTTCGAAAGAAAAGGCAGAGATAAAAAACAGTGTTCTGTACATCCAGTGGCATAGTTAAATCTTGTTTATCAGCGGCTTCAAAGCGTTTTGATTTGAAGCCGCTTTTCTTCTATATTCATATTTATTATTTAAAATACGCAGCTATGTGTTTTAGTAATATAGGCTGATACTATGCAGACATGCTGCTTTTGAATAATTACAAGTATTTCACATTAAAATTCGGTTAGCAGAACCACATAAATTTTGTTGGTTCTGGCAGTTACTTCAAAATAAAACGATACAAGTTTATATAGATTATTTATAGAAAGGATGTGTATGTAATGTTTGCAGATCGCGCACGCATCTTTATCCGTTCTGGAAAGGGCGGAGATGGACACGTTAGTTTCCGAAGAGAACTTTATGTACCAGATGGGGGTCCAGACGGCGGAGACGGCGGAAAAGGCGGAGATTTAATCTTTGTAGTTGACCCAGGCTTAAATACATTGGTTGACTATCGACATAAAAGAAAATATTGTGCCGGTGACGGAAAAGAAGGCTCAAAAAAGAGATGCACCGGAGCAAGTGGAGAAGACATGATCTTAAAAGTACCTGCAGGAACGGTTGTAAAAGACACAGAGACTGGTAAGGTTATTCTTGATATGGCAAATCGTACAGAGCCGGTTGTTCTTTTAAAAGGCGGCCGCGGCGGTAAGGGAAACCAGCATTATGCTACAGCAACCATGCAGGCTCCAAAGTATGCACAGCCTGGTCAAAGAGCAAAGGAACTTTGGGTTGACTTAGAGCTTAAAGTAATTGCTGACGTTGGTTTGATCGGATTCCCGAACGTTGGAAAGTCTACACTGCTTTCCCGTGTGACAAATGCAAGACCAAAGATTGCCAACTATCATTTTACCACACTGAATCCAAACCTCGGTGTCGTTGACTTGGCGGAAGGCAACGGTTTTGTTATCGCAGATATTCCAGGAATTATCGAGGGTGCTTCAGAAGGTGTTGGTCTTGGTTATCAGTTCCTTCGCCATATTGAGCGTACAAAGGTAATGATTCATTTAGTTGATGCTGCTTCCGTTGAGGGAAGAGATCCTATTGAAGATATTAAGGCAATCAACAAAGAATTAGAAGCCTATAATCCAGAACTTGCCAAACGTCCGCAGGTAATTGCAGCCAACAAAATGGATGCCATGCCGGAAGAGGACAGAGAGGTTATCATCGAAATGTTAGAAGAGGCATTTGCCGATAAAGACATGAAGATTTTTCCTATTTCTGCAGTAAGTGGACAGGGAGTCAGGGAACTCCTATGGTATGTCAATGACCTCTTAAAAGAATTACCAGAAGAACCAATCGAATTTGATCAGGAATACTTCTTTGAACTTCAGGAAGAAGATGATGAAGAATCTATTGTTGTTAAGATGGAAGAACCAGGCGTATACAGCGTAGAAGGCCCTAAAGTAGAGCGTATGCTTGGTTATACCAACTTAGAATCTGAAAAAGGATTCGAATTCTTCCAGAAATTCATGAAAGAAAACGGTGTTTTAAACCGTTTAGAGGAACTTGGAATCGAAGAGGGAGATACTGTAAAGTTATACAATCTCGCATTTGATTATTATAAATAGACCAAGGTTATACAAAAAATATTCTACAACAATCCTATAAAATGACACCAGATTTTTGTGACTTTTATAGGATTGCTATAGACATAAAGTATATTTCGGAACAAATATCACATTTATAGTATAACAATTATTAAGTTATTACATTTTATTTAGAAAGGAATTATTATGACTAGCAAACAGAGAGCATATTTAAAAAGTCTTGCAATGACAATGGATCCTATTTTCCAGATTGGAAAAGCATCTCTTACTCCAGAAGTAATTGAGGGAATCCGCGAGGCAATCGATAAAAGAGAATTAGTAAAAGTATCTGTTTTAAAGAATTGTTTTGATGACCCTAGAGAAATCGCAGAAGTTCTTGCAGAAAGAACTCGTTCTGAAGTTGTACAGGTTATCGGCAAGAAAATTGTATTATACAAACAGGCAAAAGAAAACAGTAAGATTGTATTACCATAAATAAAGCATATACAAAAAATATACAGGTTAAAGTCATGACAGAGCATAAAAAAGTAGGTATTATGGGAGGAACATTTAATCCCATTCATTTTGGACATTTACTGCTGGCAGAGACAGCATTTCACCAGTTCCATCTCGATGAAATTCTTATTATGCCAACAAAGAATCCGTATTATAAAAAGATTTCTAATTCTGTCACAGAAGAAGACAGAGTGGCAATGGTAGAACTTGCAATAAAAGATAACAGCCATTTCCGACTTTCCAAAGAAGAACTTAACCGAGAGGGTACAACATACACCGTAGAGACACTCTCCCATCTGACCAGAAAGCATCCGGATTATGAATATTATTTTATCATGGGTGCAGATTCTCTTTATCATATTGAGTCCTGGAAAGAACCGGAAAAGATTTTAGAGATGGCAACGATTGTTGTAGCTGGACGAGCTGGAACAGGCACTTCTCTGACCAGCCAGATTGAATATATCGAAAATAAATACGAAGCCTCTATCTATCGCTTAAATTCACCTGTCCTTGAAATATCTTCTAATGATATTCGAAGACGAGTCAGAGATGGAGAAAGTATCCGTTATCTTCTTCCATCAAAAGTAGTAGATTATATTTACAAGCATGAACTTTATAAGCCTGATGCACCAGAAACAGCGAAAGGGGAGAAAGAACAGTTATGATGTCCATACAGAAAATAAAAGAAGATTTAAAGAAGAAATTATCTCCCAAACGATACGAACATACAATGGGAGTAGAATATACCAGTACCTGCCTTGCCATGCGATATAACGCAGATATTGAAAAAGCAAGAATTGCCGGCCTGCTCCATGACTGCGCCAAATATCTTTCTTCCGAGGAGAAGCTTTCCCAGTGCGAACGTTTTGGAATTCCTGTTTCTGATTATGAAAGAAAGAATCCAGAACTCCTTCACGCCAAACTTGGTGCTTGCTTTGCGAATGAATTATATGGCGTAACTGACCCGGAAGTTCTTTCTTCCATCATCTGGCACACTACAGGCTGCCCGGACATGTCTCTTCTTGATAAGATTGTTTTCGTAGCTGATTATATAGAAGCAAACCGCGATAAAGCAGAAGACCTTCCAGAAGTAAGAACACTTGCCTTTAAAGATTTAGATGCTTGTCTGCTTCTTATTTTAGAAGATACCATTGCATATCTTGCAAAGAAAAAGAGTGTGACAGACCCGATGACCCAGAAAACATTTGACTATTATAAAGCAAATAAATAACAGGAAACGTAATATCGACTGTAGATAAAACAATATCAAAGAACAGTTTATAAAAAAGGTTATTTGCTAATTATAACAGAGTATAGTAAACGGATTATAATATAAGAATATAAGAAAGGATTTATTTATGAACGAATCAAAGAAAATGGCTCTTCTTGCTGCAGAAGCATTAGAAGATAAAAAAGCAGAAGACATTACAATTATTGATATCAGCGAAGTATCCGTTCTTGCAGATTACTTTATTATTGCAGATGGTTCTAACCGCAATCAGGTACAGGCAATGGCTGACAGTGCGGAAGAAGCCCTCGGTAAAGCTGGCTATGATGCCAAACAGATTGAAGGATATCAGAGTGCAAACTGGATTCTTATGGACTATAAGGATGTTATCATTCATGTATTCAGTAAAGAAGACAGAGCTTTCTATGACTTAGAGAGAATCTGGAGAGATGGAAAGCAGATTAGTAAGGAAGATTTACAGTAGGACATAATGACAGACGCTCCAAAAAAGAGAAAAAGCCCTATACCTGTGACTTTAGAGTGAGGATTGAATG
>CAVCBH010000213.1:0-13464 GCA_963600375.1 bacterium | reverse complement strand
TTCTAACTGTGCTCCATTCCATGTTTGTCCATTTAATTCAAAATAACTTTTTATAGCTGTCATAATAATCTCCTTTCTTTTTCCAACAACGTGTTGTATTATTAGTATACAAGATTCTTTTAACAATGACCACAACACCGGAGGATTCAAATGTCGGATTTAAGAAAAAAGCAAACGCAGCGTACCGAAGAAACCAAAAGAGCTTTAAAAGAAGCTTTTTGCCGATTATATGTAACAAAGCCCATAAATAAAATATCAATAACTGAAGTCTGCCGTATAGCAGGTTATAACAGAAGTACTTTTTATCAATATTATGTTGATCTAGATGACATTCTATTAGAGATTGAAAATGAAACTGTAGACTATATTAAATTAAAGAGGAAAAATATCGCTTTTTCTGATTCTGATTTTATATTCGAATTAATGCTTCTTTACGAAGACCGTAAAGTTTATATGGATGCCATGCTCGGTGAGAACAGCACACCACGCTTTTTCAATAATCTTATTTCACTTGCTACAACAAATATTACGGATTTTGATTTTGATAAAAATGACCCTCATTATCCTTATCTTGTTGAATTTCGATATAAAGGCGCACTTTCTATTTTTCGGCTATGGATTCAGAGAAATCGAGATTTGGATTTTGAAGACCTTTTATTGATGATACGAAAAATGTATCAAATATAAAAACTTTTATAGAAAGGATTTATTTATGAATTTAGAACAGTATACAAAAATCAATAACTTTTTTACCAGACATTCTACTGCTTTTTCCTTATTACTTATGGCAAATCGGCTATTGACTGCCTGCGGCTTTCTTCTTTATCCATTATTACTGGTATACCTTCTGGCTAAAAAGAATCTTCCTGTGATTATTAGTTTTATTATTATTCCTGCCTTTTGCTTCCTGGCAGTAACTGTTTTTAGAAAGGTAGTGAATAAAAAGCGCCCATATGAAAAGCTCCCAATTCAATCCTTGATCAAAAAAGATAAAAAAGGCCAGTCTTTCCCAAGCCGCCATGTGTTTTCTATCTTCCTGATTGCAACATTATGGTTCTGCTTCTGGAAGCCAATTGGAATCTTACTATTTATAGCTGGGGCTTTTCTTGCGATTGTCAGAGTAATTGGTGGGGTACATTTTATAAGTGATGTATGTGCTGGGGCTTTTCTCGGAATACTGGCAGGGTGGATTTCTAAGTATGTCTTTTTGATTTGCTAAAAACATACGAAAAAAGCCGCCACCGATACTCCAGGGCTATATCTTGGAGTATCGGTGGCGGCTTCTTTCTATTTTTTGATAAATCAAAGTGAGAATTGTAGAAATCCGATTCCTGTTTTTAAAAATGTGTATTTCGAAAATGAAAAAGACCTGTAATGGCACCTGTGACTAAAATCACAGGTGCCATTACAGGTCTTTTTTATTTTCGTCTACTTAGCTAATTCTGCTAAATATTATTCGTTATCTAAAGCTTTGATGCTTAAGCTGATCTTGCGATCATCTTTCTTGAAGTCTACAACCTTAGCTGTGATTTCCTGACCTACTTTTAATACATCAGATGGTTTCTCGATGTGCTCTTTAGCAATCTGAGAAACGTGAAGTAATGCATCTACACCTGGCTCTAATTCAACGAATGCACCGAAGTCTGTCATACGAGCAACTTTACCAGTTACTTCGTTACCTACTGCGTATTTTTCGTCAGCGTGAAGCCATGGATTTGTTTCAGGGAATTTTAAGGATAATGCAATCTTTTCTCCCTGGATGTCTTTGATAAGAACGTTTAATTTCTCGCCTACTGTGAAAACTTTCTTAGGGTTTTCAACACGTCCCCAGCTCATTTCGGAGATGTGAAGAAGTCCGTCTGCTCCACCTAAATCGATGAATGCACCAAAATCTGTTACGTTCTTTACAGTTCCTTCTACAGTCATACCAGCTTCGATTCTTGCGAACAGTGCTTCCTGTTTTGCTTTCTTCTCTGCTACTAAAAGCTGCTTACGGTCACCGATGATTCTTCTCTTGCGAGGGTTGAACTCTGTGATAACGAACTCGATTTCCTGTCCGTCATATTTCTTTAAGTTCTTCTCGTAAGTATCGGATACAAGGCTTGCAGGAATGAATACTCTTGTTTCTTCCACTACAACACTTAAACCACCATCAAGAACTTTAGCTACAGGAGCTTTTAATACTTCGTGGTTGTTAAATGCTTCCTCTAATCTCTTATTACCTTTTTCTGCTTTAAGTCTCTTATATGTTAAGAGAACCTGTCCTTCGCCATCATTCACTTTAAGAACTTTAGCTTCCATCTCGTCACCAACTTTAGCAACTGTTGTTAAGTCTAAATTCTGGTCGTTGGAATATTCGTTTCTTGAAATGATACCGTCGGCTTTATATCCAATATTTAAGATGATTTCATCCTCTTTTACATCGATAATAGTACCCTGAACTACCTCTCCATTTCTGATTGTCTTAAAACTTTCTTCCAGCATCTGGTCAAAACTCATTTCTGCCATGCTTTCATGAACCTCCTTGATAATATTATTTGGGGTTGAAGCCCCTGCAGTAATACCGAGCATCCCGATATTAGAAAAATCCTCCATATTCAAATCATTTTTTGTTTGTATATAAAAAGTATTACTACATTCTTTTTTACTTATCTCAAAAAGCTTTTGAGTATTCGAACTGTGTCTGCCACCGATTACTATCATCGCATCGGACTTCCTGGCTAGTTCTCTAGCTTCCGTCTGACGCTCCTCAGTCGCATTACAAATCGTGTTAAAAACATTTATATCATAACCCTTTTCTGAGATAATTTCAACTAAATCTTGAAACTTATTGTAGTTAAATGTCGTCTGAGACACGATAGATATCTTCGCATCAGCATCTAACTCAATTCCTTCTGCCTGCTCTCGATTCTCAATTACAATCGGATACGTCTGGCACCAACCCATAATCCCTTCTACTTCAGGATGATGGTTATTGCCTATAATAATGATTACTCTGCCATCCCCACTCTCCCGCTCGACGATCTTATGAATCTTTCTTACGAAAGGACAGGTCGCATCCACTAAATCAAGACCCGCATTAAGGATCTCATCATAAATTGCTTTTGACACGCCGTGAGAACGAATGATAATCGTTCCCTCTGAAAGAGACTTGAAATCTTCGCTGTCATTAATGACATGCACTCCCTGTCTTTCCAGATCTGCGACAACTTCATCATTGTGAATGATTGGCCCGAATGTATAAACATTCTTCTTAGAAGATTCTTTATACACGGTATCTACAGCTCTCTTTACTCCAAAACAAAAGCCAGCAGATTTTGCTATGTTAATTTTCATCATTTACTCCGGCAATATTATTTTATTTTTTTAAATTCGGAGATAATCGTATCAATCACCTGCGGAATCGACATATCAGATGAATCTACCAGTATGGCATCTTCTGCCTGGCATAACGGAGCAATCTCCCGCTCCATATCCTGCTTATCTCTTGCTATGATATCGCTCTTAATCTGCTCGATATCACAGTCTGCGCCTTTCTCTTTCAGCTCATCGTAACGTCTCTTCGCTCTTACATCAGCAGAAGCTGTTAAATAAATCTTAAGAGAAGCATCCGGCAGGACATTCGTTCCAATGTCTCTTCCATCCATGAGGATATCCGAAGTCTTTGCCATATCGCGCTGCAGATCAAGCAGTGCAGCTCTTACTTCTGGAACAGCGGATGTAATCGATGCCATCTTACCGACTTCTTCCTTACGGATATATCCGGTAACATTCTCACCATTTAAAATAACCTGCTGTTTTCCTTCCTCATCATATTCTAAAGTTACATGAATGTTCGGACATTCCGCTGCAACAAGCTTCCTGTCATGTCCATCAATGCCTTTACGCAAAAAATATAAAGCAATAGCCCGGTACATTGCTCCGGTATCTACATATATAAAACCTATATCTTCTGCGATTGCCTTTGCAATCGTGCTCTTTCCAGCTCCTGCCGGTCCATCAATCGCTATACTATACATGGACATTTCCTCCCATTCTTTTGAAACCTGACTGCGTATACAGTGATTTCACTTTTACCTACACTTGATTAGTGTAACATATCTTCGCGAAAAAAAAAACTATTTTTTTATAATTTTTTAAAATTTACATGGTCTTTACGCATTTTTGCCTGCTGCGTATCCTGTTGTCCATGCAATCTGAAGATTATATCCGCCTGTAACTGCGTCTAAATCCATCATTTCCCCTGCAAAAAACAGATGTTTTACTTTTTTGGATTCCATTGTTGAAGGATTGATTTCCTTCACATTGACACCACCTCTTGTAACGATCGCCTCATTAAAGCCACGAACATCTGTGATGTGCATCTCAAAATTCTTCATCAACTCGATCATATGGCGTCTTTCTTTTTTGCTGATATCTCTTATCTTTTTATCTTCCGGAATCTGTGCCGCTTCTAAAAAGACAGGAATCATTTTCTTTGGAAGAAGACGTTCCATCACATTGGAAATATTTTTATTGCGATAGGTGTCAAATTCTCTTAAAAAACGTTTGTCTAACTGTTCCGGAGTAAGAGAGGCTTTTAAATCAAGAATTAATTTTAATTCTCCTGCCTTTAATTCCTTCTGATACTTACCAAGACAAGTACTTGCTGTAAGAACAAGCGGACCGCTCACTCCAAAATGCGTGAATAAAAACTCTCCAAATCCCTCATAAATTGTCTTTTTCTTTGCTTTGATGCGAACACCTATATTTTTTAAGGTAAGTCCCATCAAATCTTTGCACCATGTCTCCTTCATCTCAAACGGAACTAACGATGGCTCTATGGACTTAATCTTATGCCCTGCCTGCTTTGCAAGTGTATATCCCGCTCCATTTGAACCGGTAGAAGCATAGGAAAAGCCGCCGCAGGCAAGAATGACGGAATCTCCTGTCATTTTCTTTCCATCAGACAAAAGTACACCGACACAATTTTCTTTTTCTTCATCAAAAAGCAACTCTTTTACTTCTGTGTGATAGTAAATCTGTACCCTACCTTTTTTACATTGCCTCTTTAAGGCATCGATTACATCCGAAGACCGGTCGGACTGTGGAAATACTCGCTGTCCTCTCTCTGTCTTTATCGGAAGACCAATCTCTTCTAAATAATCCATCATATCCTCATTATCAAACTGAGAAAATGTGCTGTATAAAAATCGTGGATTGGTTACCACATGAGTAAGAAATTCGTCTGCCGGACAGGCATTTGTAATATTGCATCTGCCCTTTCCTGTAATAAAAAGCTTCTTTCCAAGCTTCTCGTTCTTTTCAATAATGCAGACCTGTTTTCCCTCTCTAGACGCAGAAATGGCAGCCATCATACCGGCTGCCCCTCCGCCTACAATAATTACTTTGTTCATTATAGTAAACTCCTGTTATAAACATCATACTCATTCCAGAGTTCTTCAAGTGCCATAAGACGCTTCTCTACATCGTCCTTACGGAGCAATGCGATTGCTGTAACCATTGCATTTACCACGCTTAATGGACATACCAAAGAATCCACGATCGTCATTACATCACTCTTTGCAATCAGCTTACAGTCTGCATACTCTACAATCGGAGACTGCATATTATCTGTAAGAGCGATTGTCTTCGCTCCATGATTCTTCGCATACTGAAGCGCGCAAATCGTTCTCTTTGAATATCTTGGGAAAGTAATTCCCATCATGACATCCTTATCACTGATATCGTAAATCTGCTCTAATGTCTCAGAGGTGCTGTTGGCATCTACGATAATTACATTATCAAACATCATCTTAAAATAATATCCCATCAGACCTGCAAGATAGGCCGCACTTCTCGCACCTAAAATATATAATCTTCTTGCATCATTGATGAGCATAACAGACCGGTTAAATTCATTCTCATCCACACCACTCTGAATCGTATCGCGAAGTCTCTCTGCGTCTGTATACAAAATGCTTTTTAATACACCTTTTTCCTGATATCTTTTTGAAGAGAGAGACATTCTCTGGATGGAGTTTGAATTCGTCTTTACAATAACCTGAATCGCCTTCTGCAATTCTGGATACCCTTCATAATCAAGCTGATAGGCAAAACGGACAACTGTTGATTCACTGACTCCTGCTTCTTTTCCAAGCTTAGAAGCAGTAAGATATGCTGCAATGTCATAATTTTCTGTGATATACTGAGCCAGTCTTCTCTGTCCTTTACTGAACTCAGAAGACTTCTTCTCTATTCTCTGTAATAAATTTAAATGTTCCACTCTATTCTTCCACCTATTCTGTAAAATTAAGTATATTTCATGATACTCCATTTTCTTATTTTTGTAAAGTAAAATGAAGGATTAAAACAAATAAATTGCAATACAGATTATTTTTTATAACTATAAAATATTGCCAATGCAATCTCTCCATACATTAACTACATAATTTGCAATTAAAAAGACTGCATTTCCGAAAAAATTCCAGTCACACAGTCTTTTCTTTAGAAGTATGTTCAAAACATATTCCAGAAATTCTCTTATTATTCAGCAGGAATTCTGTTATTACTTTCCAGGATAAGTAATAACGGACTCTACATCATAGCCTTTTAACACATCACGTCCATGTAAGCCTTCTAATTCCATAACAAACAGAACCTTTACAACAACACCGCCAAGTTCTTCAATCAGATCAAGGGCCGCCTTAGCAGTTCCTCCTGTCGCTAAAAGATCGTCAACAAATACTATTCTTTGTCCTGGACGGATGTCTTCTTTATGAATTTCAATTTCTGCTGTACCATACTCTAAGGCATATTCCTTACTTACGGTCTCTCTTGGCAGCTTACCTTTCTTACGAACAGGAACAAATCCCTTACTCTTATTGTAGGCAAGTGGCATACCAAATAAAAATCCACGGGATTCTGCTCCGACAACTACGTCAAACTCTGTTCCCTCAAGGCAATGCATCAATTCATGTATGCTAAGCTTCAATCCTTCCGGATCACGTAAAATAGATGTAACATCTCTAAAAATAATTCCTTCCTTCGGAAAATCCGGAATATTGATGACATAATCTTCAAGTTTTTTCACTTTGTCCACCCTTTCTGCCCAAAAATTCAGGCACAAAACTATTAAGCGCAGAGTCTTTCCCCTCGCACCTTTTCTTCTTACAATTAATTATAGCAGATTTTTTATGCAAAAAACAACAGAAAACGATTATTTCTATTATAAATTGCAAAAATGCTCGATTGCATAGGCTACGCCTTCCTCATCATTTGTTTTAGTCACAAAATCTGCAACCTCTTTTAACGATTCTTCTCCGTTCTTCATAGCAACACCAACACCGGCCATCTTAACCATTTCAAAATCGTTATTGCCATCGCCGCAAGCCATAATACTATCTACCGGAATATCAAGAATCTTTCCAAGATTCAGCATAGCATCTCCCTTATTACATGTTGCACCATTAATTTCGAGATTATTGCCAAGAGAACAGGTCACTGCCAGATCCTCTATCTTACTAAGCTCCCGGAATGCTCTTTGCCGGTCATCTTCTTTGGCAAAGAACATATTGATTTTCTCGACAGGAGCTTTATGTTCCTTCATCCACTCTCTTAAATCATCGATACGGTTACGGGATGTGCGAACCAGCTCTTCAATATGTTTTTCAATACCATAATTTCCAACGTTATCATAAAAACGTGCTTCACACCATCCTGCTCCTAACGCATATATATCATAGAATGTATTATAGGTTTCCAGCATGTCAAATAACTCTAATGCTCTCTCCCATGGAATGCAATTCTGATACAATATCTTATCTTCTTTTAAATCCAGCACGCTTGCACCATTTGATAAAATAACATATCTCATTCCTTCAATCTGTGTTAAATACTCTGGAATACCTGACTTTACTCGTCCCGTTGCCGGCAAAACCTGAATTCCCTCGGCAAGGCATTTTTCAAGTACTTCCTTTGTATGTGGCGTCAATACTTTATCGGATGTAAGGGTTGTACCATCAAGATCTAATCCTATCAATCTGACATCCGGCTGTTTTTTCTCTTGTTCCATATTCGTTCTCCTTCCATCTCATATCTATTTGTTATTTGATTTTAACAAACTCTTCAAGGGAATGTTTGCTTAAATATTTTTTCAATAGGCAAAATAATAATTTTCACTTTTTATCTCAGTATTATTCTATTGATTCTCTTCTTATTTGTCAAATCAGGATAGTTTTTTAATAAATTAAGAGTCTAAACACAGGAAAAAATATCTGTTATATTTATTATGCAGAGCAAAAAGTCTGTAAAAGGAGAGAGAAGGAAAGGGAAGGGGAAACACTTGAAATGGATATACATACGTTAAAAAACCTGCTTTGCCTGTCCGAAAAAGAAAAGCAGTATCTGACAGAAACATTTGAAAATGAGAATTTGAGCTACTTCTACCGTACTTTTAAGAAACTCTATGGGATGACACCAAGACAGTATCGAAAATTGCATGAGGCTTGATTTTCAATTGCCGCAGGCAAAACAGACGCTACCCAGGAAAGCAACCACCCTATATTTGTGACTCCAGCATCCAACGAACAGCTCCCCGAAAGAGACAATAGCCTATATTTGTGGCCTTAGAGCGAGGATTGAATGTGAGCCGTTAAGCGAACATTCAACCCGCAGTGATAGAGTCACAAATATAGGCTATTGTCTCTTTCGGGGAGCGTCTGTTTTAGCTCTGCAAATTAGAATTTTTAAAGCGGTAATTCTGGATGACAATCTGTATATTCTTCTGCCCTCGCCACTCATTTATCTGCGGATAGTACGTCACATCCATCCCTACATGATGTGGTAGTCCTTTCTGAATCCTCTCTGCTTCTTCTTTTCCACAAAACGAAGTAAGTTCTTCTGAGAATCCGTCAGATTCTCCAAAATACATGGCATCTATCGTGTTGCCAGCCTGGTCTGACAGAAAAAGTTTTAAACATCTACCGGTTGTTCCAAGCACACGCATTCCTTTTATGTAAAGATCTTTTTGTGCAAACAATGGCTTTGTATTTTCATTTCCAAACGGTTCTAATAATTCAAATT
Organism: bacterium; assembly: GCA_963600375.1. GTDB lineage: Bacteria > Bacillota > Clostridia > Lachnospirales > Lachnospiraceae > Anaerobutyricum. Next base: position 4,401 of record CAVCBH010000213.1, on the reverse strand, counting down.
CATTTATCAGTTGTTCGGAAAGATAAGAAATCGGCAGTGCTACATCTATATGCACTTTTTCTATAAAATCCTCTTCTGTAAGAGTCGCATTGGCATTGAGCTTTTTCCGGAATTCTTCTAAGCGGTCTTCCTGCATGGAAAGTCCTGCTGCCATTGGGTGACCACCAAATTTATCAAAGCATTCCTTGATTTTATTCATTTCCTGGTACATATGATAGGCTTCAATGGAACGCCCGGAGCCTTTTAGCCCTTCTTTTGTTCTTGTGATAACAAACACTGGCTTATGATAGTATTCTTTCATTCTTCCGGCAATAATCCCGGCGATACTTTCATGACAGTCCGGCAGATATACAACCAAAACCTTATCATTGGCGTGACCTGTACTCTCAAGATATTCCTTTGCCGCTTTTACTCCGTTGGCTGTCATTTCTTTTCGCTCTGCATTTAACTCGGTAAGTGCTTCTGCTTTTTGCCTGCAAAACTCTTTATCCTCACAAAGAAGAAGTTCCAAAGCATCTTTTGCGGAAGTCAAACGACCAGAAGCATTGATACATGGTCCAAGAATAAATCCAAAGTGATAGGAAGATATTTTCTTATCTTCAAGATGATTCGCCTCAATTAATGCCTGTAATCCTTTAATCTGGGTATGCTGTATGCGCCGCAGTCCTTCCTTTACAAGAATTCGGTTTTCATCGAGTAACGGCATCACATCACAGACAGTTGCCATCGCTGCAATTTCAAGGAAAGCTTCGCTCTCTGCCCGGTCAATTCCAAACAGATCATATAAGACCTGAATAAACTTATATACAACAACCGCCCCACAGATATTTTCAAATGGATACAGGCAGTCTTCCTGTTTCGGGTTAATGACTGCCTTTGCAGGTGGCAAAATATAAGTAATACTTCCGTCCTCTTCTTTTTGAAATGGAATATCATGATGGTCTGTTACGATCAATGTAAGTCCTAAAGAATTCCCATACGCAATCTGCGCTGCTGCAGCAATGCCATTATCGCAGGTAATAATCGTATCAATTCCATCCTCTGCCGCTCTTTCAATCAAATGTTCATTGATTCCATATCCATCTTCTACCCGGTCTGGAATCTTATAATCTACATCTGCCCCACAGCGTTTAAGCCCCCTGTACAAAATATAGTTTGATGAAACACCGTCCACATCATAGTCTGAGATAATACGAATCTTTTTCCCAGTTTCTATCTTTTCCTTTATAATGCCTGCTCCCTTATCTGCATCTTTTAAAAGATGAGCGTCATACAAATCAGACAAAGAGCCATGAAGATAGCGTTCCATTTCATCCATTGTTGTCAGGTCTCTGTTTCGCATCAATCTTGCGGTTACCGGACTGATATGAAGCATTTTCCCCAATTTATTAAAATCTGCTCTTTTTGAAGCGATAAACCACTTTTCCATTTATTATTCTTCGCTTTCAGTATCTGCTAATGCTGCCTTGATCATAATCGCACATTCCACTCTCTTACGCTCCATATCACAGCTTAAATCATAGGAATCATCAATTGTTCCATGGAAATTGTAAGAGTTTGCAGGACAGCCGCCGCTACAGTAAAATCTTGCAAAACAATCTTTACATTTTTTCTTTGTATACACATTACAGGAACGGAATTCATCACAGATATCTGTACGCTTAATTCCATCAAAAACATTACCAAGAAGGAACTTTTCTTCTCCTACGAACTGATGACATGGGTATAAATCCCCCCATGGTGTTACTGCTAAATATTCTGTTCCGCTTCCACATCCAGAAAGTCTCTTTGCCACACATGGGCCGCCTGTAAGGTCAATCATAAAGTGGAAGAAGTTAAATCCCTTTCCCTCTTTTTCTCTCTTGATCATTTCTTTCGCAAGTCTGTCATACTCATCAAAAATCTGTGGAAGATCTTTTTCCTGAATTGCATATGGTTCCTCTGGCTGTCCAACAACTGGCTCCATGGAAATCTGCTCAAAACCTAAATCTGCAAGGTGAAGAACATCCTTAGAAAAGTCAAGATTTCTATTTGTGAAAGTTCCTCTTACGTAGTATTTCTGCTGATGTCTTGACTCTGCAAAGCGGATAAACTTCGGCATAATGAGGTCATAACTTGGCTTACCATTTCTTGTAGGACGCATGTAATCATGAATTTCTTTACGTCCGTCTACACTCAATACAACGTTATCCATTTCTTTGTTGGCAAATTCCATAATCTCATCATTTAACAGCACACCATTGGTTGTTAAAGTAAAACGGAAATACTTGTTATGTTTTTCTTCAAGAGAACGACCATATTCTACAACTTCCTTTACAACATCAAAGTTCATGGTAGGCTCTCCACCAAAGAAATCCACCTCAAGATTATGACGATTTCCAGAGTTCGCTACAAGGAAATCAAGTGCAGCCTTTCCAACCTTGGCACTCATAAGTTCTCGATGTCCCTTATATTCTCCCTCTTCTGCAAAACAGTAACGGCAGGCAAGGTTACAATCATGTGCGATATGCAGACAAAGCGCCTTTACTACGGTCTTTCTGCTCTTTACTTCCTTGATATAATCTTCATAAATATCTTCGGTAAATAATAAGCCTTCTTCTTTTAAAGAAGTCACTTCCCTGTAAGCTTCTTCAATATCTTCTTTACTATAGGAAAGTTCTTTTTCAATTTCCTCTAAACTTTTCTCTTCATATAAAGCAATGACATCATAAGTTACATTATCAACAACATGGATTGCCCCACTGCACACATCCATTACGATATTATATCCATTATTTTTATACTGATGAATCACGTTATTATCCCTTTCTGTTCTTTCATTTATAAGTTAATATTTAAATTTAAAAATTTTCTGCAATAAAAATATATTCTATTAAAAGTATATCTTAATATATATCCTGATATGTTATATAAAGTAATCTTTATTAAGACATTTTTCCATACAAGAGATAAGGTGAACTGACCAAAGACAGTTCACCCTACTTCAAGCATATGTCAGGAATACTTCTTCCTGTTGTGCCCTTTAATTATTTATTACTCTCGCAAGTCTGGTTACCTACTGTACAGGATGTCTTGCAGGCAGACTGGCAGGATGTCTGGCACTCGCCACATCCACCTTTACACATAGTAGTACCGTATGTTTTGTTTCCGGTCAGTGTCTTTACACGTTTCATTAATAACGCCTCCTCACTTCATAATCTAGTATGCAAAGCATCTAAGATGACACTTTGTAGATTATTATAACACAAACTATCCCCTAAGAAAAGGACTTTTTAACCAACAAAAATATTCTGAAAATAGCGAGTCTTTTTACAATATTGTTCCAAAAAATATTAAGATAAAAAACCTCAGAACGTGTTTGAAAAATATCGAGATAAAAGATTCTAAAGCATATAAAAAATACTCTGGAAAAATGTGAACTACTCATTGTCTAAAGCCAATGGGATTGTGGTAGCCTTATTTCAAAAAATCAACTCAACATTCCTCCAAGCATTCCCCCTGCCGCACAGTAAAGAAATGTAGAAAAAAACCTCGCCGTATCTGGCACAAAAGACTGCCCCATACACAAACGAACGATTCCAAAAAACAGACAATATAAAATCCCTACACCAAGTCCCCATAAATATCTCTTTTTTTTATTTCTCTTTCCACATAAAAATCCACCTATAAAACAGGCAATCGTACTCATCACGATCAATCCTATTTTTTCTACCGAAGCGGACAGATTCCCCTTTAACATGGCAAAAGCAAACAACGCAAGAAAAAGCATCGTTAATAATACTGCTACCATTACCGATAACAACATCTTCCCAGCCTTCTCCATCCATTTTTTATAAAAAACTGCACCCTCCATAAAGTTCCCTGCACTTATGTATTTTTTACAGTTTATGAATTTCTATTTTATTTAGAACCATATTCCTTATTCCTGATCAAGTGGGTAACAGACACTATTCGTCTCTCAGCTTAAAGTGGGAGTCTTCTTGTTGAAAGAGAATAAATTTCTTCAAAACAATATTTTTATTTAGCCACTTTATTCATGTCCAAAATGCAAAAAGAGCTGAAGATCAAATCTCCAACTCCTACCTTATGCAGTTGACGGGACTTGAACCCGTACCCAGTCAGCCCGGACTAGATCCTTAGTCTAGCGCGTATGCCAATTCCGCCACAACTGCTCATTATTAAATGGCTTTCTCTCGCCAACGACAATTATGATACCACATTTCTTTTCTAAATGCAAGCACTTTTTTAATTATATTACAAAAATTTATGTTATTCGTATTCCGTACCTGTCTCCATAACTCAAAAATGCAAAAAGAGCTGAAGACCAAATCTTCAGCTCTCATCTCATGCAGTTGACGGGACTTGAACCCGTACCCAGTCAGCCCGGACTAGATCCTTAGT
>CAVCBH010000212.1:0-3455 GCA_963600375.1 bacterium | reverse complement strand
GCCTTTACAACATTCTTTGTAAATGTTCCCGCGCATACTGCTGCTTTTTCCGAATAAATCATTGCCATATCTTTATTGGTCTTTCCTGCCTTGATTCCGGCACGAAGACCTGCTGCTTTATATCCTTTTGCGGCGGTAACGCCACCTTCGATTACTTTCATAAACAAAATCCTTTCATAATATCATACTGCAAAACTACACAAAAAAACAATTCCGCTACTGTGCAGTCACCCATATAAATTCACTACTAAATTATGATTGCATTTTTCAAACCAGATCTTATGGGAATACAGGAGGCATTAATAATCCTTCTGTCTCTGGTAAGCCAAATACTAAGTTCATATTCTGTACGGCCTGTCCGGCTGCACCTTTTACAAGGTTGTCCATCGCACCCATCATAATCACACGGTGGGTTCTCTCGTCCACTTTTACGTTAACATCAACGTAGTTACTGCCTTCTACCCAGCGAGTCTCCGGACAAACGCCTGCATTTAAGAAACGAACAAACTGCTCGTCTTTATATGCATCTTCATAAATCTTACGAATCTCTTCTTCCGTAACATCCTTTACAAGGTTAGCGTAAGCTGTTGCTAAAATACCTCTGTTCATAGGAACAAGATGTGGTGTAAAGTTAATAAGCGTTTCCTGTCCAGATGCGTAGGATAACTGTTCCTCAATCTCTGGTGTATGACGATGTGTTGCCACGCCATATGCCTTAATGCTTTCATTCACTTCACAATAAAGGTTTGCAACCTTTGCTCCTCTTCCTGCGCCAGAAGTACCAGACTTTGCATCAACGATTACAGACTTCATATCAATAAGACCTGCCTTTGCTAACGGATAAATTGCAAGGAAGGAACAGGTTGGATAGCAGCCTGGGTTCGCGATCAGACGAGCCTTCTTAATCTTATCTCTGTTCACCTCGCAAAGTCCGTAAACGGCTTCTTCAATAAACTGTGGACTCTGATGCTTGATTCCATACCACTTCTCGTAAGTAGCAACATCTTTAATACGGAAATCCGCACTTAAATCAATGACTTTTACCTTAGATAGTACATTCTCGCTCACTAAAGAAGAACAAAGTCCCTGTGGCGTTGCTGTAAATACAACATCAACTTCCTCACAAAGCTGCTCTAAATCTTCTCCCTTGCAAATGTCCGGCACAAGCTGAAACATATTCTGGAATACACTCGCATATGCCTGGTCTATGTAACTTCTGGAACCATACCACTTAATCTCTACATCTTTATGTCCAAGTAAAATGCGGACAAGTTCCTGTCCTGCATATCCAGTAGAACCGATAATACCTGCTCTTATCATTTCTCTCAATCCTTTCTCTCAATCCTTCATCTCTTATTTTCCTATATATAAATGGAGATTTAATTTCAGTTTTCTATTATCCCACAAACCTTTCCAGAAAACAAGAGTTATAATTTTTTACATATTTATTCGAAATTATTCATAATTATACGACCAAAATGCATTTTATGCAAGCATTAATTAATATTTATTAATAATATGCAAAAAAACCTCTTGCATTTCCCTGTAGAATGACGTATAGTATATGAGACAAATGACGAAAAATTTAGGAGGATATATAGAATGAGTAAAGAAAAAGTAGTTTTAGCCTATTCAGGTGGTCTTGACACTACCGCAATCATCCCTTGGTTAAAAGAAACATACGATTATGACGTAGTCTGCTGCTGCGTTGACTGTGGTCAGGGCGAGGAGCTTGACGGATTAGAAGAACGCGCCCTCTACTCCGGTGCTTCTAAGTTATATATTGAAGATATCACAGATGATTTCTGTGAGAACTACATTATGCCATGTGTACAGGCTGATGCTGTATACGAGAACAAATACCTTCTTGGAACTTCCATGGCTCGTCCGGGAATCGCTGCTAAGTTAGTAGAAGTTGCCCGTAAAGAGAACGCTGTTGCTATCTGCCACGGTGCTACTGGTAAAGGTAATGACCAGATTCGTTTCGAGCTTGGTATCAAAGCTTTAGCTCCAGACTTAAAGATCATCGCTCCATGGCGTGATGACAAATGGCAGATGGACTCCCGTGAAGCAGAGATTGAATACTGTAAAGCACATGACATTCATCTTCCATTCTCTGTAGATAACAGCTACAGCCGTGACCGTAACTTATGGCACATCAGTCATGAAGGACTTGAACTTGAAGATCCTGCATGTGAGCCAAATTACGACCACCTATTAGTACTGGGTGTTTCCCCTGAGAAAGCTCCGGATGAACCAGAATACCTTACAATGACATTCGAAGCTGGTGTTCCTAAGACAATCAACGGCGAAGAGATGAAGGTTGCTGACATCATCCGTAAGTTAAATGAATTAGGTGGAAAACATGGTATCGGTATCGTTGATATCGTTGAGAACCGTGTTGTTGGTATGAAGTCCCGTGGTGTTTATGAGACTCCAGGCGGAACAATCCTTATGGAAGCTCACAGACAGTTAGAAGAACTCGTCCTTGACCGTGACACTATGTCAGTAAAAAAAGATATGGGTAACAAACTTGCTCAGGTTGTATACGAAGGAAAATGGTTCACACCACTTCGTGAGGCAATCCAGGCATTTGTAGAATCCACTCAGAAATATGTAACTGGTGAAGTTAAGTTCAAACTTTACAAAGGTAACATCATTAAGGCTGGAACAACTTCTCCATACAGCCTTTACAGTGAGACACTTGCTTCCTTTACAACAGGAGATCAGTATGATCACCATGATGCAGAGGGATTCATCACTTTATTCGGACTTCCTTTGAAGGTTCGTGCGATGAAGATGCAGGAGTTGGAAAAGAATCATAGTAAATAATAAATTCTGAGTTGCCAACAAACAGAACTCAGGAAGATAAATAAAGCATATTTGTGATCTCGGAGCAAAGGTTGGATACAAGCCGTTAAGCGAATATTCAACCTGTAGCGACTAAAGTCACAAATATGCTTTTTTTATCTTCCTGAGTTCGTCTGTCTTGCAGGTTCACAAATTATTTTTCTCAATATAAATATCTATATATTTCATCGCATCTCTTCCATGATCTGCAGTCAGGAATTCCATTCCCTGTGAGCGAACATATCTATAGAACTTAATTAAAAGCTCTTCATTAATCGTAATATTGTTTAGTCCATAGCACATCACTACATCCAGTTCTTTTTTCTCAATAGCTTCCATGATACGACGAAAGCCTGGTCTGTCTGTATTCTCTGAATCATATTGTCCAAAATCCGTGTAATGAAGAAACTCACAATTCTCTTTTCCATAGATTTCTTCTGCTACTTCATGACATTTTTCATAAGACTCTACCATCTCCTGAATAAAATGTCTGTAACATAGTTTACAGGCTCCTCTGTAATATTGATAATGATAAATACCTATTCTCTTTTTCATAATTAAAATCCTTTCGTTTGTCATAGGCGGAAACCCACTTCCCTTGGGAG
>CAVCBH010000211.1:0-30376 GCA_963600375.1 bacterium | reverse complement strand
CAGATATAGGTTATATGGTCTATTTTTGTTCGTCTGTCTATCTGCCGAATTAAACCATATGCAACACATGAATCAGCAACAGCCATGCTAATCCATAGTACGTTACAACGGCGACCAGATCATTAATCGTTGTAATCAGCGGACCAGAAGCAACCGCCGGATCAATCTTAATTTTATGGAAAAACATTGGTACGAGGGTTCCTACCATGCTTGAAATAACCATTGCTGTCATAAGTGATAATCCAACACAGCCAGAAATGACAAATGCATGTGCAACCGGATTATGTTTCAACAGCCAGATATAGAATCCGATAAATACAAATGCTAAAACTCCAAGGAAAAGACCATTACATAAACCGATTCGCATTTCTTTTACTACAAGACCAAGTTTCTGTTTGGTGCTTAACGTCTCGTCCATTAATACACGGATCGTTACAGCTAATGACTGTGTTCCGACATTTCCTGCCATATCAAGGATTAATGACTGGAAACACATAACTACAGGAAGTACGGCAATAACGGTTTCAAATACGCCGACAACGGAGGAAACTCCCATTCCGAGGAATAAGAGAATAATCAGCCATGGAAGTCTTTTTTTCATACTTTCAATTGTAGTTTCCTTTAAATCCTCTTCCGCAGTCAGACCGGCTAATTTCGCATAATCTTCTCCCATTTCCTCATCAACAGCTTCCACGATATCTAATGCCGTGATAACACCAATAAGCAAATGTTTTTCTGTAAGAACCGGGATAGAATCTTCCGCGTAATCTTTGATTCGTTCAATACATTCATCTATCATCTCATGATCATTTACATAAGGATAAGAAGTACTGATGATATCCTCCAGATTATCTTCCTGTCTTGCCACAATCAAATCTTTTAAATCAATTGCACCATAAAATTTATCATTTTCATCAAGAACATATACCGTAGAAATGTTATCATTCTCTCCTGCCTGCTGTACAAGCTCACGCATTGCCTGACGAATCGTCAGATTGTTATGAATCACAATGAAATTCGTAGTCATTTTACTACCCATTTCATCCTCTTCATAAGAAAGAATCATCTTAATATCATGTCCTGATTCTTCATCGAGTAATCCGACCAGCTTTTCCTGTGTCGAATCATCCATCTCATCTAAAATATCAACCGCATCATCCGAATCCATGAAAGAAAGCACTTTCGCAGCCTCATCAAGAGGGACTTCCTTCAGATAAGAAGCCGGGTCATCGATATACGAAAAAATCTCCGCAATCTGTTCCGGACCAAACATTTGATACCAAACTCTTCTCTCTGACTCTGAAAGAAGCTCAAAAGCCTCTGCAATATCATTTTCATGGTAATCTGCAATTCGATCAAGCATTTCCTCTTTTGAAAAAGAGCCATGCATAATTCCAAGAATCTCTCTTGCATAATCTGGTTTCTTTAACATTTTCTCCATAATATCTCTCCTTTCTTCCCCAAAAAGGGCATAAAAAGTCCACCGCCTCCTGTGTGCTATATCATAACTACAGCCAAACAACATAATTTTCCTAAAAGGAATACAAACTATTTGGTAAAATATTAATTAATGATACAGTACACCGGTTTAAACCATTCAGCAGCGCATCAACAGCTATTCACTCATGCGATCATCTCACATACTGGCTTTGTGTGCGAACTGTACAGGAATCCATCCACGCGGTGGAGAAAAGAAATATTCTAAAAATGTTAAAATATCATATATAAGACATTTTACACCAAATCCCATATAAAAAGATATCCTATATAAAACCGTGTATATAATATCTCATATAATATATCATATAAAAACATCAAAATCAGACACGGTGAAAATGAAATCCACATCCAGCCATGCCAAACTCTTCTTACTGCCACCGCAAATTATACTTCGCCCCGCACTATCACAACTGTCCATGTATTTCACTTCCTTTCCTGAATCTAATCTTAAATTAATCTTAAAACCGTTTGCCATTCTACTATAATATATCCATAAAATCAAGCCTTTTTGCCTTAATTACAAAGATATCTCTTCATTCTTACGCTAATTATACACTGCTTTACAAAATATTTTCCATCTACATTTTCTATAAGCAGCTTTGCCAAACAGCCTTTGTAAACTACCCGGCTTACAAAATTATTCTCTACATCAGCTAAAAGAAAATGCCTGCCTGATGCTATCATAATGAAGGAACTTACCTTCTGCAGCAAAGCCTTCAATCTGCTCCTTCGTTGCAAACATATATCCATCAATCTCTGCTTCCTGGAATAATACATCCTTCTCATCAATATCCATTACAAAGCGATATACATCTACAAAATAGTTATCTCCTTCGCCAGGATTCTCTCTCTTATAAGTAAATAAATATCCGCCTTCTGCATTCTGCACATCAAGTCCGGTCTCTTCCCTCACTTCTCTTTGTACTGCTTCCTCAGAGGACTCTCCAGCCTGCACGCCGCCGCCGGAAACTTCCCACCAGCCGGGAGCCCAGGCTTTTGTCATAACGCGCTTTGTAATTAAGAAAGTTCCATCGGGTCTTGCGATAACTCCAAGAACGGTCAAATGATACTCTCCATCTTTCAGGCACCAGTCATTTCTCTTCATTGTACGCCCGGTTAACTGCTTATTCTCATCATAAATGTCCCAAAATTCCACTTTACTCATCTCCTATATAAATTATTCGTAATTATCCTGCTCATAATAACATGACAGCGCGCAGAAAACAATTCTAATTTGCCTTCGAAAATACACAGCCGCAATAATTCTGCCGATACAGATGATACTCTTCTGAAAGTGCGATTGAACGCAAATACCCACTTTTTTTCTTAAAGTCCGATGGTAAATGTGCTACACCATATTTTTCGGCAAGTTTTTCGCCAATTTCGTTAATCCACTGTGCGTTTTTATGCGGACTGATGGAAAGGGTTGTTGTAAAGTAATCCGCTCCCATTTCGGCAGCTTTCTTTGCCGCTTCTTCCATACGAAGTGCATAGCAATGATAACAGCGGATTCCTCTCTCTGGTAAATCTTCCATCCCCTTTGCCATATCAAAAAACACCTGTGGATCATAATCTCCTTCTACAAACGTCACATCATCCTCATATCCCGCTTCATGAATAAAACGCTGCAGCTCCTTGACTCTTTTTGTATACTCTATCTCCGGTGTGATATTCGGATTATAATAAAAAATTGTAATCTTAAAATACTTTGTCAGATATTCCAAAACATAACTGCTGCAAGGCGCACAACATGCATGAAGGAAGAGGGTTGGACGCTCTTTGCCTGACTCACAGTCTTTTTCGATTCTGTCGGTGATCTTATCAAGTTGTTTTTGATAATTTATTTTCTGTACAACATTTGTTTTATTCTTATCCATATTCATAATAACAACTCCTATATAATTATCAATTCTGATTGCGTAGGCAAAGGAGACGCTCCCTCTTCTGGTGAATCCGCAAATTCTCCAACATAAATTCTAATTTTGCTTCTACAGCCAAAGCACAGCTCCTCAAAAGAGACCCTGGCCTATATTTGTGCCTCTATCACTGTGGGCTGAATGCGAGCGGTTAAGCGAACATTCAGCCCACAGTGATAGAGGCACAAATATAGGCCAGGGTCTCTTTCGAGGAGCGTCTCCTTTGCTACGCTTCTAAGCCTTCTTTATGAATTTATTCCCACATTTCGGGCAGGTAATCTCCACCTTTCCTTTTCCTTTCGGAACACGGAGTTTCTGCTTACATACCGGACATTTAAAGAAGCGGAATAGCTTTGCCTCTGCTTTTTCCTCACGTTTTTCAATAATATTCTCACAAAGTGGACGGATAAAGTTCAGAAACTTCTCATTCTCCTGCTCTCTTTTTTCATAATTGTGAGAAAATACCCGGAAAATGCATAGCAGTAACGGCAGATAACTGATTAAGTTAAACCTGTTTACTGCCTGTGACGGCCACAGACCTGTAATCAGATTCAGGATAACACTAATTGCCAGTAAGAAGCAGGACATTCCATCAAAACCGTATATTTCATCAAAAAAACTTCCTAACCGTTTCATCCCCAACAAATCTCCTTTTGTCTATCGAATCAGTGAAAAGAATCCAGCACTTAATGTCATCATAATGACTCCGGCAAGTAAAACTCCACACATTGCTGCAAGTACGCTTGACTTAAAGTCCATCTTTAAGAAACTGGCTGCCAATGTTCCTGTCCATGCTCCTGTTCCTGGAAGTGGAATTCCTACAAATAAAAGTAAGGCAACAAAAAGGCCCTTTCCCGCGGTTGCCTGCAGCTTTTCTCCACCTTTTTCTCCTTTGGCGGTACACCAGTGGCAGAACTTACCGATTACGCCTGGCATATTGCTTCCAATTTCAAGTACCTTTCTTGCAAATAAATAAATAACTGGTACTGGAAGCATGTTTCCGATGATTGCAATAATATAAGAAGGAATCAGCGGAAGTCCTACTGCCTGTGAGTAAGGAATCGCTGCTCTTAGTTCTGCAACGGGAACCATTGAAATTAAAAATACTGTTAAATAATGTTTGATCATATTATCTTCCTTTTTTATTTTTTAACTATTCTAAAATCATAAGTTACACACAAATTGCTTCTCTTTTAAGCTCTTGAATAATTCATGAATTATATCCGTCAGACTTTATAGTCTATCTGTCTGACTGAGTTTTACAAATGTTTCGCTCCAAATAATACTACACATTATTCTGCTCGTCAATGAAAGCACTTTACGAATTATGTCGGTATTTTTAAATGGATTTTATGCATACACTACAATTTCAACTCATTTTGTATAATATTTCTTCTGCTTTTTTCTAATTGAAGCTAATGTTTCATCTATCCAGTATACTGTCAGATATAGTTTTTTCAGTTTAATTTGCGCAATCTTTTGTTGTGAACTTTAAAATGATTATCCATAAACTATTATTACTGAACAGATGCCACACTACTTCACCTTTGCTGGCAATTATATTTTATAAAATTGCTATCATTTATCTTATATTGATTTTTTGCCCAGTATTTATTATTTTTTAAATAAAGACTGTCTCATCACCTGAATGAATTCTTTATTGTTTTTCGTCCGTTTGAAAAAGTTAAGTATCTGCTCCATATTTTCTTCGGCGCGGTTGCCGGACATTTCACGGTGAAGGGCGTAGACAATTTCCTGTTCTTCTTTGGATAAGAGGAGGTCTTCTCGTCTTGTTCCGGAACGCTGGATATTGATCGCCGGGAAAATTCTCTTTTCTGCCAGTTTACGATCAAGTACAAGCTCCATATTACCAGTTCCCTTAAATTCTTCGAATACAACGTCGTCCATCTTACTTCCTGTCTCAACAAGTGCGGTTGCAAGGATTGTAAGACTTCCACCCTCGCGCATATTTCTTGCTGCTCCGAAAAATTTCTTTGGCATATAGAGGGCTGCCGGGTCAAGACCACCGGAAAGTGTTCTTCCGCTTGGCGGTACAAGAAGATTATATGCTCTTGCTAATCGTGTAATACTGTCTAATAAAATAACGACATCCTGTTTATGTTCTACGAGACGTTTTGCTCGCTCTAATACCATTTCAGATACTCTTTTATGATGTTCTGGCAGCTCATCAAATGTAGAATAGATGACTTCCGCATTTGGTCCCTCAATAGATTCTCTGATATCAGTTACTTCTTCTGGACGCTCATCAATAAGAAGTACAATGACCTTCATATTCGGCCTTGTTGCGGTAATGCTTCTTGCAATCTGCTTTAACAGTGTAGTTTTTCCTGTCTTTGGCTGAGAAACGATCATTCCTCGCTGTCCCTTTCCAATTGGAGAAAGGAGATCAACCATACGCATGGAAAGTGGTGCATTTTCTGTTTCAAGACTGATTCTCTCATTTGGGAATATTGGGGTCAAATCTTCAAAGTTCTTTCTTTTAGCAGCGTCAAATGGCTTATATCCGTTGACAGACTGCACATATAATAAGGCACTGTATTTTTCGTTCTGTGTTTTAATACGGATATTTCCTACTAAAATATCACCGGTCTTTAGGTTAAAACGGCGAATCTGGGATGGAGAAACATATACATCATTCTCTCCTGGAAGATAATTCTCACAGCGGATAAATCCATAGCCATCCGGCATAACTTCAAGAATACCATTTGCCATATTTCCGCTGTCTAAGCTGGATAAATCGCTTTTCTTATTTTCCTTGCCTGTATTTTCACTATCCCCCCCGTTTGCACCATTTATATTTTCTTTGTCATTTTCATAATCTGTGATATGTTCTGCTGCTTTTTGATGATTTTCTACATTTGTTTCATTTATAGTATTTCCATTTACCTCATGGTCAAAATGTTTTTTCTTCTCTGTGAAATGTTCTTCATTCATTTCTCTCGAATTCCTTCTGCTATTTTTATTATTGGTACGATTTGTATGTCGGTATACTTTTTCTTTTTTGTCTGATTCCTGTTTTTTTCTTGTATTTTCTTCCGGCTTGATGTTTGCTTTTATTTCAGCACCTTCTTGCGATTCGGCACTTTCTTCTATTCCTTCACTCTTCTGTGATCTTCCTTTTACTTTAATGTTTTCTCGTGATTGTATGCTCTCTTCTGCCTTTGTTTGTGTCTTTTTATCCTCACTCGCGGTAAGTCTTTCAATTAACTGGTCTTTTTTAAGCATACTTACTCCGCGAATACCTTTTTCCTTTGCATATGCCTTCAATTGAAGGAGTGTCATTTCTTTAAAGTTCATTCTTACCTCCTAAACGTTTCTTTATGAAAAATCCAATAATTAAATTACCAGGGATTCTCGCTTGATTTTCTAAACATTTTTTATACTTCTTTATGCTTTTTTGTTCCAAAAAACATAGCTATCCATATGTCGGTTCATTTTTTAAACTACTTTGCTTTTGTACTTATCAAATTCAGCATTATTTCCACTCTGATAAAGTGTGAAAATTCTCTTTCTATGCATATATACAAATATCATTTTAAATCAATTGGGAAATCAAAAGATTATAACTAAAAATGTGATGCAAACGATATAAAAATCTCTTCTTCGCACCAGATTATTAAGACGAATTAGAATTGTCTTTTTTATAATAACACAAATTTGGAAGAAAACAACCTGTTTTTGCGAAATATTTGATTGCAGAATGAGAAAACCGATGCTAGAATATATTCTGGGAAAGGACGGAAATTAAATTATGACAAATAAAGAAAAAGCTTTAGAAATGCACAAACAATGGAACGGTAAACTTTCTGTAGAAGCCAAATGTCAGGTTGCTTCCTCAGAAGATCTCGCGATTGCTTACACACCTGGGGTTGCTGAACCTTGTCGTGTTATCGCAAAGGACCCAAAAGAAGCCTATACTTACACGATCAAATCAAACACAGTTGCCGTTGTATCTGACGGAAGTGCCGTACTTGGTCTTGGTAATATCGGCGCACTTGCCGCCATGCCTGTTATGGAAGGAAAGG
The DNA here is from genome assembly GCA_963600375.1 of bacterium. Lineage (GTDB taxonomy): Bacteria > Bacillota > Clostridia > Lachnospirales > Lachnospiraceae > Anaerobutyricum. The sequence goes on along the minus strand of CAVCBH010000211.1, from coordinate 22,914 downwards.
CTGCCCTTTTTAAAGAATTCGGTGGTGTAAATGCATTTCCTATCTGCCTTGATACACAGGATACAGAGGAAATTATCGAAACTGTTGTCAGAATCGCCCCTGCTTTTGGCGGTATCAACTTAGAAGACATTGCAGCACCACGCTGCTTCGAAATAGAAGAACGTCTCGACAAAATGCTTGACATTCCTGTTTTCCATGACGACCAGCATGGTACTGCCATCGTCGTTCTTGCAGGAATCATCAACGCTCTTAAAGTTGTCGGCAAGCAAAAAGAAGATTGTAAAGTAGTTGTTAACGGCGCTGGTTCTGCTGGAATCGCTATCGCAAAGATGCTTTTATCTTACGGATTTAAGGATCTTACTCTCTGTGACCGTCAGGGAATCTTATGCTCCGGTGACCCATCTTTGAACTGGATGCAGGAAAAGATGACACAGGTTACCAATCTTTCTCATAAAACAGGAACTCTGGCAGATGCGATGAAAGATGCCGATATTTTTGTTGGCGTATCCGCTCCCGGTATCGTAAGTCAGGATATGGTTCGTTCTATGGCAAAGGATTCCATTTTATTTACTATGGCAAATCCTGACCCTGAAATTCTTCCTCACCTTGCAAAAGAGGCAGGAGCAAAGGTAGTCGGAACTGGTCGTTCTGATTTTCCAAATCAGGTAAATAACGTACTTGTATTCCCTGGAATCTTCAAAGGTGCTTTAGAAGGACACGCTACCCATATCACTTCCGAGATGAAGCTTGCCGCTGCTCATGCGATTGCTGGTCTTGTTCCTGCCGAAGAATTAAGCGATACCAATATTCTTCCACATGCATTCGACCCTGAAATCGCTCATGTAGTCAGTGCCGCTGTCAAAGAATATATCGATTAATTTCTATGGAACGCTATTATAGTTACAGTCGTTTTATTAAAGAATCTTTTGGAGAAAAGCTCTACAAGATCTGCTTAGATGGCGGTTTTACCTGTCCAAACCGTGACGGGACACTCGCAACCGGTGGATGTATCTTTTGCAGCGAAGGGGGAAGCGGAGAATTTACAGAGAACGCTTCCCTCTCTGTTTCCGAACAGATTCGTCTTGGCAAAGCTCAGACGAGCAGAAAGTATCAGGGAGAATATTATATTGCTTACTTTCAGGCATTTACCAATACGTATGCTCCTGTAGACAGACTTCGCACACTCTATGAGGAAGCCATCAACGCTCCGGAAATCGCCGCATTATCTATCGGCACAAGACCCGACTGTATCACTCCGGAAATTTTAGAATTATTAAAAGAATTAAATAAACGAAAACCCGTCTTTATCGAAATGGGATTGCAGACCGCTCATGACAGCACCGCAGATTTTTTAAACCGGGCCTATCCGACTGAAGTCTTTACCAAAACCTGTCATACTCTTGCAGCAGCCGGAATCCGTGTCACTGCACACATTATTCTCGGTCTTCCCGGCGAAACTTTAGACATGGAACTTGACACAGTCCGTTACTTAAATGCACTCCCAGTAAGTGGCATCAAAGTTTCCATGCTTTATGTACTAACAAATACTGCACTCGCCAGTTACTATGAGCAGCATCCATTTCACATTCTTACAATGGAAGAATATATCGACCATCTCATTACCTGTCTTAGCCAGCTTCGCAAAGACATCGTCATCGAGCGAATGACTGGAGATGGCCCAAAAGACCTTTTAATTGCTCCAAAATGGATTGGCCACAAACGACTCGTCTTAAATACCATCCATAAAGAAATGAAGCAACGAAACTTTATGCAGGGAGGAAGCTTATGTCAGAAGAATCTTTAACATTATATAAATTAATGATACTGTTTATGCTGGATAATCTGGATTTTCCACTGACAAATTCCCAGCTAAGCGAATTTTTTGTAAATCACGGATATACGTCCTATTTTCACTTACAACAGGCAATCAATGAACTGGTGGAATCGGAATTTGTACGCGCAGAAACAATCCGCAACTCAACAAACTACCACCTCATCGACTCTGGAAAAGAAGCCTTATCCATGTTTCACACACAGATTTCCGAGCCAATCAAAAATGATATTCTGGACTATTTTGCTGAGAAAAAATACCAGCTTAGAAAAGAAGTGGACATCACTGCCGACTATTACCCAATCAAAAAGAAACGTGGCGAATATATGGTAAAAACCCAGATTAAAGAGAAAGGCTCTCTTCTTTTAGAACTCAGCATCAATGTGGTGTCGAAAGAACAGGCCATTGCAATCTGCGACAGTTGGGAGAAGAAAAGCGATGCGGTATACGGAAAGTTGATGGAAATGTTGTTGTTGGATGAATTACGGAATTGAATAAATTTATATATGCTGTATAAATTATTTTCTTTTCAGAAGAGTATAAAAAATCAAGATTAGAATATACTTGAATTATCTGGCTTAGTGTGATATATTGAAGTCAGAAAAGAGTAAGTTGTTGCTTGATGCACAACACAAATCCCCTCAGTAGTGCGAATACTGAGGGGATTTTTTGTGGGCTTGGCTACCGTGTAGTTTTATTTCCTTTTCCGGTCAAACCATTTGCGAAGCAGCACCGTAAGTGGTACATAATCGCCCGGATTTTCAATTTCTCAAAACCATGCGATAATCCTTTATCGGAGTGCTGCTTCCAATGCTAATTCCAGCTTTTAGGATTCGGATTCTTTTATTTCAGCTTTTCTTTCAATCCAGCCCTGCGCACTCCTAAATTTTTTAGAAGGAATCACAGATATAGGCTATCTTTTCTCTTTGGGAGCGTCTCCCTTACCTGCAGCAAATCAGATTTTAAAGTCTTGAAAGCACCGCTCTTGCGGCTTTAATTCCAGAAGCCCCCGCCTGTGCAAGTCCTCTTGTTGTTCCTGCGCCATCTCCGATAGCGAAGAAACCAGGAAGTTTTGTTTCAAGCTCGTGGCTTAACTCTAAACGGGAGGAGTAGAATTTAACTTCTGCACCGTATAAAAGAGTATCATAGTTTGCAGTACCAGGAGCGACTTTATCAAGTGCGTAGATCATCTCGATAATATCATCAAGCTGACGCTTTGGAAGTGCTAAAGATAAGTCTCCAGGAACAGCAGCAGTCAGTGTAGGTTTTACGAAAGACTGGCTTAAACGGTGTTCATTTGTACGAATACCTTTTACTAAATCACCGAAACGCTGTACGAGTACACCACCTGCTAACATATTAGAAAGGGAAGCGATGTGTTTACCGTAACGATATGGTTCGTCAAACGGTTCTGTAAAACGGTTGGAAACGAGAAGTGCAAAGTTTGTATTCTCACTGCGAAGAGAAGCATCGGAGTAAGAATGACCATTTACTGTGTTGATTCCTTCTACATTTTCCGCAACAACATGTCCGTAAGGGTTCATGCAGAAAGTACGAACACTGTCACCATACTGTTTTGTACGATAGACAAGTTTGGATTCATATACAACATCTGTGATATGTTCAAATACACGTGCTGGAAGTTCGACACGAACACCGATATCTACCTGGTTGTTGATAAGCTTGATTCCAAGATTCTTACACTGGTTTGCGAACCATTCTGCACCGCTTCGTCCAGGAGCTGCGATTAAGAATCTGCATCGTGCAACATCACCTTTTTCTGTTACAAGTTCGTAACCCTCAGAACAGGTTTTAATCTCAGAAATAGCAGTATTAAAATGGAAATCCATTTTGTCTTTTAAATCTTCATAAATATTTGTAAGAATCATAAGATTCTTTTCTGTACCAAGATGTTTGCACTGTGCCTGCAAGAGATGGAGGTCAAATTCAAGAGCCTTCTTTGCAAGAGCCTGTGCCTCTGGAGTTGTTGTAGAAAAATAGTTTGTAGTAGCACCATGCGCTACGTTGACATCATCTACATAATGAATCAGTTCCATAACTTCATCATGATCCATATAATCTGTAAGCCAGCCGCCAAATTCAGTAGTAAAGTTAAACTTACCATCAGAAAATGCACCAGCTCCGCCGAAACCACACATCGTATCACAGACTTTACAGTTGATACACTGTTTTACTTTCTTTGCAACGATAGGACAGCTTCTTTTATAGATATCCCTTCCCTGTTCGAAAACACCAATCTTTAAGGAAGGATTTTTTAAACTAAGTTCGTAACCGGCATAAATACCAGCTTCACCGCAACCGATAATAATAACATCATACATCAAATTCATTGAATTACCTCCTAAATTAATGGTATACATATATTTCAATGTAAAGAAAACCATAAAAAACCAATATATATTATACACAAAAATGAGGAAATGTCAATTCTGATTTACCACAGGCAATGGGTATAATATGCACTGCCAAAGAAAAAAAAAGACCCTATATTGTGGTCTTAGAGCGTGTTTGAATGTGAGCGGTTAAGCGAACATTCAATCCACAGTGATAGAGTCACAAATATAAGGGCTTCTTCTCTCTTTGGGAGTGTCTGGTTTAAGAAGTATCTTCCTTGCCTGGCAGTATCTACTTTGCCTGCGGCAAATTACTACTAGTTATCATATTCTTCATAGCCCTTATAGAGCTCAAATTCCGCCAGAATAGATTCTTCCGGTGCTTTTGTCATAAGACTTACTACCACAATAAACAATAAACTGATGATAAATCCTACTACAAGAGAATATAATCCTGTTGCCACATACGGAGTCTGTCCCCCGATAATCGGGATATAATCCCAGATAATTACGGTTAATGCTCCAGATACAAGTCCTGCGATAGCTCCTGAAAGGTTGGTCCGTTTCCAGAAAAGACTCATTACGACTAATGGACCAAATGCAGCACCGAGACCTGCCCAGGCATCAGATACAAGTGCCATAACAGAACTGTTTGGATCCCATGCAATAATAAAAGCAAGGGCTGCAACAATAATTGTTGTGATTCGTCCTACTGTTAATACTTCTTTATCGCCTGCACTTGGTTTAAAGATATCCTGATAGATATCGGCAGATACTGAAGAGGAACATACAAGAAGCTGGGAATCCGCAGTGGACATGATTGCTGCTAAGATACCACAGATAAAGAGACCTCCGATAAATGGAAGATTAATCTTGTTTGTAAAGGTTTCCTGAATCATCTGGATAAATACGGATTCAGTGGATGGTGCGCCTGCTGTCTCTCCAAGAATTATTGGAAGAAGATATGCTCGACCTACTACTCCGATAAATACAGCAAGAGTAAGAGAAATTATTACCCATACGATCGCAATCACAGAAGATTTGCGAAGTTCTTTTTCATTTTTAATTGCCATGAAACGAACAAGGATGTGTGGCATACCACAATATCCAAGACCCCAGGCAAGATTAGAGATAATCTCAACTGGTGTGATTGGATGGTCTCCGTTGTACATAAGACTCATGTAATGTGCGGAATCTACACCACTCTGGGCCAACAAAGAGGAAAAATCTCCACTTACATACCCCCATGCAATAATCGGTACAACTAACAGTGCAATAAGCATCATCGTTCCCTGTACGAAGTCTGTTGTACATACCGCAAGGAATCCACCCATAAATGTATAGATTAAGATAACGGCTGCTCCGATAAATAATGCTACATGATAATCAATACCAAATACTGTGTTGAAAAGCTTTCCTCCTGATGCCAGTGCTGAAGCAGTATATACTAAGAAGAAAACAACGATGATCACAGAAGAAATTCCTAATAAAATCTTCTTCTCATCATGATAACGGTTACCAAAGAATTCTGGCAGAGTCATTGAGTTGTTCGCTACGATTGTGTATGCACGAAGCGGTTTTGCAATGATTAACCAGTTTGCGATTGTTCCAAGTCCAAGACCTACGGCAATCCAGGCCTGTCCTGTACCTAACGCATAAATAGAACCTGGCAGTCCCATAAGCAGCCATCCACTCATATCAGATGCCTGTGCAGATAAGGCAGCTACCGGACCGGAAAGTCCTCTGCCTCCTAAGAAATAGTCATCAGCTCCTGTTGTTTGTTTCATACACCAGACGCCAATGGCAATCATCAGCAGTAAGTACACGCCAAAGGCGCATAATATTGCGGTTGTTGTTGACATACTTTGTCCTCCTGTTTTTCTTTTTATTTATTCATCATACAAATCTTTGTATAACAATCTCACTTTATCTTTATGAAACTCATATTCCTCTGACTGATTTAAGGTAATATTTTCATTGGTTACACTAACCTGATGAACCGTAATCTTATCCCCTTCTTTTACAGCACTTTTCGAAATACTTAACACGCTGCTGCTCTCTTTTTTCGAGGCAACACGCACTCCATTTACAAAGACACGGCTTACATCGGTAAAATGATTACCAAGTAGCAGATATCTGTCTTTATCTTCCTTTATCTCTGTAATCTCTACCGGACTTAAGCTATAATTTATCTTTGTCGGTTCTAAGGACTTTTTGCCTTCTCTTACAAAGTTACTTCCATAAAGCATATCATACTGTAAAAGCTTTAAATTTTTACGGTATTTCTTATCATCTTCCATCGTCTGATGGTATTCATTTAATAATCCATTATGAATTCCTACCTCGCCAAGTACTTTCGAGGCAAGCTGCCATGCTTCCACTTTACCGGATTCCCTCTTTTTATTTGTCTTGTTATAACCAAAGTTATCCCAGATAAAATATGGTGTTTCATACTTTGAGCCATTCTTTAAGTCTTTGTTCTCTAAATTCATTCCTGGCAAATGATCCCCATAAGCAACAACCATTACATCTTCCGGATAATCTGAAAGCTTTTCGGTCAGATCTTTAATGAAATCATCCATCTCTCTCGTCTGATTTACATAATATGTAAACTGATTGAGATAACTCTGACTCATGCCTTCTCCGGAAACCGTAATCGGAGAATCGCTCTGGTCATCCGTCGGATAATCCCCATGGCCCTGCACAGAAATCGTATAAATAATATCCTTCTTCTTCGTCTGGTGAAGCGTATCCATAATGTACGTTGTCAAAATAGAATCCTTCGCCCATCCTACTTCGTTCCGGCTCTTTACATCCATGTTTTCAATCGTAATGAAATTATCAAATCCAAGATTGGAAAAAACAGCATCTCTATCATAAAAAGAAGCATTATTATTGTGAATCACACTGGCCTCATAATTCTTTTCCTTTAACCAGTAAGCAACGCTGTCACACGTTGTCTTATGAAGGATACTTCGATATGGATACTCTCCTGTACCAAAATAATCTATATTCATTCCTGTGATCACTTCAAATTCTGTATTAATCGTTCCCGCTCCATACACAGGAACTTTCAAATACCCTGAAGTATATTCTTTCTGAATCTTATGAAAGGTTGGAATCGGGTCTTGTGAAATCTTCAGATTCTTCACCGTTGTCGCATCAAAAAATGATTCTAACTGAATAAATATAATATTCGGCTGGCGTACATTTTCCGCCTTTTCCGATTGTCTCTGCTTCTTTTCTGCCTCTTTTACCTTTTTCTTTATGCCATTTACCGTATCCCTTGAATAATTAATCGGACGATCTATTCCGGTGTCTATCGCTGTGACACAAAATCCATAGGCAACACCATAATCCTTATAACCAGCTATCAGATTATCAAACTTTTTAATAAGCATTCCTCTGCCCACACCGACATATGTCACTGCGCAAAAGCAAAGGACTGTGACTACTGTATACAAGAAGCCAGAAAAAGCGCCTTTATACTTCTTATCCTCCGGAGAATAGAGATACAGGCACACCAGTCCTCCCACTCCGATCACGAGTAAGATAACGATTGCCACAATCTGCCATATCTTAAGATAACTGCTCAAGATTGGCAGTACCGACTTTACCAGCGTAAGATCTACTGCCGTAAACGGAGTCTTTCTGTCACTCAGCACGACTCCGTTTGCGATTGCCACTAACCCCCAGCATCCACTGATAAATACATATGCAAAAATCCTTTTCTTTACTAAAAATACAACGGATAGGCATAAAAATATAATAAATCCATTATAAAGAAATACAAATGTTCTCTCCTGGATAAATGAGAACACCTCGCCCACAGATCTTCTTTCTGTAAATTCTAAAAGAAGATTCAGGCAGAGAGTAAGAATCAGATTAAGAATAAGAACTCTGCAATTGCCCGAATTCTTTATCCTCTCCCATATATTTTTCTCTCTCATGTCCACTCCTTGTCTACTCCTTTGCTGTCCTTTGTATCTGCGTTGCCTGTACGATAAAACGTCCGGCTTCTGAAGAGGACGTACAAGTTGACAATGTTAACGTATTGTCTGCACTGTCCGGCTTTGTCTTTAAAGTATACAGTGACTTTTCTAACGCATCTTTTAAGTAAGATGCATACTCTTCTTCTGAAGCAAAAGAAATTGTATACACATCAGAATCTGCATTTACATCAATCTCTCTTGCAGCAAATACTTTGTATTCTATCTCTTTTTCTGGCGTAATAATCCATATTTTCTGATGCTTCTTATAATCAGCATCCGAATTATACTCTGTATCATAATGCTTCTTTAACATACCAAACATCTGACCATTCTTCAGATTATGTCCATAAACAATACTGTTTTCCAAAGAAAAATCTGCCTCACACCCGGCATCTAAAAAGATAGCTCCGATAAAACTGTCCTTCCCTTCAAATGTCCGGTGAAGATAGGTTGTGTTATCGCTCGCCTGTACAATCGGATAATTGATGCCTGTCCCTTTAATATAAATCCAGCCTTTTACATCTGGATTCACTTTGGCAAGCGCATCAAAATCCACGGTAACCGGACAGGTATCAGACCCTGACTTCTTTCCTTTTTTATCGGAATCTTTCTTCTCCTTTATATACTGCCGAAGCTGCTCGTATTCTTTCCTTCCACCGTGGTAATTCTTATAATATCCCCACAGTTTCCATGCTGCAACACAAAAAACAACAATACACAATAGAAGAAGCAGATTTGAAAACAATCCGCTCCCTTTTCTCTTTTTCTTTTTACTCATAGGCACACCTATTTCAGACGAAGAGGCAGACCGCTGATTGCAACATAAACCTCATCACTTAAAGATGCAATGACCTGATTGGCCTTTCCTGAAATATCACTGAAAATTCTTCCCAAACGATAGGATGGCACAAGGCTCATTCCAACTTCATTAGAAACAATGATGAGAGTCTTATCCTCATCACGGATTGCCTTTACAAGATTACTTAGTTCCTTAATTACCTCATTCTCCAACTTCTCTACTTCAGCAGCAGAAATCTTGTCAAAATCTCTCTCTCCATCTTCAAATAAAATATTGGTAATCATAACCGTAACACAATCAAGAAGAATCGTATTCTTTTCTGTATTCTTCACCACTTCACCAAGATCACGGTAGCCTTCATAAGTCCCCCATTCCGAATCACGTCTTTCCTGGTGCATGCGAATACGTTCTTTCATATCATCATCAATTGGAATCGCTGTCGCAAGGTAAAGAACACTGCGCTTTCCATATTCCTTTGCCTTCTGCTCCGCAATTACGCTCTTTCCACTTCGGCTTCCGCCGGTAACCATAATAACCTTTGACATAACTCTTCCTCCTTAAAATATTCTGGTCGATTCTTTATGCGTCTGCCAGTCGCCTGCATATACTATGAATCATCTGAGAATGAAAATCTCAAGGATTTCCACTTAAAAACAGGTGCTATTCCTTTGATGGCTGTGGATCAAGCACGGAAATCTCTCCCCGCATAATAAATCCCATCGTAATAAATACCGTCACGATCATAAGTATCATGCTGTCCATCATATAACCAAGCGCCACATTCACACTACTGATAATTGCTGCAAGTGTTCTGGCATAGACTGCGATATAAAAGGACTCTGCCATTGACACGACCTTGCCTTCTGCTGATCTTACACTTCCCCGGCATATCAGGGCAAATGCCAGTGCTACCAAAAGATACTGTACTGCTTTTGTGATCAGAAGCACAGCCAGATAAAATACAAGAAACATATAGAATGCTGGAAGCATCTGCACCAGTCCCCTGTTATTTAACTTCCAGTTTTTAAACTGTGAAAGCACGATCTGCTGATTCCCACCAGGCATTTTAATTAAAATGTTCTTCTTTCCAACTAAAAGTTCCTGTACATAAGCAGACTTAAAATCTGATTCCTTAAATTCTTCTACGGACGAATCTGCCTTAACACGGATAACACCGCCTATTGTAAAATCAATCGGACTTTCACTCTGAAACTGTCCTTTTTCTAAAGTAAACTTTGGGATTCGGTTTAAAACCAGATTCTCCAAACCACCAACACTCACTGTCCACGCTGCAAATGGAATCACATTCTCGATAAGTACGAGAAACATGACAAGTACCGCCACATAGCCAACGAAAGCGCCCTTTTTCTTCTTAATCAGTTCTTTATACTGAGACGGATGGATGCAGGCAATCACATACTGCCACAAAAATCCAATCTTACTCTCCTGCTGCATCATCTTCCCCCTATACCGGATATACGATCGAAGCAGCAATCTCATCTGCTTTTTCTTTATTAATTAAGACTTCAATCAGTTTCAGGGCAAAGTCAATCGCTGTCCCTACTCCTCTGCTCGTCACTACATTGCCATCGACTGCAACCGGTTCTTCTGTATACTCACCAACTGGGATTCCATCAAGACATCCTGGATAACTGGTTGCCTTTCTATCCTTTAAAAAGCCAAGACCACCAAGTACAGATGGTGCTGCACAGATAGCCGCAACCCACTTGCCAGCTTCATACTGCTTCTTTAACAATTCGGCAAGCCCTTCATGTTCTCTTAAATAGTTTGTTCCCGGCATTCCACCTGGAAGTACAAGCATATCTGCCTCTTCCTTAATATCTTCTATTAAAATGTCTGTATTTACCGAAATATTACGTGCTCCCGTTACCTGTGTTCTTCCCATAATAGAAACCATCGTCACAGAAATGCCAGCTCTTCTTAATAAATCTACTGCCGTAAGTCCTTCCACTTCCTCAAAACCATCGGCACAAAATACATATACTGAACGCATATTAAGCCCTCCTTTACTTTGTTAATAAATTCATTATCTTTAATAATATCCTACTTGCACCTTTTTATCAAGCTTGGTCATAGTTTTTTCACTTTATTTCTTATGAAAATATGATATTATATAGTAATATGTTGTTACCTGCCGTTATTTTTTCTATATAAATATAGTGAAATAACTTCAAATACTATTTTAGGGAGAATGAAAATGGAAATCGAAAGAAAGTTTTTAATAAAGTCTTTACCCGATAATTTAGAAAGTTACCCCTGCGATACTTTGCTTCAGGCATACATTTCCACAAAACCTGTTATCCGTGTCAGACAGAAGAATGAAGATTATATTCTCACACTAAAGTCTGCCGGACTTCTTGCAAGAGAGGAAGTGGAAATGCCTCTGTCAGAAGAATCTTTTACGCAACTTCTTGCTAAAAAAGATGGTATATCCATCGAAAAGAAGCGTTACAAGATTCCAGATGAACCTTATCTGATCGAGCTTGACGTATTTGAGGGCGATTATAAGGGATTTTGTATGGCAGAAGTCGAATTTCCGGATATGAACAGTGCCAACGCTTACACGGCTCCCGCCTGGTTTGGTCCGGAAGTTACGATGGATTCCCGCTTTCATAATTCCAGTCTAAGTAAGAGGAATCTGGAAGAAGTTCAGGAGTTTCTTGCATTGATCAGGGAAATGTAAATTTTAACAGAATTATTGACTGATTTAAGCAGACATAGCTTTCACTCTTTTAAATGATATATATTCAACGTTGATGAAGTTACATTTTACGTTGACCCAGGGAACTTTCTTTTAAATGATGTATATGAGACCCACACTTTTGGTCTTATTATTTGATTAATACCATAAAATGACATTTTCGTTACAATTTATAAGTAATTTTTTCGTGCTTATAAGAATTTCAAAATTGTAATACATTTTTAAGAATAATTAATATCATTTTCCTTAAAAATGTATTATAATGTTACTGTTTTGTAACGATATAAAGTTATATATGTCAGTTACAGAGCAGGGTTACATAAAAGGAGCTTCATAAATAAATTCCTTTTGTTTTTTTATATTGTTTTTTCATAGATAGAATTCATTGCTCTTGAACTATGATGAATGAACTATTGTATAACCCATGCGTAAATCTACTGCATGATTTACAACTAAATTTATTTTAAGAAAGGAGATCATTCACAAATGAGTGATACACAGGCACAAAATGTCACACCAGACAGTTCAACAACAAGAAGCCGCCGCAGTGACAAAAAGTCTTCAAATACAGGAAAGATTATTGCAGCCGTTATCGTTGTTTTACTTCTTGCTGTTTATGGCGGTGGTGTTTACTATTATTCCAACCATTTTCCACACAACACATTAATTAACCATGTAAAGGTTGGCGAGATGAGTGTAAATGAGGCAGAAAAGACGTTTACAGATGACCTTGCCTCTCACAAGATTTCTTTAAAGGAAAAGGAGCGTACAGAGATTATCGATGCGAATGATGTCGGTGCAGTTATCAATGTCGGCAGCCAGATCAGCGATCTGAAAGCTTCCATGAATCCATGGCTCTGGTTTACCAACCTGTTTGGAGAGAAAAAATATACGGTTAAGTTAGATGTAACTTATGATGAGGCAAAGTTAGAGGAAGTTGTTAACAACCTTGAATGTTTCAAAAAAGAAAATGTAACTGCACCGAAAAGTGCATACATAAAGGACGGTGACAGTCAGTTTGAGATTGTTCCTGAAGTTCTTGGTAATACCGTAAAGAAAAAGGCATTAATTCAGTTAATCGGAACAGACCTATCTACCGGAATTACAAAGATTGATCTTGAAAAAGAGAATCTTTACAAGCTTCCTAAATACTATGCCAAAGATCAGGTCGTTACTGATGCGCTCGCCAAAGCGAACAAATATGCCGGCGTTACTGTAACTTACGATTTTAACTATACAAAAGAAGTCCTTGATTATAAGACTTCTAAAGACTGGGTAAAGATTTCTAAAGATTTCACAGTATCCTTAGATGAAAGCAAAGTAGGAGACTACGTTGAAAGCCTTGGTTCTAAGTACAACACAATGGGATCTTCCCGTCCATTCACTACTGCCTACGGTTCAAAGATTAACGTATACGGCGGTGACTACGGCTGGAAAATCTATTTTGATAAAGAAAAAGCTCAGTTAATCAAAGAAATTAAAGCTGGAAAAGATGTTGAAAGAGAACCGGTTTACTCCTATAAGGCAAAATGTAGAAAGTCAGCTAAGAACGATATCGGAAACTCTTACGTAGAAGTAAGTATTTCCAATCAGGAAATATGGCTCTTCGTTAATGGAAAATGTAAAGTAAACTCTTCCGTTGTAACCGGTGACCCAACAAAGGGACATCAGACTTATACCGGTGTTTATGCAATTACCTATAAACAAAGAGATGCTACCTTAACCGGACCTAATGCCGGTGGTGGTTCCTATTCCTCACATGTAAACTTCTGGATGCCATTTAACGGTGGACAGGGACTTCATGATGCAGATGGATGGAGAACATCTTATGGTGGCTCCATTTATAAGGGTAACGGCTCCCATGGATGTGTTAACTGTCCATATTCTACAGCGGCAACGCTTTACAAATACGTAGAGGAAGGCTTCCCTGTTATTATTTATTAAACAGATGTATTTAAAATGTTTCAGGCTTTATGGCTTTTAACATTCTGATATGAGATATTCAATGAATAACTGAATATCCCATGAATATAGTTAATCACTTTTTATTTGTTAATGACATAAAATATCCCCATTGGCAGGAGATTACTCCACAGCCGATGGGGATATTTTTTGGTTGTATGAAAAACAGAATTTACCTTCTCACCTTGACGCCTTTTGCATCTCTTCCCATAAGTCGTATTTTACTGAATACCAACTCTTTTTCCTTATAGATAATCGATGGTTCATCTTCATTTTCTACTCCAGTAAGGTACACATATTTCACATGATCGTCTTCCTGAAGCTTCATGCCACGGATACCGATGGCACTCTTTTTCTTTCTGGTGACTTCTTCTAATGGGAAGCGCAGGAAGTAACCTTCCTCACTCTGCATGATAATCTGTGCATTGGCTGTTCCTTTTTTTGCGCTGACAAGGCGTACTGCTGTTAAGGTATCACCTTCTGCTAATTTTGTTGAAGCTACGGTCTTCTTTTGTACAATGAATTCTGCTCCATCCACAATCTTTATCATGGAAGAAGTGGTTACAAATAAGAGCGAGGAATCTTTTAATGTTCTGTCTGGAGCAATTAAAAGAATCTGCTCATTACGACTGTCATAGTTACCAATATTATCAAGTGGGATTCCTTTATCACGGAGTCGTCCGGCTGGAATATCTAACACTTTGATCTGATGCATCACTCCGGTATCAGTAAATACACAGATTTTATCAGTATTCATACAGTGTACAATATGACGATATTCCTTTAATACCGTTTCTTCATTTCTCTCGTAAGTATTTTTATCAAGAATCTTAGAATAACCAAAGCGGTCCATAACGAATACGACTTCTTTTTCTTCGATTGGCAGTGCTTTTACAACGGCAGCTTTTGCATTAGTAAGCTCTGTCTTTCGGGCAAAGCCATAATTTTTCTTGATTTTTTCCAAATCCTTTTTCATGACACGCTTCATGGATGCCGGATGCTCTAAAATATCCTGGTACTTGTCTATCTTTTTAAGAATCTCTGCGTATTCTTCCTGCAATGCCATAATTTCAAGTCCAATCAGGCGGTACAGGCGCATTTCAAGAATAGCAGATGCCTGTTTCTCTGTAAAGGAAAGTTGGGATGCTTCCTTTTTAGACTTCTGAGTTTTAAAAGTGATATTGGCTGTATCGCCGTTAATCAGGCAGGCTTTTGCATCTTTTAAGTTCTTGCTTCCACGAAGAATCTCAATAATAAGATCAATGATATCACAGGCTTTAATGAGTCCTTCTTTGATTTCTTTTTGTTCTAATTCCTTCTTAAGAAGTGTCTGATACTTTCTCGTAAGTACTTCATAATGGAACTTGGTGTGATGGCGGATAATGTCTTTTAAGCTTAAAAGTTCCGGTCTCCCATTGGCAATGGCAAGCATATTTACACCGAAAGTATCCTCTAATCTGGTCTTTTTGTAGAGAAGATTCTCTAAACGTTCTACGTCTGCATTTCTTCGAAGCTCCAGAACAATACGAATTCCCTCCTTAGATGACTCATTTGAAACATCGACAATATCACTTGTTGTCTTATTCTCAATTAATCCTACCACATCAGAAATAAACTTGCTGATATTGGCTCCGATCATTGTGTATGGAATCTCTGTAATGACGAGCTTATCTCTTTCCGAGCGCTTCTTCGCCTTTTCAAAATGTACCTTTCCACGAAGCTTCATCTTACCGCTTCCTGTCTCGTAAATATTTTTTAATTCCTTCTGATTTACAACGATTCCACCAGTTGGGAAGTCAGGGCCTTTTACATATTCCATCAATTCTTCTGTTGTGATTTCTGGATTATCCATGTAAGCTTTTACACCATCTACCACTTCAGAAAGGTTATGTGGTGGAATACTTGTTGTCATACCTACTGCGATTCCCTCTGCTCCATTAATTAAAAGGTTTGGAATACGAACAGGCAAAACGACTGGTTCCTTCTCTGTCTCATCAAAGTTTGGCTGAAAATCAACAACATTCTTATCCATATCTGCAAGATAAACATCCTGCGTAAACCTCTGAAGCTTTGCCTCTGTATATCGCATGGCAGCCGCTCCATCACCCTCGATAGAACCAAAGTTGCCATGTCCGTCTACCAGCGGCATTCCCTTCTTAAAATCCTGCTCCATTACTACTAACGCTTCATAAATCGAACTGTCACCGTGTGGATGATATTTACCCATCGTATCACCGACAATACGGGCAGACTTACGATGAGGCTTGTCTGCGGAAAGCCCCAATTCCTGCATCGCATACAGTACCCTTCGCTGTACTGGCTTTAAACCGTCCCGCACATCGGGCAATGCTCGCTGACAGATAACACTCATTGCATAATCAATATAAGACTTCTGCATTACGTCAGAAAATTCTGTTTTTATGATCTGTTCAGACATTTTTTTCTCCGTTTCTCAATCTATTTGTAACTATTTAAATTCAAGCAGTTTTCCATAAATATAGTTACCTCTATTTTCTAATTCTCTAAACTTACTATTTCTACTCTTATAAATCCAAGTCTGCATCCTGTGCATGTGCATGGATGAACTCTCTTCTTGGCGGTACTTCGCTTCCCATTAACATTGATGTTACTTCAGAAGCCAGCCTTCCATCTTCAATCTCTACCTGCTTTAAAATACGTGTCTCTGGATTCAATGTAGTCTCCCAGAGCTGCTCTGCATCCATTTCACCAAGACCTTTAAATCGCTGCAATGTAAAATTACCCTTGTGATTCTTTCTGTAATTCTCTAAAGCACGATCATCATAAAGATATTCTTCCTTTCCACGCTTTGGAATTGCCTTATAAAGCGGTGGTGTCGCCAGATATACATGTCCCTGATGAATGAGGTCTGGCATAAAGCGATAGAAAAATGTCAACAACAGTGTTGCGATATGCGCTCCATCGACATCGGCATCGGTCATAATTACAATCTTATTGTACTTTAACCTGGAAATATCAAAGTCATTGCCATATCCTTCGGAAAATCCACAGCCAAATGTATGGATCATCGTCTTAATCTCTGCATTGGCAAGAACTTTATCCATAGAAGCCTTTTCCACGTTAAGAATCTTTCCTCGAATCGGAAGAATTGCCTGTGTACGACGGTTTCTTGCTGTCTTGGCAGAGCCGCCCGCGGAATCTCCCTCAACGATAAATACCTCACATTCTTCTGGATTACGACTCTCACAGTTCGCCAGCTTTCCGTTCGTATCTATTGAAAACTTGGACTTTGAAATAAGATTCGTTCTCGCTCTTTCCTCTGCCTTTCGAATCTTTGCCGACTTCTCTGCGCAGGCGATGACCTTTTTCAGTTCTTCAAGGTTTCTGTCATAATATAATGGAAGTTCTTCGCCGAGTACTTCACCAACTGCTTTACCTGCATCTGGATTATCAAGCTTCGTCTTCGTCTGTCCTTCAAATCTTGGATCTTTATGCTTAATAGAAAGAACCGCAGTCATTCCATTACGTACATCCGCTCCGGTAAAGTTCTTGTCTTTTTCTTTTAAAATACCAAGCTCTCTGGCATACTGGTTCATAATCGAAGTGAACTTTGTCTTAAAACCTGTAATGTGTGTACCACCTTCCATCGTGCAGATATTATTACAAAATCCCATGATATTTTCCTGGAATTCATCTACATACTGAAATGCTGCTTCCACTTCAATATCATCTACTTTTTTCTTAAAATAAACAATTTCTCCAACAGTTGGCTTTCCTTTATTCAAATCTCTGACATATGCCTTTAAGCCTTCTTCTTCATGAAAAAGGACGGTTTCCTCTTCTCCCGGTCTTCTATTCTCAAATGTAATAGTTAATCCCGGATTCAGATAAGCAGTTTCATGTAATCTGCTCTTAATGGATTCCGCCTTAAAGTATGTTTTATCAAATATTTCTCCATCTGGTAAAAAGGTAACACTTGTTCCTGTATCGCCTTTTCTGCACTTGCCAATCACATCTAACGGTGCGACTGCCTTTCCTCTTTCGTACATCTGCTGATATACTTTTCCATCGGAGTGCACCTTAACTTCAAGCCACACAGAAAGTGCATTTACAACCGAAGCACCTACTCCATGAAGTCCTCCGGAAATCTTATATCCTCCCGTACCAAACTTACCACCGGCATGAAGCATGGTAAATACCATCTCCACCGCCGGAATTCCTGTCTTGCTGTTAATTCCTGTAGGAATACCTCGTCCATCATCCTGAATCGTTGCCGTTCCATCTTCCCCGAGAATCACCTGAATATTGCTGCAATATCCTGCTAAATGTTCATCTACCGCGTTATCTACAATCTCATAAATAAGATGATTAAGACCTCTTGTAGAAACACTTCCAATATACATTCCCGGGCGCTTTCTTACAGCTTCAAGCCCTTCCAGAACCGCGATACTATTCGCATTATATGTCGTCTGCTGTCCCATAAAAACCTCACAAATTTACTTTAACTAATTACCGTTTTCTCTTCTTTTTAAAGGAAGGAATCTGCTGCTGCCAGTCAGGACAATCCACCTCATAATATAATTTATTCTCATAAATCATATTTATTTCACCATTTTCATATTCAAATGCTGCTGTAGAGCAGTTCTTTCCAAATGGCGTCTTCCAAAACTGGCTGAGTGGACGCTTCGTAAAGTTTAGAATCAGACTTCTGACTACACAGCCATGTGCCACGATTAAAACATTCTCTGCCTTTCCTTCCAGTGGCGCAACCTGCTCTTCAAAGAATTCCTCTGTCCTCTTCAAAACATCCTGGAAATATTCCCCGTTCTTTGCCGGACGAAAATGTTCCGGGTCATGACGAAATCTCTGATAACGTACCATAGCCGGATTCGCTAACATCTTTCCGATAAGCTTTCCCTCAGCGGTTCCAAATCCCATTTCTTTCAGGCGGTCATCTTTTACAATCTCCACTGGACGGTCACTGCGGACAATCTGCGCCGTTTTATAAGCTCTCTTTAACGGACTGGAAAAAATGTAATCAAATGGAATGTCTTTCATTCCCTCTGCCGACTTCTCTGCCTGCTCAATTCCTTCCTGTGCAAGCGGAATATCTACCTGCCCCTGAAGCTTACTTCTCTTATTCCACTTTGTCTCACCGTGTCTCATTAAATATATTTTCATTGGTAAAGCTCCCTTTTACAATCTCTATTATCTACTATTATACTCCTGATAATCTGTATTCTTTTATATCGATATTCTCTGCAAATCTCCATGCATCATACATTTTTACAAAATCATATAAATAGTGCATTGCTACATTAACATATTATTGCGATTTCGCTTTATTCAGTTGCCATAGCCCTCTACGATACCCTCATTCAGGCAAAATCTTTCACAAACTATAACACATATCTTGCAGAAAGCATTTTTCAAACACGCTCTAATGTACCTGCTCATCTCTCTGTAAAAAAGCTTCTGCAATTTCTTTTAACTTCATTCCATTCGAAGCTTTTAATAAAAGAACATCATCGGGATGTACATAAGTTAAAAGATATTCTTTAAGCGTATCTCTTGTATTAAAATGCTTTACAACAATTCTTTCATTATGATCTTCGACTCCCTTTAAAATCTCTTCTGAGAGTTCTCCATAAGCAACAACTTCATCTACCTGTGTTCCGGCGATAAACTCACCTACTTCATAATGATATTCTCTTTCCTTTTCTCCAAGTTCAAGCATATCTGCCAACGCTGCAATTCTTCTTCCCTTCACACCTTCCATAGAAGAAAGAACGGAAACACTTGCCTTCATGGAATCTGGACTTGCATTATATGTATCATCAATTAAAGTACAGCTCTTTAATCTGTGCATCTGCTGTCTCTGTCCATGAAATGTCATAAGCGCCTTTGCTGCCACTTCCATATCAAGACCCATCTGATGAGCGACGCCAAGCGCAACAAGCGCATTACGAACGTTATGTTCTCCCATCGTTCCAAGAACCACTTCCATATCTTTTACCACTTCCCTTTCTTTATAGAAGAAATGGAAAATTGTCTGGCCATCTCTTACGAGAACATCCTCTGCTCTGTAATCACATGCCTTATCCATTCCGTAAAAAAATGTCTTATGAGAAAGCTGTCCACGATATGGCGCAAGGAACTTATCGTCCCCATTCAAAAAGACCATTCCATCTTCTGGAAGTCCCTTTACAATATCCATCTTCTCTAAACAGATATTCTCCTGTGTCTTTAACTGTGCGATATGACTTACACCAATCATGGTAACAACCGCTATATTCGGGCGAATCATATTCGTAAGCTTCTCAATCTGCCCTCTCTCGCTCATACCGATCTCAAGAACAGCAATCTCATCTTCCTTTGTCAAATGAGAAAGTGTTAATGGCACACCAATCTGGCTGTTCTGGTTTCCAATTGTCTGAAAAACCTTCTTCTGTGAAGCCAAAGCGGTACTGATCATCTCTCTTGTTGTCGTCTTACCAACACTTCCTGTAACAGCAACAACCGGAAGATTCATACGATTTCTGTAGAAAGTTCCAGTCTTCTGCATTGCTTCTACGGTATCTTCTACCTTAATCCATGGCTTATCCTCAAAACCTTCTAATGGCTTATTATGTTCTGATGTAAAAGTCGCTCCATTGATCTTAAGCGCTCCATCAATAAACTTATGTGCATCGACTCTCTCCCCGATAATCGGCACGAAAATACTGTCTGCACTTCCAGAACGGGAATCAATTGAAAATTCCTTAATTACCTTATTCTCATCTCCACATAAAAGCTGACCGCCGGTCGCTTCTACGATATCTTTAATTGTTATATTCTCCATTACTCTATCTCCCGATACTTTTACTTACATCTTTACGATACTTCTACTTATCTCTTTAGATAACCATAGAATGTCCTGTGGACATTCCAACTTAATATCTTACAGCAATCTGGGAGCAGATGCAAGCGCAATCTTGTTGCTCAAACATTTGTTCTGATTCATTATACACTATGATAAGACAAATTTCAATATGAAATTTGCTGCTGGAAAAATAGACGCCTCCAGAAAGAGAAAAAATCTATATTTGTGACTTTCGTCGCTGCAGGTTGAATGTTCGCTTTCGCGCTCACATCCAACCTTTGCTCCCAGGCCACAAATATAGATTTTTTCTCTTTCTGGAGGCTGTGCTTTGGCTACCCATGCAAAATCAAATTTTATATTTAGAGAATTGGGGGATTCACCAGCAGATTATAACTCTTCAGAAGACGAGCTATCACAATGATACTTGAACTAACATGTCAATTCCCTTGAAAAGTAATCCACCAGAGTTTCTAATTCTATTGTTGCCATCCCCAAATCTTGAAGAAAAGTACAAAAACGCAGAATATAACTTTGAAGAAACGAACAAAATAACGAATAACAATCTTGAAGAAAAGTACTCTTTGTGTTATAACAGGTTTATATATAAGGAGGTAGCTATGTATTTTAAAAGAAAAGCATACGATAAATTATTAGAGTGGAAAAAACAGTATTCCAATAAATACGCCGCTTTATTAGAAGGTGCAAGACGAGTTGGTAAATCAACGATTGCAGAGAATTTTGCACGAAATGAATATAAGTCATATATCCTAATAGATTTTTCAAAAACAACAAATAATATAAGAGAATGTTTTGATGATATAGGAAATTTGAATCTGTTTTTTTTAAGATTACAAGCAGAGACTGGAATAACTTTATATGAACATGAGTCATTAATCATTTTCGATGAAGTACAGCTTTTTCCTAAGGCGCGACAGGCAATCAAGCACCTTGTGTTTGATGGAAGATATAGTTATTTAGAAACAGGTTCTCTAATTTCTATTAAGAAAAATGTAAAAGATATTTTAATTCCATCAGAAGAAATGAAAATACAAGTAACACCACTGGATTATGAAGAATTTTGTAACGCTACAGACAATAATTATGAACTTTTACGGTAAATATATGTTATGAATAAAGCAATTGGTCAGTCGACCAATCGTAAACTAATGAGAGATTTAAGAATTTATATGGCGGTAGGCGGTATGCCCCAGGCAGTAGAAGCTTATGTAGAAGGTAAAAATTTTTCAGAGATTGATATGGTAAAAAGACAAATCATTTCTCTTTATGAACAGGATTTTAAAAAGATTGATAAATCAGGGAGAATATCAGCCCTGTACCATTCGATACCTGCTCAGTTAGCGAAGGATACAAAAAAATATAGAATTACAACAGCGATTGGAAAGAACAAGAGCTCAAAAGCCGAAGAATTGTTATATGAACTGATTGATTCTAAGACTGTTTTGCCCTGCTATAATTCTACTGATCCAAGAGTTAGTCTAGCAGATACAAAAGATTTTGATAGCTATAAATTATATCTTTCAGATACAGGGCTATTTGTCACATTAATGTTTATTGATCGACCAGTAACGGAAAACGATGTATATGCTAAATTACTTTCTGACAAACTACCAGCAAATTTAGGGTATCTTTATGAAAATCTTGTTGCACAAATGATTGTTGCATCGGGAAGAGAGCTTTATTATCACACATGGGAGAAAAAATCCAGCACACATTATTATGAGGTTGACTTTTTGGTTTCAGAAGGAAGTAAAGTAAATGCTTTCGAGATTAAATCTTCTGGTGCTGGAAAACACACATCAATAAAAGAGTTTTATAAGAAGTTCTCAAAAAATGTGCATAATATATATTTATTATCCCAGAAAGATGTTGGAAAAGAAGAAAATCTATCTTTAAAACCATTTTATTTAATGCCATTTTTGATAGCTTCTGATTTTGCGTAGCAAGGGAGACGCTTCCAAAGAGAACCTATAGCCTATATTTGTGACTCTATCACTGTGGGTTGAATGTTCGCTTTCATACTCACATCCAATCCTCGCTCTAATGTCACAAATATAGGCTATAGGTTCTCTTTGGAAGCTGTTTTTTGGCTACTGGAGCAAAATCATAATTCAAGTTTGTGAAGATTTGAGGATTTATTTCAATATAATATGGCTAAAATTCGTGCTTTTCTCCCTTATTCGGTGTCAGTCCACAAGAATTTAATTGCCGGATATTCTTGTATTCTCTGCCTTCTTCCCCAAATCTTTTAATTGATTTGTCGGACCAGAAATAGACAGCCGCTATAAATATTTTTGTCGGATTGCTCAAAAAATACGGAAAAGAACCCCTAAAAAATTTACCCCATTTTGTGACTTTGTGCTGCGGAATTTTGACCATAGAAACTTCGCATTCG
>CAVCBH010000210.1:0-11561 GCA_963600375.1 bacterium | reverse complement strand
CGAATTAAATTGAAAAAACTAGATCTAACAATACTTTAGAAACCAGATGGATGGAAGAATAGTTTAAATTCTCCAAAGTAGCCAAAGACAGACCTCAAAAAGAAAAATAAAGCCTGTTTGTGCCTGAAAGCAAAGGTTGGATGCGAGCGTATAAGCGAACATTCAATCTGTAGCGACGAAAGTCACAAACAGGCTTTATTTCTCTTTCCGAGGTCGTCTGTTAAGTTACACTTTAGGGAGAACAAACATATTCTGATATAAAAGAAGGAAGAGGTTCCTGCCATGTTTGACCTGATTTCCATATCAGAAGCAATAAAAAGAAGCTACGAATCAGAAGGACTCCTCATCGATGTGCGTTCAGAGGAAGCATTTAAAAAAGGTCATCTTCCGATGGCGGCAAATATTCCATTTGAAGAAATTATGGATGAAAAGTTTGATATAGGAGTAATAGAGAAAGATTTTAATATAGAAAAAGAACGTCCTGTTTTTTTATATTGTGATACAGGTTCCACAAGTATGCTGGCGGCGAAGAAACTTAATTCTGTAGGAATTCACGCATACAGTGTAGTTGGTGGTATTATGTTTTATAGAGGATACTTAGAAAAAGAAAAGAACGATTTATGGACAATGGTGCGTACTCCTTGACATAGCAACATTTCCTAAGTACAATTATAGTTATTGAGAAACACATAATTTACAAAATCAGGATGAAATATCTACAAAATAAAATATTTACAAAAATTATAGTTTAAGAAGTGATTTATAGAGAAGTGCAGTTATAATAAAAGAAAGATACAATTAATGGAGGAAAGATGAGCAACAAATATGAATTTATTGCGCCTTGTCACTTTGGACTTGAGGCTGTTTGTAAGAGGGAAATAGCAGATCTGGGATATGAGATCGTGAAGGTAGAGGATGGAAAGGTTACTTTTTCCGGAGATATAGATGCTTTGGTGAGAGCAAATATTTTCTTAAGAACAACGCAGAGAATTCTCTTGAAAGTGGCAGAGTTTAAGGCGGTAACTTTTGAGGAACTGTTCCAGAATGTAAAAAAGGTTCCGTGGGAAGAGTATTTCCCATCCGATGCGAGATTCTGGGTGACGAAGGCAACTTCTGTAAAGAGCAGGCTTTTCAGTCCTTCTGATATTCAGTCCATCGTGAAAAAGGCGATGGTGGAGCGAATGAAAGAGCATTATCATATCAACTGGTTTGAGGAAGATGGGGCGAGCTATCCAGTTCGAGTTATTATTTATAAAGATATTGTAACGATTGGTCTTGATACTTCCGGTGAGAGTCTTCATAAGAGGGGATACCGTCGAATGGTCAGTAAAGCACCGATTGAGGAGACATTAGCGGCTGCACTTATCAAGCTTACACCGTGGAACAAAAGCCGTATCCTTGTGGACCCGTTCTGTGGAAGTGGAACATTTCCTATTGAAGCGGCAATGATGGGAGCGAACATCGCACCGGGAATGCACCGCGAATTCCAGGCACAGAACTGGGACAATATCGTATCTCCAAAGCTTTTTTCCAGAGGATTTGAGGAGGCAGAGTCTTTAGTAGATACGAGCGTGGAGATGGACATTCAGGGCTATGACATTGATCCACAGATTGTAAAAGCGGCAAGGGAAAATGCTAAAAGAGCAGGCGTGGATGGACTCATTCATTTTCAGCAGCGTCCGGTTCATCATTTAAGTCATCCGAAAAAGTATGGATTTGTAATCACAAATCCTCCTTACGGAGAGCGTTTAGAGGAAAAAGAAGATTTGCCAGCACTTTACCGTGATATCGGAAAAGCTTTTGCAGGACTTGACGGCTGGTCTGAGTATGTCATCACTGCCTATGAAGATGCAGAGCGTTATATCGGAAAGAAAGCGGCAAAGAACCGCAAGATTTATAATGGAATGATGAAGACATATTTCTACATGTTCCCAGGTCCAAAACCACCGAGAAGAAAGAAACCGGTACAGCATGAAGAATAATCTATGGAGAAATGATTTATAGAAGGCAGTTCGTATACGAATTAGTGGACAAGTTATAAACGAAAGAGCCATAGATATTGTTCTGGAATGTTTTTAAAGAGTTCTTATAACAATCTGTATGAGTATTTTCTAAAGAGTATTTTTCAAACACAAGCGTACTTTAATCTGAGAATACTTGATGGAAATTATTTAATAGAAAAATATTTCATATGAAGATATCGAAAATATTAGAAGTGACATAAAAAGCACAAGTTTTTTTGGGAGGCAGCATTTTGAAAAAGAAATTGATATTTGCCACAGGAAATGAAGGAAAAATGAAGGAAATCCGAGAAATCCTCGGAGATTTGGATTATGAGATTCTTTCCATGAAAGAAGCTGGAGTTGATCTTGATATCGTGGAAGATGGAACAACATTTGAAGAAAATGCAATGATAAAGGCAAAGACCGTAATGGAAGCGACAGGGAATCTCGTATTAGCAGATGATTCCGGTTTAGAAGTAGATTATCTGAATAAAGAACCAGGAGTGTATTCAGCCCGCTATATGGGAGAGGATACATCTTACCGCATTAAAAATCAGATTATTTTAGACAGACTGCATGGCGTTCCTGATATCGTAAGAAGTGCCCGTTTCGTCTGCGTGATTGCAGCAGCATTTCCGGATGGACGAGTAGAGACACGAAGGGCGACAATCGAGGGAAGAATCGCACAGGAACCAGCCGGAGAAAATGGTTTCGGCTATGACCCTATTTTCTATCTTCCAGAGAAAGGAAAGACAACGGCTCAGCTTTCAGCAGAAGAAAAAAACGAAATCAGTCATCGTGGAAAGGCATTACGCCAGATAAAGGAGATTTTATAAATAGATGAGTGAAAAGAAAATGAGAATTTTGGTAATCAGTGATTCGCATGGACGTAATGACGATGTGGCAGGGGTTATCGAGCAGGTGGGACATATTGATATGCTCATTCACTGCGGAGATGTAGAGCGCGGAGACGACTATATCCGCTCTTTAGTAGACTGTCCGGTACATATGGTGGCCGGAAACAATGACTATAACTTGGAACTGCCATCACAGGACATTTTCAATATTGGCGATTATAAAGTGCTGGTTGTCCACGGACATACCTTTTGCGTGTATCGTGGCGTAGAGCGATTAAAACAGTATGCACTCCAGAATCATATCGATATCGTTATGTTTGGACATACCCACAAACCATATATCGAAATTGATGAAGATATAACTATTTTAAATCCGGGAAGCGTTTCATATCCAAGACAGTCAGACCATATGCCAACTTTTCTCATTATGGAAATTGACGATGAAGGCGAGACACATTACGGACACGGATATTATAAATCGAAATTTAGCGAAATTAAGATTTGAAGGTCAGGCTGCATGAAAAGATGCAATGTTGGTGAGAAATTGAGGAAGCTATTAAGGAATATTTTTTGTAGAAAATAAAAAATAACCTTTAAAATGATATTTAAAACAATATTTCGCAAGAGATAGAAAAAACAATTTAAAACGGTATCCAAAAGGATATTTTGTAACAAATAAAAAGCAAATTTGAAATAAGGCTACCGCAATCCCATTGGCTTTAAACAATGGGTAGTTCACCGATTTAATATAGAAAGGAACTTATTAAATGAAAAAAGGAGATATTTTTGAGGGAAAAGTAATTCGAACTGAATTTCCGAATAAAGGTATTATAGATATTGAAGGGCAGAAAGTGATCGTAAAAAATGCGTTAGAGGGCCAGGTAGTGCGTTTTTCCATCAACAAAAAAAGACGTGACAAAGTTGAGGGACGACTTCTCGAAATTATCGAACCATCTCCATTAGAGCAGCCAGCAGCCTGCAAACATTTCGGCATCTGTGGTGGCTGTCGTTACCAAAATCTTTCTTACGAACAGCAGCTTGACTTAAAGAAGCGTCAGGTAGAAGAATTAATCGAAAAAAATGGCCTTTCCTTCGACATCGAAAATATATACGGAAGCCCAATTACAGAAGGCTACCGCAACAAAATGGAATTCACATTCGGAGACGAAGAAAAAGATGGTCCACTCGCCCTCGGAATGCACAAGAAAAATAGCTTTTACGATATCGTAACATTAGATGATTGTCGTATCGTAGATCCAGATTTCAATGTACTTCTTCAGGCAATCTTAAAATACTTCAAAGAAAAAGGCGAAACCTACTTTCACAAAATCCGTCACGAAGGCTTCCTTCGCCATCTCGTAATGCGCCGCTCCGTAAAAACAGGCGATATTTTAATCAATCTTGTCACAACAACACAGAGCCAGCTTGACGAATCTGAATTTGTCAATATGATACTCGCCCAGAAAATTGATGGAAAAGTAGTCGGCATCCTTCATACATCAAACGATAATCTTGCAGATGTTGTACAGAGCGATGAGACAAAAACACTCTACGGTCAGGACTATTTCTACGAATACCTTTACAACATGCGTTTTAAAATCTCTCCGTTCTCCTTCTTCCAGACAAACACATTAGGAGCAGAAGTCCTCTACGACAAAGTAAGAGAATATGTCGGCGAAACAAAAGACAAACTCATCTACGACCTCTACACCGGAACCGGAACCATTGCTCAGATGCTTGCCCCGGTAGCCAGCAAAGTAGTCGGTGTTGAAATCGTCGAAGAAGCCGTCGAAGCCGCTAAGAAAAACGCTGTGGATAATCATTTAGATAATTGTGAATTTATCGCTGGCGATGTTCTTAAAGTTGTGGATAACTTAACTAAAAAGCCAGATATCCTTGTACTAGACCCTCCGCGTGATGGTATTCATCCCAAGGCTTTGACGAAGATTATTAACTTTAATGTTGATGAGATGGTGTATGTAAGTTGTAAGCCTACCAGCCTTATGAGAGATTTACTTGTGTTTAGGGAAGCGGGGTATGAGGTAAAGAGAGCTTGTTTGGTGGATATGTTCCCGGGTACGGTTCATGTCGAGACGGTTGTTCTTTTGTCCCAACAAAAACCAGATGACATGATAGAAATCGACTTAGACTTGGACGAGCTGGATGCCACCAGTGCCGAGTTGAAGGCAACCTATCAGGAAATCAAAGATTATGTGCTGAAAGAATTTGGCTTGAAGGTTTCAAGTTTATATATTTCTCAGGTAAAACGCAAATGTGGAATTGAAGTGGGAGAAAACTATAATCTTCCAAAATCAGAAAATGCAAGAGTTCCACAATGCCCGAAAGAGAAGGAAGAAGCTATCAAGGCTGCCCTGAAATATTTTGCGATGATCTAAGAACATCGCTGATTTCAAGGAGGAATAACACATGAAAAGCACATTTGAAAAAAAGGGTGGAACCTACACACTTGGCGCAGACGGAATTTACTATCCGAATCTTGTTAGTACAGATGAAGAACCGCATTATGGGAAATATGGAATGATGCGGAAAACATATCTGAAAGAGCATCGTCCGGCAATGTATTCACTGTATATGTTGGAAGACAAATTGACAGAACATCTGAATCTTGTGGACGATGAAGCACAGGAGAGAATGGATATTCTGGTACGTCAGATGATGGAGCGGCAGGGCATTACGGAAGAATTGAAAGCTCGTGATCAGATGGAATGGGTCAGAGCTGTAAATAATATCCGAAATGCGGCAGAAGAGCTTGTGTGTAATGAACTAATTTATAGGTAATAACGGTGAAGGAGACTGTCACATAACGATAGTCTCTTTTTTTATTTCTATGAAAAATATTTTTGCATAACGAGAAAATGATGATTTGGGACAAAAAATAAGCAAATATGTCCATTCCTATTGACTTGAATATAACAAATGTTATATATTATTTAGTATAATAATAGGAGGAGTGTATGTTTGCGAACCAGGTTAAAAATGTAAGAATACAATTAGAAATGAGTCAGAAAAAATTAGCGAATGCTTTGGGTGTAAGTTTTGCTACCATTAATAGGTGGGAAAATTCAAGAAATGAACCGAGTCAACTAGCTAAAAATTCTTTCTATGAATTTTGTGAAAGCAATTTTATTGATGTTAATGAATTGAAAAAGCTATGACGATTTTCTTGTTTATTTATAAAACTCGATTGGAGGATGTAAAATGGCCAGAGCAGATTTACTATGTGAATTAATTAAGGCAGGATTGCGAAAAGATGATATGACTTTCCGGAGAGCAACGCAGGCAATTTGTGCCGAAGAACGAACAAAACAACATGAGATATTAGCGAATAAAATAGAGCAGCTTCTAAAGGAAAACCCAGAACAGACAACTTATACGTCGAGAAATCCGAGTATGCATACTATAAATAGTATTAATAGTATTCCAAAGCATTTGTTTGAAGAAAAAATGCCAGAAAAAAGATTAGAGCAATTATTACTTCCGGATAATGTTGTTGAAACATGTAGAGCAATTATTGAAGAACAGATAAGAGCAGATTTGCTTAGATCTTATGGGCTGGAACCAAGAAATAAAATTTTGCTTATAGGTCCACCAGGAAATGGCAAGACATCCTTGGCAGAGGCAATTGCAGAAGCTCTTATGGTGCCACTTATTACAGTAAGATATGATACAATTATTGGAGCATATTTGGGGGAAACAGCCTCAAGGCTTTCAAAACTATTTGAATATGCTAGTACGAGGCAATGTGTGTTGTTTTTTGATGAATTTGATACAATTGGAAAAGAACGAGGAGATCAACACGAGACAGGTGAAATAAAAAGAGTCGTTAGCTCGCTTCTTTTACAAATCGATTCATTGCCAAGTTATGTTGTTGCAATTGCAGCAACTAACCATGATGCTTTATTAGATCAAGCTGTTTGGAGAAGGTTCCAAATGAAATTGGAATTACCAAAACCGACACGAGCCAATCTAGAAAAGTGGTTTGTGTTATTTGAAAAACGTATGAACTTTTCCTTTGGACTTGCACCAAGTACCTTGGCAAAAAAATTATATGGAAAAAGCTATGCGGAGGCGGAGGAGTTTGCATTCTCTGTTTTTCGGCAATATATTTTGAATGGATCAAGTGTTAAAACAAAAAATATTACCAATACGCAACTTCGCCTTTGTGGATATCAGACGGAAGAAAAATAAGGAGGGATGAGTAATGCCAGAAAGACCATTAGTGTTGTTTGCAGCTCCAACGGTTGCTGATAAGGAAAGAAGATATGGTGGTGCACCCAAATATTATTTTCCATCACATTCACGACAGGTATCAAGACTAACACCTCAGTTTAACGTGCTTCAGAATACAATGAATAGTGGAAGTATATATTTTACTAATTATGCCACAGGCGTTGATCCAGAATATACATTAGTATTTGAGACAGTAGGAGATCCACATGATTTTTACAAAGCGGTTAATAAATTAAAAGAGACCTACCCGACAGTTGAATGGTTAATGGAGTTATCGGATTCTAATTTGGATAATTCTGATGATTTTTATGTTATGAATAGCCAGTCAGTTCGTGATGATTCAAAAAAACTAACAACAAAATTATTTTGTATCATGACGAATCAAGTGGCATTGAGTGAAATCATATCGTTGTGGAATCATTATCAAACTGATGAAAATTTTAAGTTTCCAAGAGGAATGGCTGGTTTCAAGCAATTGTTCAGAACATTGTATGATGTGCATAAATGGGGAATTCAGGAAAGGTTAGAGGATACGGGACTAACAGAAATATGGAAAGAAGAATTGCAAGATGCATCGCTGGAAAAGGTAAAGGTTCAGATTGAATTATTTTTTCGTTCATCAATTTCAAAGCGTCAAGAAGTAGAAGATAATATTAAAAATATTGTTATTCAAATGGGAGGAGAAATTTTTAGTTGTTCGGTCATACCAGAGATTGAGTATCATGCTATTTTAGCTGCGGTTCCTCGTGAATATGCTCAAAAAATTATAGATAGAGAAGAAGTGGCACTTGTAATAGCTGAACCAATTATGTTCTTAAAACCATGTGTTCAAGCAATATTTTCAAGTGATAATAATAACTTTTCGGATTCAAATAGTTTTAGTGTTCCAACCAATGTAATTGAGGATCCTATCATTGCTATGTTTGATGGCGCGCCTCAAGCCAACCATCCGCTGTTAAAAGGAATGTTGATGGTCGATGATCCAGATGGATTTGAAAGTTTTTATGAGGTACGTGAGCGTGTTCACGGGACTTCTATGGCATCACTTATATTGAGAGGACAGGATATGTCTACCATTGAGGACAAAATAAGAAAAGTATATGTTCGTCCTATTATGAAACCGGAAACTTGGAATAATAAAGTTATGGAATATATTCCAGATGATTTTTTATTAGTAGATAAAATCCATGAAGCTATTCGTAGATTATTCGAACCAGAAGCTGGACAAGTGGCTTCGAATGTTCGAATTATTAATTTATCAATTGGGATACGGTATAGAGAATTTTATAATATTATTAGTCCTTTAGCACGATTATTGGATTGGTTGAGTTATAAATATAGAGTTTTATTTATAGTGAGTGCTGGGAATCATCCAGACGAAATTGAGACAGGGATTGATTTTAATAATTTTAAAAATTTAAGTGATAAAGAAAAAGATTCAATAATTATTAAATTCATAGATCAGGATATTCGTAATAAGCGTTTGTTATCTCCGGCAGAAAGTATGAATGCTTTGACGGTAGGAGCAATATTTGCTGATAATAATGATGAAAATCCAATTGGTTCTCTAGCAAAGTTGTGTTCCGATAATATACCTGCTGTTTATAGTTCATTTGGAAGTGGAATTAATAATGCAATTAAACCTGATATTTTCTTCCCGGGAGGAAGAAATTTTGTCCATGAAGATTATATGCATAGAGGTATGGTTAAATGGAGGGAAAGTTCAACAAGGGCACCTGGCATTTCTTCAGCAGCACCAGGATTAACGACGGGAGCAATTGTAAACAAAGCGTTTTCTTTTGGAACAAGTGATGCGACCGCACTTGTTACTAATAAAGCTCAGGAATGTTATGCTGTGCTGGATGAGATTTTCATGAAAGAGACAGGAATGGGAGTTCCTAATGAATATGTTGCTGTGTTAATAAAGGCAATGCTTGCCCATGGAGCATCTTGGAATGGCTGGGATAAATTGTTTCAGGGTGTCTTAGATATATCTGGTACTAATGCAAAGAATGCATTACATAGATATTTGGGATATGGAGAACCCGATGTTGATAAAGTTAAGGAATGCACAAAAGAGCAGGTAACGTTGATTGGATTTGGGGATATTGCTCAAGATAAAGCATTTATTTATTCAATACCTATACCTATTGAGTTTCACGAGAAAAGATTAAAAAGAAAATTGACAGTAACTCTTGCATATTTATCTCCTATACATCCTTCATCTATTAAATACAGAGAGAAACAAGTTTGGATGACAATAAATAATGGAAATAGTTTAATTGGTTCTAGAGCGGAATATGATTATCATGCTGTACAGAGAGGTACTCTTCAACATGAAATATTTGAAAATAATAGTATAGAGGTATGGGACATTGATGAGTCTATTGAATTAAAAATAAATTGTCGAGGATGTGCATCGGAGAATAACCCTGAAATGCTAATACCATACGCACTATTTGCAACATTTGAAATGGCACCAGATTGTGGAGTTGATGTATATCAAAAAGTTGTTACTAAAGTTCAAACCAAGAATGCGATTAAAACTATGTAAGAGTATTTTTGAAGTTTTTTTGGTAGAAATAGAAAGAAAATTCTAATAATTAATACAATAATAGCTTTTCAGTATATGATTATGAATAATGGTGTAGAAGAAATTATGTATACTAAAGTAATTTGAAAAATAGTGAAAGTTGAATAGACCTAAGATCTATTCAACTTTCATTACGTTATAGAAAGATATCTTTCTATAATGAATCCAGTTTTTGGGTTATATCTCTAAATTATGCAATCTTTTCTTAGTCCGAGCAGGCTGATTTCGTCGCATCTCCTGTTTTCTCTGATATTCAAGTTCCCAGGCACGATGAGAGAAGACATCGGGATCTTCCACATTGAGATAATCCACCTCATTGGCTGCAATATCACGACGGTGATAGTCATAATACTTACCAAAAGTACCTTTGAGCTGCTCGATCAGCTTATTCCGGAAATCAGGACGTATCTGGATTCTGGTATCCAGCAATTCTGTATATTGTTCTGGATTAGGGCGAAATGTTTCTTCCCGGAAAGCAACGGCATCTTTTTCAAGCTGCTCTTTGAGCGAGCTGTCCTGAGAATTCAGGATATCCAGATTTTTGTTCATCTGGTCGTATTTCTTGGATAGATTCGTCATATCTTTATCGGTAGAGCATTGTGCCTGGAAGATTAGCTGTTCTTTCTGTGATTTCAGTTCTTCGATTTCTTCGGTAACAGTGGCAAGCTGCTGGTTCAATTTTATGTGCTGGAAAGGATTCAGAATACTGGTTTTAGCCTTTTGCACATTCAGTTTTTTTCGTTCCATAACCTTAGCTTTGAGCTTCTTTTTAACAGTATTATATTTATTCAGTATTGGATTAAAATGATTCATCCAATCATGAATTACTTCTTTTTGCATCTCATTATGAAGTAAATGATACTGTGTAAAAATCATATGATTGCGGATCGCTTCTAATGTTTCTGCAATTACCGGAATAGATTTTTCGACAGCTTGTGCTAATTTTTTCACCTGTGCTTTTAATTCCCGGAGCATTTTGTTATCCGCACGAATCTGACGGTTGATTTCACACCGGTCTGCTATCATGCCTTTCTTTTCCATATTCTGGGCAATGTAGCCTTCATGGATGGTTGGATGTTCTGTGATTCCCTGAGCTGCAAAGCTGCGGTGATCAATGGCGGCATTTATCTGATTGTGGGCAAGCATTTTATTTACGGCATCTGCCCAGTTTGCTCTCCAGGTGCAGAGCTGTTCATCACTGTTCCATTGTTCAGAAATAGGATTCTGTCTGCCATATCGGCTGCTTTTAGGGTGCTTATCAATTCGCTCATAACCTTTTTCCTGTGCGGCAGATGGAGTCAGATATACTTTCTTTTTCCCAACTTTATAGCGATATTGCTTTTCCCATCCCTGTTTTTGAGCAGTTTTAAATTCAGAAGCAGTAAATCCTTTTTCTTCCCCATCTTTGATACAGAGATATTCTTTTTCAGTTTTATACTGCCATGTTCCATTTTCATTTAGTGGTCGGACAGTAAGAAGAATGTGTGCATGGGGATTGTGACCATCAGTATCGTGGATGGCAAAATCAGCACACATTCCCATATTTACAAAGTTCTTATGAATAAAATCCTTAAGAAGAGAAATATTGCTGTCTTTATCCAACTCAACGGGGAGTGCGACAACAAATTCTCTTGCTAGCCGGCTGTCTTTGGTCTTTTCGGCTTCTTCCACAACATTCCAGAGTTGTTCCCGATCATTCCATTCCGATGGAGCCATTGGTGGAAGCATCACTTCCTGATAGATCAGACCATGCTTTCTGGTATAGTCATGCTGGATACCATCGTAATCATTGTACATCCGGCTACAGCTCATATAAGCTGTAGCCGGATGTACAATGATTACGATGGTATCCAGCAT
>CAVCBH010000209.1:0-7000 GCA_963600375.1 bacterium | reverse complement strand
TGCCTTCATTCGGTTGCCGTAGCCCGCTGCGCCGCCCTCATTCAGGCGAAATCTCTCGCAAATTGTAACGCACATCTTGCAGAAAGCATTTTTCAAACAGGCTCCAGAGAGATATTATATATTTTTTTGAGATGTAATCTGTAATTCAGGTGTAAATCTACTATATGATTTATAACAGAATTAGTGGATTCAGTGTTACAAATAAAAATTTTGTTTTTAAGATGAAATTTTATATTGAATATCATAAATAATAAAAGAAGGATAATAAGATCATGGAAAAAGTATATACAGTAAATGAAGTAAGAGAACAGGTAAAAGCATGGAGAAAGGAAGGCCTTAGCGTTGGTCTTGTACCTACAATGGGATATCTCCATGAAGGACATGCTAGCTTGATCAGGAAGGCAGTAGAGCAGAATGATAAGGTTGTTGTCAGCGTATTTTTAAATCCAACACAGTTTGGACCAACAGAAGATTTAGAAGCCTATCCAAGAGATTTTGAAGCAGACTGCAAGCTTTGTGAATCAATTGGAGCAGCTATGGTATTTCACCCGGAACCATCTGAAATGTATGCACCAGATTTCTGTACATGGGTGGATATGGATGTCCTTTCTAAGACATTATGTGGAAAGAGCAGACCAATTCATTTCAGAGGTGTGTGTACTGTTGTAAGTAAACTCTTTAATATTGTAACACCGGACCGCGCTTATTTTGGACAAAAAGATGCACAGCAGCTTGCAATCATCCGCCGTATGGTAAGAGATTTAAATATGGATATTGAAATTGTTGGATGTCCAATTGTCCGTGAGGAAGATGGACTGGCAAAGAGCTCCAGAAATACATATTTAAGTCCGGAGGAAAGACAGGCTGCCCTGATTTTAAGTAAGGCAGTATTCCTTGGAAAGAAAATGGCAGAAGATGGAGAGACATCTGCCGCAGCAGTAAAAGAAGCAATGATTAAAAAAATTGAATCTGAGCCAATGGCTAAGATTGATTACGTAGAGGCGGTAGATGGATTATCTATGCAGCCAGTAGAAGCGATCAAGGCTCCAACACTGGTAGCTATGGCTGTTTATATTGGAAAAACAAGACTTATTGATAACTTTATTGTAGAGTAATATCAATATTACTCAGAACGAAATCAAATCTATTTGATGTAGAATAATATGAAGTTACTCAGAGCAAGAGTAAATGTTAGAAGATTTTTTTAATTTCATTTTCTATTAAGTCTTTTATATAAAATAAAGACAAAATTTTTCGGAGGAATAAAGATGCAGATTACAATGTTACAGGGAAAGATTCACAGAGCAACTGTTACTCAGGCAGAGCTTGATTATGTAGGAAGTATCACAGTAGATGAGGATTTACTTGATGCTGCAGGAATCAGAGAATATCAGATGGTTCAGATTGTAGATGTAAATAATGGAAATCGTTTTGAGACGTATACAATTGCCGGCGAAAGAGGCAGTGGAGTTATGTGCTTAAATGGCGCAGCAGCAAGATGTGCCAGCGTAAATGATAAGATTATTCTTATGGCTTACGCACAGATGACTCCAGAAGAAGCCGAAGTAAATAAACCAAATGTTGTATTTGTAGATGATGAGAATAAAATCAGTCGTGTTACAAATTACGAAAAACACGGACGTTTATTCGACATGGAGAGGTTAGGATAAAATGTTAAAAGGAAAAACAGTCGTTTTGGGAGTAACTGGAAGTATTGCTGCATATAAGATTGCGAGTCTCGCAAGTATGCTTGTAAAGCAACACTGTGATGTGCATGTGATCATGACAAAGAACGCAACGAACTTTATCAATCCGATCGCATTTGAGACATTAACCAATCATAAATGTCTTGTAGATACATTTGACAGAAACTTTCAGTTTCATGTAGCACACGTTTCTCTGGCACAGAAAGCGGACGTTATGATGATTGCTCCTGCTTCCGCAAATATTATTGCAAAACTGGCGCATGGTATTGCAGATGATATGTTAAGCACAACAGCATTAGCCTGCAATGCAAAGAAAATCGTATCCCCGGCAATGAATGTACACATGTTTGAAAATCCAATTGTGCAGGACAATTTAAACATATTGAAGAAATACGATATGGAAGTAGTTGAACCTGCTGTCGGTTATCTTGCGTGTGGGGATACCGGCGCTGGAAAGATGCCAGACCCGGAAGTTTTGTATGAATATATCCTGAAAGAAATTGCCTGTGAAAAGGATTTAAAAGGGAAAAAGATTATGGTAACAGCCGGACCTACACAGGAGGCAATTGACCCAGTTCGTTATATTACCAATCATTCCACTGGAAAGATGGGATATGCGATCGCAAAGAGAGCAATGCTTCGTGGTGCGGATGTGACACTCATATCCGGCCCGGTTGCCTTAGAACCAGTTCCTTTTGTAAAAATGGTTCCCGTTGTCACAGCACAGGATATGTTTGAAGCAGTAAGCGGTGGTTTTTCCGAACAGGATATTCTGATTAAATCCGCAGCAGTAGCAGACTATCGCCCAGCTACTGTCAGTGATGAGAAGGTAAAAAAGAAAGATGGGGATATGGCGATTGCACTCGAACGAACAACCG
The DNA here is from genome assembly GCA_963600375.1 of bacterium. Taxonomy (GTDB): domain Bacteria; phylum Bacillota; class Clostridia; order Lachnospirales; family Lachnospiraceae; genus Anaerobutyricum. The sequence goes on along the minus strand of CAVCBH010000209.1, from coordinate 4,416 downwards.
ACATTCTCGGTTATGCAGGTGAGCACAAAAAGCCGGAGCAGATTATTTGTGGATTTTCCATGGAAACACAAAATATGCTTGAAAATTCCCGAAAGAAATTAAAGAAAAAGCATCTTGATCTAATCGTAGCAAATAATCTGAAAGAAAAGGGTGCAGGGTTTGGAACCGATACAAACAGGGTTACACTCATTTCAGAAAAAGAAGAAAAAAGCCTCAGACTCATGTCAAAAGAGGAAGTAGCAGATGAGATACTAAACTACATTCTGGGGATGTAGTAGACGGATTTCAATCTCGTGGATACGAACTCTGAACCCTGTATAAATAGTATCTGTGACTTTCGTCGCGGAGTGTTGGATACTCGCTTGATGCGCTCGTATTCAACACTTGCTCCCAGGCCACAGATACTATTTATACAGGGTTCAGAGTTCTGTTTTCTGAGAGATTTAGAAAACTTGTCTGTAGCGTAGCGTTCCGTTCTACTTGCTCTTTAGATGGAAATGTAGTTTTTGGTGGGATTTGAGGAAGAAGAACGGAGATTTTGGCTGGATTTGCAGCTTTTATCTGATACAGCAACTTATTTTCAATAGAACTCATCTGGCGAATCCCCAAATCCTCCCCTCTATTTTATAAAATTTAAATTTATCACAAGCCAGAAAACAGAAAAATCGTATACTCGAAAATATGGCCCGGGAGCAAGTGTTGAATGCGAGCGCATTAAGCGAGCATCCAACACGCTGCGAGTTAAGTCAGCAGGCACAGAACGCTACTCTGATAAGCGCATTAAGCGAGCATCCAACACGCTGCGACGAAAGTCATATTTTCCAGTATACGATTTTCCTGTTTTTGTCTGTAAAAACTAAAAACTTTATAAAATATTTGTTAAATGTTGTTTAGTTTTTGAAAAGTTGTGTTTTAAAAAATAATTTATGCTATAATTGTATTAAAATAAATAAAAAGAGTATTGTCGGAGAAGGCAGCATAATTGGGATTTTCTATTATCAAAAGTTATAGAAGACCACAAATACTGTGTGGGCGAAAAGTACTCCTGTTGCAGGCAGGCTTTCCTTCACATAAAAAGTATCAGGAAAGTCAGCAAAGAATGGAGAGGTGTGTTATGAATCATGTTTTGATAATAGAGGATGAAAGAGCCGTTGCAGAACTGGAAAGAGATTATTTAGAGATTAATTCTTTTAAAGTAACGATTGAAGAGACAGGCGAAAGAGGTTTAGAAAGAGCATTGCAGAAGGATATTGATCTGGTGATTCTGGATTTGATGCTTCCGGATATGGACGGATTTGAAGTGTGCAGGAAGATGCGCCACAAAACGGACATTCCGATTCTCATTGTTTCAGCAAAGAAAAGTGATATCGACAAGATAAGAGGACTGGGGATTGGAGCGGATGATTATATTACGAAACCATTTAGTCCAAATGAACTGGTTGCCAGAGTAAAAGCACATGTGAATCGTTACGTTCGATTGACCAGAAAACATATTGATGAAAATGAATGTATAGAGTATCCTGGAATGAAGATTGACAGATCCGCCAGAAGAGTTTTTATTAATGGAGAAGAAAGATTTTTTACTACAAAGGAATTTGATCTGCTTACGTATCTCGCGACACATCCAAATCATGTATTTTCCAAGGACGAGCTTTTTAGTGCAGTATGGGGAATGGATTCCATGGGTGAGATTGCAACAGTTACGGTTCACATTAAAAAGATACGAAAGAAAACAGAGAACGCCAATGTAAAGGCGGGATATATTGAGACAGTCTGGGGTGCAGGATACCGTTTCCGTGTTGCAGGTCACAATATAGAAGAGTCAGAAGCTGTTATAGATGCTATTTGATTTTAAGGTTTTAAATGAGTATAATAGAGGAGATAAAAGACAGAGATAAAAGAGGAGTAGGGAAAAAACATGGTAAAAAAGAAGAGAGTTCCGATTATATTTGAAGATGATGCAATTATTGTATGTGAAAAGCCTGCCGGTATGCCGGTGCAGAGTGATCATACACGAGATATGGATGTACTTACCACATTGAAACATCATATTTTTGAGGAACAGCCTGGAGAGGAAGAACCATATCTGACAGTAGTTCATCGTCTGGACAGACCAGTAGGAGGACTTATGGTTCTTGCTAAGACAAAAGAAGCTGCTGCAGCCTTAAGCGAACAGATTCAAAACTTTGAATTTGAAAAAAACTATCAGGCAGTTGTGTGTGGAAACCTCAGAGAAGACTTTGGAACTTTTGAAGATTACCTTCTGAAGAATGGCAAGACGAATAAGACAGAAGTCGTGAAAGCTGGGACACCTGGAGCAAAGAAAGCAGAGCTTGATTATGAATTGATTGACTGCATCGAGACAAAAGAAGGTGTACTTACCTGGGTTTTGGTTATCCTTCATACAGGTCGTCATCATCAGATTCGTGTACAGTTTGCCTCACGCGGATTAGGACTTTATGGTGACACAAAGTATAATCCTAAGTTCCAGAAAACGAAAAAGAAGTATACAGAGATTGGATTATACTCCACAAGATTATCCTTCAATCACCCGGTAACTGGAGAGAGAATGACATTTAAGACTGAACCAGCGGGAGAGGCATTTGAGAAGATGGATGTAGAAGCATTCTAATAATGAAAATTAGCGCTACCCTGGAATACGGGGAAACGCTATTTTTATATATATTTTTGTATATTTTCTCGCTTTATATGGTCATATTCTTGACAAATCAGAGGACTTATCTTACAATAAAAAACAAACTGACAGTGCGGATTGTTGCGAGAATTGAAGCAGCAATCCTTTATCTTTGTATTATAAAAAACATGTCGAATATCATGTTATATAAAAAAGAAAGGAAATATTATGGCTAAGGAAAAGAAGCTTGTAGAAGCAATTACCCCAATGGATACAGATTTTGCCCAGTGGTATACAGATGTAGTAACAAAGGCAGAATTAATTTCTTATTCTAACGTAAGAGGATGTATGATTATTCGCCCAAGAGGATATGCAATCTGGGAGAACATTCAGAAACAGTTAGATGCAAGATTTAAAGAAACAGGAGTAGAGAACGTATATCTTCCAATGTTAATTCCTGAGAGTCTTTTACAGAAGGAAAAAGATCACGTAGAAGGTTTTGCACCAGAAGTAGCATGGGTGACTCACGGTGGAGAGGAGAAGCTGGCAGAAAGACTTTGTGTGCGTCCTACATCAGAGACATTATTCTGTGACCATGTAAAAGATATCGTTCATTCTTATCGTGACCTTCCAGTTGTATACAATCAGTGGTGTTCTGTACTTCGTTGGGAGAAGACAACTCGTCCATTCCTTCGTTCTTCTGAATTCTTATGGCAGGAAGGACATACTTTCCACGCAACAGCAGAGGAAGCAAAGGAAAGAACAGAGCAGATGCTTAACGTATATGCAGATTTCTGTGAAGAAGTTTTAGCAATTCCATTAGTAAAAGGAAGAAAGACAGAAAAAGAAAAATTTGCCGGTGCAGAAGCTACGTACACAATCGAGGCATTAATGCATGACTGTAAGGCATTACAGTCCGGTACAAGCCACAACTTCGGTAACGGATTTGCAAAGGCTTTCGGCATTGAATACACAAATAAAGAGAATAAACTTTCTCCTGTATATGAGACTTCATGGGGAATGTCCACACGTATCATTGGTGCGATCATCATGGTACATGGCGATGACAGTGGACTTGTATTACCTCCAGGAATCGCTCCAGTACAGACAATGATCATCCCGATCCAGCAGAAGAAGGATGGCGTTTTAGACAAGGCATTTGAGATTCGCGACACTCTGAAGTCTAACTTCTCTGTAAAAGTAGATGATTCTGATAAATCCCCAGGATGGAAGTTCAGCGAACAGGAAATTCAGGGAATTCCTACCCGTATCGAGATTGGACCAAAGGATATCGAAAAAGGTCAGGCAGTTATCGTTCGCCGTGACACAAGAGAAAAGATTATTACACCGATTGATAAGATTCCAGAAACATTAGCAGAAGTTCTCAAGACAATGCAGAACGATATGTACAATAAGGCAAAAGCACATCTTGAGAAAAACACACATATCGCACATAACTGGGAAGAGTTCAATGATATTCTTGAAAACCAGCAGGGATTCATCCGCGCAATGTGGTGTGGTGACAGAGAATGTGAAGAAGCCATCAAGGATGAGAATGGTGCAACAACACGTTGTATTCCATTTGTACAGGCAAAACATTCTGATGTATGTGTACATTGTGGAAAACCAGCGAAATGTGAAGTTTACTTTGGAAAGGCTTATTAATTGAATAGGAATTTGCCGCAGGCAAAACAGACGCTTAAATAGTATTTGTCGATGGCAAAATAGACGCTCCCAAAGAGAGAAGACATCCTATATTTGTGACTCTATCACTGCGGGTT
>CAVCBH010000208.1:0-4237 GCA_963600375.1 bacterium | reverse complement strand
ATATGAAAGATGTGATTTCTGCAAAATAAAAAAATCTGGTTTGCCGCAGGCAAAGTAGACGCCCTCAGAAAGAAAAAAGCTATATTTGTGACTTCCATCGCTGCAGGTTGAATGTTCGCTTAACGGCTTGCATCCAACCTTTGCTCCCAGGCCACAAATATAGCTTTTTTCTCTTTCTGAGGGCTGTTCTTTGACTACTGGAGGAAATTTAGAAGTTATGTTTAGAATGTCAGTCCTATATAATTCATTCCCGGGAAACCACAGCCTTCCAGAAAATCCTCAAATTCTCCAACAAAAAACTCTGATTTTGCTTCTGGAGCCAGAAAACAGCACCCCCAGAGAGAAGATGCCCTATATTTGTGGCCTTAGAGCGAGGATTGAATGTGAGCCATTAAGCGAACATTCAACCCACAGTGATAGAGTCACAAATATAGGGCATCTTCTCTCTGGGGGTGCGTCTATTTTGCCTGCGGCAACTCAGAATTTTTTGCAAACTCAGGGTTCTCAGCGCTTGTTTTTTTACAAAATAGAAGTCCTTTTTTGTAAAGTGCTTGGATATTCTTGTTGTACTATTGACAGAAATGAAAGTATATAATATACTCTAACGCAAAGGTTTTAATTTCAAAAATAAGATAAATAATTACATTTGAAATTAAAAAACACATACAAAATAAAACATATATGGTATGGGAGAAACTGCAAACAAAAAATTGCACGAAATCGGCGCATAAAAACAGGAGGGTTAGGGTTATGTCAGAAAAGGTAAACATAAAAAAGTTTAGAAAAGTCCTTGTCGCAAATCGTGGAGAGATTGCGATTCGTATTTTTCGTGCACTGAGTGAACTTGGAATTACAACAGTAAGTATTTATTCTAAAGAAGATCGCTATGCGATGTTTCGTTCTAAAGCGGATGAGTCCTATCCGTTAAATCCCCAGAAAGGTCCAATTGATGCATATTTAGATATCGATACGATTATCAGAATTGCACTTTCTACAGGTGTGGATGCAATTCACCCGGGATACGGATTCCTTGCAGAGAATCCTGAATTTGCAGATGCCTGTGAGAAAAATGGAATTGTATTTATTGGACCAGGCAGCGATATTATGAATGCGATGGGAGATAAGATTTCCTCTAAGAAGATTGCGATTGAAGCTAATGTGCCAATTATTCCGGGTGTAGATTATGCGATTAAGCAGGTGGAAGAAGCAAAGAAAATTGCAGCGCAGGTTGGATATCCAGTTATGCTTAAGGCCAGCAATGGCGGAGGCGGTCGTGGTATGCGTATTGTAAATCGGGAAGAAGATTTGGAGAAGGAATTTAACGAGGCAAAAAATGAATCGAAAAAAGCGTTTGGCGATGATATGATTTTCATTGAAAAATATTTGAGAGGTCCAAAACATATTGAGGTTCAGATCATCGGCGATAATTACGGAAATGTTGTACATCTTTATGATAGAGACTGTTCCGTACAGAGAAGACATCAGAAAGTAGTAGAGTATGCACCGGCGTTTTCTATACCGGCATCAGTTCGTCAGGAGATATTTGATGCATCTATTCGTCTGGCCAAAATCGTGGGATACCGTAATGCAGGAACGTTGGAATTCTTAGTGGATGCAGATAATCATCCATATTTTATCGAAATGAATCCGAGAATTCAGGTAGAGCATACGGTAAGTGAGATGATTACGGATATCGATATTGTACAGACACAGATTCTTATTGCAGAAGGTTACCCGTTGGATTCAGAAGAAATTGCGATACCTTCACAGGAAAGTGTAACGTGCACGGGTTATTCGATTCAGACCCGTGTGACAACGGAAGATCCTGCTAATAACTTCCTTCCAGACACAGGAGAAATCACGGTATACCGTTCCGGTTCAGGAAATGGTATCCGTCTTGATGGAGGCAATGCATACACAGGAGCAGTTGTTTCCCCGTATTATGACAGCCTTCTTGTAAAAGCGATTTCCCATGACAGAACATTTCACGGGGCAATAAGAAAGTCCATTCGTGCCTTGCAGGAAATGCGTATTCGTGGAGTAAAAACCAATATCCCATTCCTTGTAAACGTACTCAACCATCCAACCTTTCAGAGTGGAAAATGTTACACAACATTTATTGAGGAAACCCCAGAACTTTTTGAATTGACTAAAAGCCAGAACCGTGCCAATAAGATTATCGAATTTATTGGAGACCGTATTGTGAATTCAAATAATGGGGACAAGCCATTTTATGAAAACAGAGTTCTTCCGAAGCTTGATAAGAGCAAACCAGTTTACGGAGCAAGAGATGAATTTTTAAAATTGGGTGCAGAAGGATTTATGCAAAAGATTTTAAAAGAAGATAAATTGTATGTGACAGATACAACGATGAGAGATGCACAGCAGTCACTGATGGCAACGAGAATGCGAAGCAAAGATTTGTGCGGTGCAGCTTATGCGACTAATGCCTTTATGCAGAATGCGTTTTCTGTAGAAGCCTGGGGTGGAGCAACTTACGATACGGCATATCGTTTCTTAAAAGAATCCCCATGGAAACGTCTCGAATTATTAAGAAAAAGAATGCCAAATACTTTGATTCAGATGCTTCTGCGAGCTTCAAATGCTGTAGGATACAGCAATTATCCGGATAATGTTGTAAAAGAATTTATTCGTATTTCCGCAGATCATGGCGTGGATGTGTTCCGTATTTTTGACAGCTTAAACTGGGTAGAAAATATGAAAATGCCAATAGAAGAGGCGTTAAAAACAGGAAAAATCGTAGAGGGAACCATTTGCTATACAGGAGATGTCAGCAATCCAAATGAAACAAAGTATACCCTTGATTATTATGTGAAGATGGCTCTGGAATTAGAAAAACTCGGTTGTCATTCCATTGCGATTAAAGACATGGCAGCACTGTTAAAGCCGAGGGCGGCAAAAGACCTTGTAAGTACGCTGAAAAAAGAACTTCATGTGCCATTACATTTACATACACATGATTCGACAGGTAATGGAGTGAGCACCGTTCTTATGGCAGCAGAAGAGGGTGTGGATATTGTTGACCTGGCAATCGAGTCTATGGCATCCATGACAAGTCAACCTTCTATGAACGCAGTAGTAGAAGCGCTTCGCGGAACAAAAAGAGACACAGGTCTTGACTTTGAGGAGTTATCAGAACTTAGCAGATACTATAATCGAATTCGAAAAGTATATGCACCATTTGAAAGTGATATGAAGTCCCCAAATACAGAGATTTACAAATACGAAATTCCAGGAGGACAGTATTCGAATCTTCTTGCACAGGTTACAGAAATGGGTTCTCCAGAAGAATTTGAGGCAATTAAGGTTCTTTATAAAGAAGCGAATGATCTGCTTGGAAATATCGTAAAAGTAACACCGACATCCAAAGCGGTTGGTGATCTTGCAATCTTTATGTATAAGAATAATCTAAATAAGGAGAATATTTTAACTGCCGGAGCAAATCTGTCCTATCCAGATTCTGTTGTATCCTATTTTCAGGGAATGATGGGACAACCGTATGGCGGATTCCCGAAAGAATTACAAAAGATTGTGTTAAAAGATATTAAGCCACTCACAGAACGGCCAGGTAAATTGCTGCCACCAGAAGATTTAGAAGGTATCAAGAAACATCTCATAGAAAAGTATCACTATGAAGATAAATCAGAAGAAGTTATGGCACAAAAGGCAATCAGTTACGCATTGTATCCGAAAGTGTATGAAGATTACTGCGAACATTTTGAAATGTACAATGATGTAACAAGATTGGAAAGTCATGTGTATTTCTATGGTTTACGTAAAGGAGAGGAAACCTACCTGAAAATTGGTGAGGGAAAAGAACTTCTGATTAAATATCTTGAGCAGAGTGCCCCGGATGAAAATGGAATCCGTACATTAAGTTTTCAGGTAAATGGCTCTATCCGTACCGTAAAGATTCAGGATCGTAACCTTGAAATAAAGACAGACCGCCGCTTAAAAGCAGATAAAAATAATCCACAGCATCTCGGCTCTTCAATTCCGGGAACAGTGGATAAAGTTCTTGTCAAAGAAGGCGATGTGGTAACAAAGAATATGCCACTTATGACAATTGAGGCTATGAAGATGGAAACTACCGTAGTTGCTACGGTGAATGGAACAGTGGATAAAATTTATGTTAAAGCTGGAGATAGTGTGCACCAGGATGATTTATTAGTATCATTTCATGTTGAAAAATAATTGGATATGAAGTGATTATAAA
>CAVCBH010000207.1:0-19420 GCA_963600375.1 bacterium | reverse complement strand
TTATGAAGGTTAGAAAGACCGCTGTCTTTGGCAAGCTTTCCACCTTCCTGACAAAACTGTACATCCGGATACTTCTTCGCGATTTCTTCTAACACACTCTCAAACTCCGGATTCTCAGAGAAAATAATACCGCATCCTTTTTCGGCAAGCTCTGTTGCCTTCTTCTCACAGTCCGCTTTCTTTACACTCTCTTTGATAACAATCTGGTCATCTGTAAGTCCTGTCTCTTCCTGCAGCTTGCGGATTCCTTCTATACGGGCAACCGTATCCGGTGCATCTCCGTCTGAAGACAGCAGATATCCTACTTTCAGACTGTTACTGTCTGCCGTCTTTGTCTCCTGCCTGCTCCCTGTATTCTCAGGAAACAGTGACTTGCTGCTCCCACATCCGCAGATGGACAGAGCCATAATCAAAGCCATAACTACTGCTATATGTTTTCTCATGTTTTCGATTCCTCCGTTTCTGTGCTTAACGGTCCTCCCTGAAGTAAGCCAGTCCCAGACTATCCGGCGGCTGCTGCTCTCTCTTCTTTCGAAGACTTGTGATAATAAGCACAATGATTGTTACCAGGTATGGAAGCATCTTGAAAATCTCCTGCATACTTCTTCCAAGTCCTGGTATATAAAGATATAAAATATACAGTCCTCCGAAAAGAAACGAACCCCAGATTGCATTGACCGGTTTCCACAGTGCGAAAATAACAAGTGCGATTGCAAGCCATCCTCTGTCACCAAAACCATTATTGGTCCATGTTCCTCCAGAATACTCCATTACAAAGTAAAGACCACCAAGACCGGCGATTCCTCCACCGATCACTGTCGCAAGATACTTATACAGTGTAACGTTGATTCCGGCGGCATCTGCTGTTGCCGGGCTTTCTCCTACTGCATTAAGATTCAGCCCCCAACGGGTTCTCTTTAAGAAAAACGCCATAAGTAGTGTAATAATAATTGCAAAATATGTCAAGAACCCATAGTTAAAAAATACAGCTCCAATGACTGGAATTTTGGATAACAGGGGAAGCTTTGCACGATAAGCATCTCCTGTAACAGCTACAGAAATCTGTCCTACACCTCCGGCAAGAGTGGAAAGAGAGCCGCCAAAAAAGTTACCAAAACCAACACCAAATGTTGTAAGAGCAAGGCCTGCCACATTCTGATTTGCTCTTAATGTAATTGTCAATACACTGAAAATAAGTCCTCCAAATGCTGCCATCAAAAATGATGCAAGTAAAGAAAGGAGCATTCCAACAAGTCCATTTGGATGTGCGGCAAATTTTTCATAGTAAAAGGCTGCCATCAGTCCGGCAATTCCTCCCATGTACATCATTCCGGGAACACCAAGATTTAAATTTCCGGACTTTTCTGTGAGAATTTCTCCGTCTGCGCCAAAGAGCATACAAATTCCCTGCATGATTGCTTTTTGTATAAAGGTAATTAATACTGACATTTTATTCTCCCTCCCTATGCGCTGTGCTTTTTACGAAATTCCAGTTTGTAGTTAATGAAAAATTCGCATCCGATTACAAAGAACAAAATAATTCCGGTAATTACCTCTGACGCATTTTCATTTAAGTTATACTGTGTTGCGATCTGGATTGCTCCCTGCTGCATAAATACAAGAAGAAAGGCAATAACTGCCATCGCCCACACATTAAACTTCGCAAGCCATGCTACGATGATCGCCGTAAAACCGCGGCCGCCTGCTGTACTTGTGGAAATCGTGTGGGAAGAACCACTTACAAGAATAAATCCGGCAAGACCGGCAATTCCTCCAGAGATTCCAACGGTACGGACAATAACTTTTCCTACGTTGATTCCGGCATAACGTGCGGTATTCTCACTCTCTCCAACAACGGCGATCTCATAGCCGTGTTTTGTACGCTTCATGTAAACAAACATCAATACTGTCAGCAATAATACAATCACGAGGTTCCAACCATAATCAAGACCAAAGAGTGCCGGAAGCCATCCTGCTCTTGTCGGCGCATTGATAATTCCAACAGAGTTAGAACCTGCCGGATTTTCCCAGTATACAATACAGAATGTTACAACCTGCATTGCCACATAATTTAACATCAGGGTAAATAATGTCTCATTGGTATTCCATCTCGCCTTAAAGAAAGCAGGAATGATTCCCCAGATTCCTCCGGCAATAAAACTACAGATAAACATAAGTACAAGAAGCACTCCTGTCGGAAGAGCATTGCCTGCATAGATCATCATTGCGGCAGAAGCAACACATCCCATAAGAATCTGTCCTTCTGCTCCAATGTTCCAGAACTTCATTTTAAAAGCAGGGGTTACTGCAACCGCAACACAAAGAAGTGTCAGCGCATCTCTTACCGTTACCCAGAAACGTCTGCTCGTTCCTACTGCTCCTTCGATAATCCCTTCATAGACTTCTACTGGATTCATTTTAATAATTATGAAAATAAAGCCTGCACATACAATCAAAGAGAGAAAAATCGCAATAATCCTTACCAGCCATTTCTTTCCAAATGACATATCTTCTCTTTTTGAAAGATGTACCAGTGGTTCTTTCACTGTATTGTCCATTATTGTTCCTCCTTATGGGATGTCATTAATCTTCCCACTTCTTCTTTCGTTGTCTTTCTCGCATCTACGATTCCTGTTACTTTGCCATCACAAAGTACCAGGATTCTATCACAAAATTCCAGAAGCATATCTAAGTCCTCTGCAACACAGACAACGGAAACACCTCTTTCTTTTTGCTTATTTAACAGGTTATAGATCATATAGGAAGAGTTAATATCAAGACCTCGTACCGGATAGGCAACTAAAAGAACAGCTGGAGAAGAAGCAATCTCTCTTCCGACAAGAATCTTTTGCACATTACCTCCAGAAAGTCTTCTTACCGGATAATCAATATCCGGTGTTACAACATCTAAATCTTCTTTAATCTTTTCGGCAAGTTTCTTTGGTGCTTTTAAACTGGTAAAGAAGCCTTTTCCCTTTCGAAAAGAACGAAGCAGCATATTTCCTGTCATACCCATAGAGCCGACAAGCCCCATACCGAGACGGTCTTCTGGAACAAAGGAATGACGGACACCAAGTTCATTAATCTGTGCCGCATCATACCTGGCAAGGTCAATATCCTCTCCCTCTGGAGAATGGAAAATAACACTTCCAGATGAAAGCTTTGTAAGACCAGCGATTGACTCTAATAATTCCTTCTGTCCACTGCCGGAAATACCGGCAACACCAAGCACCTCACCACCAAATGCTTCAAAGGATACATCCTCTAAGGCATGCAGCCCATCTTCATTCGTGCAGGTAATATTGTTAATCGTAAGACGCTTTTTCAGATTATGTGGCATTGGGCGGTTAATATCAAGAGAAACCTTTTCTCCAACCATCATCTCTGTAAGGGATTCCACTGTTGCCTCAGAAGTTTGCAGCGTTCCAATGTATTTTCCTTTTCTAAGAATGGCAACACGGTCAGATAACTCTAACACCTCATTTAACTTATGTGTAATAATGATAATCGCTCTTCCATCATCTCTCATATTCCGAAGAACGTCAAACAGCTTATCTACTTCCTGTGGAGTAAGTACGGCTGTCGGCTCATCAAGAATCAGGATATTGGCTCCACGATAAAGCATCTTAACAATTTCTACGGTCTGTTTCTGTGATACAGACATCGTATATACTTTCTGTGCCGGGTCAAGATCAAAACCATACCTATCTACAAGTTCCTGAATATCTTTGTGTACCTTCTTCATATCAAGAACTGCCTTGCCTTTTAATCCAAGAATAATATTCTCCGCAGCAGTCATGACATCAATTAATTTAAAATGCTGATGAATCATTCCGATTCCAAGATCAAAAGAATCTTTTGGAGAACGAATGGAAACTTCCTTTCCATCTACTAAGATATGACCCTCATCCGGGAAATAAATTCCGGAAATCATATTCATTAATGTTGTCTTTCCACTTCCGTTCTCGCCAAGCAATGAAAGAATCTCTCCTCGCTTTACTTTGAGGTTGATTCCATCATTTGCGACAATCTTGCCAAATCGTTTTGTAATATTTTTTAATTCTATGGCATATGTCTGTTCCAACGCTATTTTCCTCCATTATGTGATTTTGCTCCATGACTGAAAATGGGGCAGAGCCGCCAAAATGACCGCTCTGCCCTTGTCATTGTATTGTTAAATTACTTTGTAATGGAGTTAATTCCATCAATAATAAATGTGAATGCTGGTGCTGAAGGCATTCCGCTTTCTACATCAGATTCATGGAAATATCCATCTTTGATATAATCTTTTAAGTTTGTTGCATCCTCGTCACCGGATTCTACGAGTTCTTCAAGAGTCTTTCCGCCAACTGTGAACTTAGAAGTATCAAATACATGAAGAGTTCCGTCTTCGATTCCCTTCTGTGCTTCTTCTACTGCTTCCTTTGTTCCTTCAGCAACTGTCTTATCGTTAAGGTCTGTGATCGCATCTGCTCCGTCTTTTACACCTTTTGCCCAGTCTGTTTCGATGGCTGTTCCATCAATAACACTCTGAACTGCATATGTGTAATATGGAGCCCAGTTGATTGTTGCGGAAGTAAGTGCTGCATCTGGAGCTGTAGGAATCATATCAATATTATATCCAACACAAGGAACCTTTTTTGCTTCACAAGCTGTAGGTGCTCCTGTTGTATCTGCATGCTGACTGATGAGTACACAGCCATCTGCGATCAACTGCTCTGCACATTCCTTTTCAAGGTCAAAGGATGCCCAGCTATTTGTATATTTTACTTCCATTGTAGCGGAATCACAAACAGACTTTACTCCAAGATAGAAAGAAGTAAATCCACTGATAACCTCGGCATATGGGAAAGCTCCTACATAACCAATCTTACATTTATCCTTTGAAACTTCGCCATTTTTAATCATCTCATTTAACTTCATACCAGCAACAACACCGGATAAATAACGAGATTCATAGACTCTGGTAAAGAAGTTATGCATGTTAGAAAGCCCACTGCTCTTCGCCTGATATCCTGTTGCGTGACAGAACTGTACGTCTGGATAATCTGCTGCTGCCTGGAGAATATAACTTTCATGTCCAAAACTGTTTGCAATGATGATGTTACATCCCTGCTCTGCTAAGTCAACTGCAGCATCATAACAACCTTCATCTTCTTTGATGTTTGTCTTGATAACTACCTGATCGTCAGAAAGTCCAAGATTCTTCTTCATCTCTTCTACTGCTTTTAAATGTGCCTCGGTGTAACCTTCGTTCTCATCACCAATCATGATACATCCAACCTTAACATCGGATGCGGCTACTGCTTTTCCTGCTGCAGAACTTCCCTGCGCTGATGTAGAGCTTTCTGCTCCACTGTTAGAAGAACCACAAGCACAAAGTGATGCTGTCATTACAGCGGCTAAAATAAATGCCAGTAATTTTTTCATTTTATTTCCTCCTATATCTGTTACTTATGAAAAAATACACTTCTATATTAGACTACATTTTTTGATAAGTAAAGTCGAAATAGAGAGAAAATAAAATTTTTTCTCACAAATCCTGCATTTTTTAGATTTTGTAATACAACATTTCTCTCTTTTTCCTTTCTTTTCTTTTTTATCTTCCATAACTTCCAGCATTCTTTAGTTCTTCTTCAATCCGCATAAGCTGATTATATTTAGCAGTACGTTCCGCACGACATGGGGCTCCTGTCTTAATCTGTCCGGCATTCACTGACACGGCAAGGTCTGCAATGGTTGTATCTTCTGTGTCCCCGCTCCGGTGGGAAATAATCGTGCGATACCCCGCTTTTTGTGCCATCAAAATCGCATCTAATGTTTCTGATAATGTGCCAATCTGGTTCGCTTTTATTAAAATCGCATTGGCAATTCCTTTCTCGATTCCATTAGACAATCGCTTTACATTCGTTACAAAAAGATCATCTCCGACAAGTTGTACTTTTTCTCCCAAACGGTAAGTAAGCACTTTCCAGCCGGCATAATCTTCCTCGCTCAACCCATCTTCAATGGAAATCAATGGAAACTGTTCTGCAAGTTCTTCGTAGTATTGCACCATTTCTTCTGCATTCCGGTAAATCTCTTTTTCCCGCATCTGGCTCTCACCTGGAAAATAATAACGTTTTGTATTTTCATCGTAAAGCTCAGAAGCCGCCGCATCCATTGCAAAAAAGATGTCTTCTCCCGGCTCATACCCAGCAAGCGTCGTTGCCTCCTGCAAGATTTCTAATGCTTCCTGTGCTGAATCTAAGTCAGGAGCAAATCCACCCTCATCACCTACGCCTGTCGCATATCCTTTCTCAGAAAGTGTCTTTTTTAACTGCTGGTAAATTTCCGCACACATCTGGATGCCTTCTGAAAAAGTTTCTGCCCCAGATGGCATAATCATAAATTCCTGAAAATCAATGGAATTTTTCGCATGACAGCCACCGTTAATGACGTTCATCATCGGCACTGGCAGTACTTTTCCATTTACGCCGCCAACATAACGGTAAAGGGGGATTCCAAGCCCTTCTGCCGCCGCTCTTGCCACGGCAAGTGACACACCAAGAATCGCATTTGCGCCGTATTTACTCTTATTCTCTGTGCCATCTGCCTCTCTTAAAATGCGGTCAATCTCTCGCTGTTCTAATGCATTACAGCCGCACAGACGGTCACAGATTCTTGTATTTACATTAGTGACCGCACGTTCTACACCTTTTCCTCCGAAACGTTTCTCCTCATCCCGGAGTTCTACTGCCTCAAAACGTCCTGTAGAAGCTCCTGACGGCACGATTGCCTTGCCCATCGCTCCGCTCTCTAACCGCACTGTAACTTCCACCGTAGGATTTCCTCTCGAATCTAACACTTCGAGTCCATGTACGTCTTCAATGTTAAAGCCTTTTTTCATAAAAAAATTCCTCCTTACTGAATCTTGAAAATATTTCCTTACTTCAGTATGGGAGAAATTTGATTTTTTATACATAGATTTTCCAAAACAAAAAGGGGAATCTACCCACACTCTACTACGTCGTGGATAAATTCCCTTTTTTTATTTTTGTACCACAATTATTGTACAATTCTGTCAACTATAAATTAAGCAAACTGTGCAATATACTCTTTTACCACAGCCACAAGCTTCTCATAGCTCATGCTGGCAGTATTTAGGCAGAAATCATAGTTTCTGGAATCATTCCAGTCCCTGCCGGTATGATATTTATAATAGTCAGAACGGTATTTATCTGTCTTTTCGATCTTGCGGATAATATCTTTCTCTGTACCACCATTTTGTGCCTTTACACGGGTGATACAGTCTTCTCTTGGGGCATAGAAGAATAACCGGATCACATCTGGATTATCTTTTAAGACAAAGTCTGCACAGCGTCCGATAATGACGCAGGATTCTTCTGCTGCCAATTCCTTGATCACCTTTGCCTGATAGTTAAAAAGATTATCGTCAGATACAAAGTCATCGCTTTCTGGTGGGAATACTTCCCCCTTGTAGATTTTCTTACTGATGCCGAATAATGGAAGAGACTTCACCTTCTCATCCACTTTTCCAAACAAAACTTCATTAATGCCGCTCTGCTCGGAAGCCATACGGAGCAGCTCCCTGTCATAACAGTGAATACCGAGTTCCTTTGCTAAAAGCCTGCCTAAGGTTCTTCCACCACTTCCATAACTTCTTGCAATCGTAATTACTGTATGTTTCATTGTAACACCTACTCTCCCAAATATGCCTTTTTAATAGACTCATTATTCATAAGCTCTTTTGCATCTCCACTAAGTGCAATCTTTCCTGTTTCTAAAACATATGCTCTGTCTGCGATTGCTAATGCCTTTTTCGCATTCTGTTCTACAAGAAGAACTGTGGTTCCTTCGGAAGAAATCTTCTGAATAATCTTAAAAATCTCATCTACGAAAATCGGGGACAGACCCATAGATGGCTCATCCATCAGAATAATTCTCGGTCTGGACATTAAAGCACGCCCCATTGCCAGCATCTGCTGCTCTCCACCACTTAATGTTCCAGCGGACTGATTTCTTCTCTCTTTCAAACGAGGAAAACTCTCATAGACCATCTCAAGAGACTGTGCAATTTCATTCTTATCTTTTCTCGTGTACGCACCCAGCTTAAGATTCTCATATACAGAAAGGTTTGCGAATACACGTCTTCCTTCCGGTACGTGTGCCATTCCCATTGTTACGATCTTATGTCCCGGCACTTTTGTAATATCCTGTCCCTCAAACAGAATATGTCCTTTCTTTGCCTGAAGCATACCAGTGATCGTCTGAAGAGTTGTCGTCTTTCCGGCACCGTTGGCACCGATAAGAGCGATAACTTCTCCCTGATTTACCTCAAAGGAAATCCCTTTGATGGCCTGAATCATCCCATAATATACTTCAAGGTCTTTTACTTCAAGCATTGCCATAAAGTTCTTTCCTCCTATTCTCCAAGATATGCCTTGATAACTTCTGGATTATTTAAAACATCTTTTGTTTTACCCTGTGCAAGTACCTGACCAAAGTTTAATACGGTAAGTTCTTCACAGATTCCGGAAACCAGTTTCATATCATGTTCAATTAATAATACGGTCATATCAAAATTATCACGAACAAAACGGATGGTATCCATAAGCTCGATTGTCTCATTTGGGTTCATACCAGCCGCAGGCTCGTCTAAAAGAAGAAGCTTCGGATTCGTTGCAAGTGCTCTGGCGATCTCTAACTTACGCTGATCTCCGTATGGAAGATTTGATGCAAGGAAATCTGCCTTATCATCAAGCTCAAATACCTTTAAAAGTTCCATTGCTTTTTCGTTCATTTCTTTTTCCAGCCTGCGGTACTTTGGCAAACGTAAAATACCTGTCAAAGTGGAATATTTGTACTGATTGTGAAGACCAATCTTTACATTATCAAGAACAGACTGCTGGGAGAACAGACGGATATTCTGGAATGTTCTCGCAACACCTGCCTTGTTGATCTCAATGGTTTTCTTTCCAACTAAGTCTTCTCCATCTAACTTGATGATACCATCTGTTGGTTTATATACACCAGTCAGCATATTAAACACGGTTGTCTTTCCTGCACCGTTTGGACCGATCAGACCGTAAAGCTGACCTTTTTTAATGTTGATTTCAAACTGGTCTACTGCACGAAGACCACCAAAAGAGATACCTAAATTCTTTACTTCAAGTAATGCCATAATTACTGTACCTCCTCTGCTTTTGCTTTTTTACCAAACATCCTTTTGAGTGAGTGTTTCTCTCTCCACTCAATTGCTTTTGGTGCCCAGTTAAAGAGCATCATGATAATTAATACGATAGCGTAGATTAACATACGGTAATCGGCAAGTCCACGAAGAACTTCCGGAAGCATTGTAAGAACAACTGCTGCGATAATAGAACCGCGGAAACTTCCCATTCCACCCAAAACAACGAATACGAGAATCATGATGGACATGTTGTAACCAAAGTTTGCAGGAAGTGCTGTTAATGTAGACAGGTTGTGTGCGTAAAGAACACCACCTGCACCAGCGATAGCTGCGGAAATGGTAAATGCCATCAGTTTATACTTTGTAATATTAATACCTACAGACTCTGCTGCGATACGGTTATCACGGATAGCCATGATTGCACGTCCTGTTCTTGAATTCACAAGGTTAAAGGACACAAAAAGGCTGATCAAGATAATAATGACACCAACAACAAATGTTGACTGGTTTGGTGTACCAACGATACCCTTTGCACCATCAATAATCATCTTTCCATCTGCCTGCATATTCAAAGAAGCACTGTCCTTAATGGAAAAATGGAATCCCTTGCTGTCTCTTCCAAGATACATAACATTGATTACGTTCTTGATAATCTCACCGAATGCCAGTGTTACAATAGCGAGGTAGTCACCACGAAGACGAAGAACCGGAATACCGATCAACCATCCAAATATCGCTGCAACAACTGTACCAATAAGGATTGCTAAAATGAAACGAAGTGTCTCATTCATTCCTGAAGTCATCATACATTTTGAAAATACAGCACTGGAAAATGCTCCAACGCACATAAATCCTGCATGACCAAGACTCAGCTCACCAAGATATCCTACGCAGAGGTTCAGTCCGATCGCCACGATAGAATAAATACAAAGTGGAACTAAAAGTCCCTGCATCAGACTGGACATTATTCCTGTAGATATCATAATCTCTACGATAATAAATACTGTGATTACCATAGCGTAGGTAATCAGCATATTTTTTGTCTGTTTGTTCATACTTTTCATATTTGATTTCTTCATTTCTTACGCCACCTACACTTTCTCCTGAACCTGCTTGCCAAGAAGTCCCGTAGGTTTTACCAAAAGCACGATAATCAATACGGCAAATACGATCGCATCGGATAACTGAGAAGAAATGTATGCTCTTCCTAAAATCTCGATTACTCCAAGTAAAATACCACCGATCAATGCTCCAGGGATAGAACCAATACCACCAAATACTGCTGCAGTAAATGCCTTAATACCAGGCATCGCACCAGTGTAAGGGGACAGTGTTGGATAAGCGGAACATAATAATACACCTGCGATAGCTGCCAATCCAGAACCAATAGCAAATGTAAGAGAAATTGTCTTATTTACATTAACACCCATGAGCTGTGCTGCGTCTTTATCTTCGGATACGGCAAGCATAGCCTGACCAGATTTGGACTTTTTAATAAAGAGCATCAATGCGATCATGATAATAATACAACTGATAACTGTTGCGATTGTTACACCGGAAATTGTAAGGTCTCCACCTGCAAGTTTAATTGTAGGAATACTTACAACAGATGTAAAGGACTTCGTATCCGCACCAAATATAATTAATGCGAAATTCTGCAAAAAGTAGCTGACACCAATTGCTGTAATCAATACAGCAAGAGGGGAAGCCTTTCGCAGTGGCTTATACGCAATCTTTTCGATAACTACACCAAGTACTGTACAGCCTATTACCGCTGCAATGATACTTACGGTAGAGTTTAAATGGAAGCTGCCCATCAAAACGAAAACGATATAGCAGCCAATCATGATAACATCGCCGTGAGCGAAGTTCAGCATCTTAGCGATACCATACACCATAGTATAGCCAAGGGCAATAATTGCGTAAATACTACCCAGACTGATACCATTGATCAAATAGGATACAAAACTCATTTTTACCTCCATGCCGCTTTTGCGGCGTTTCTAAAAATTTGGGAAAGTTCAGCTCTTTTTTATATCACAGAGAAATCAGCTCGTAATTTTTCTGTGATATAAAAAAGAGGACAGCCAGCAGAAAATTGCACTTTACAATATCTATCTTTTTATTTTATACAGAACATATGCACAAGGATAAGCGAACATATAAGATACTGCGAATGAAAAAAAGGGTTACCCGCAGGTAACCCTTCCCTGGGCTGTATATCATTTAATTACATTGCTTTGTAAGCACCATTCTTAATAATAACAGCCTTAGGAGACTTACTAACTTCTCCGCTTTCTTTCCATGTAAGACCGTCGCTTCCACCAGTGAGACCGTTAACTTTAATTGTTGTCATTGATTTCTTTAATGCCTCGCACATATCAGAAGCACTCTGGTCTGGAGTTACTCCAGAATCTTCAATCGCAGCTTTAATTGCATAAACTGCATCATAAGCATCCGCTGCAAACTGGTTAGGAGTATCTTTATAATTTTCTTTGTAAGTCTTTACAAATTTCTGAACTGCTTCATCCTTAGCATCTGCTGCGAATGGTGTTAAGAGCATAACATCTTCTGCCAGCTTCGTATCAAAGTTTTCTACTGTAAGGATACCATCCATTCCATCTACACCGAAGAATTTAGGTTTATATCCCATAGTATCTGCCTGCTTTAAGATAATAGAAGCTTCCTGATAATAAATAGGTAAGAATAATAAGTCTGCTCCTGCATCTTTTGCTTTCTGAAGCTGTGTTCCAAAGTCTGTCTTGGAATCTGCTGTAAATGCTGCTTTCGAAACGATATTAAGACCCTGTGTCTTAGCTTCTGCTTCAAATTTCTCTTCAATACCTGAAGAATATACATCAGAACTATCATAGATAATGCCAATCTTCTTAGCCAGCTTATTCTGTGCAATATACTGAGCAGATGCAATACCCTGGTTAGGGTCTGTGAAACATACCTGGAATACATTACCATTACCACTGGAAAGTACATCTGTTGAAGATGCGGATGGAGTGATCTGGAACATATTATCTGATGCAGTCTTACCTGTTACAGCGATACATGGAGCTGTTGTTACAGTACCCATAAGAATCTGCATACCCCAATCTTTTAATGTATTATAAGCATTAACAGACTTCTCTGCATCTCCCTGGTCATCTTCAAAACGATATTCAATCTGCTTACCGTTAATACCACCGGCTTCATTAATCTCATCTACTGCAATCTGTGCTCCGTTCTTTACGGCTGTTCCGTAAATCGCTGTTGCTCCAGTAGTAGGTCCAATACCACCAATATAATATTTGTCCGCATCTTTCTTAGATGAAGAACTTGAATTGCTACCACATCCTGTCAATGCAGTTACTGCCATTGCAGCGACTAACATCACGCTTATAAACTTTTTCATTATTCTTTCCTCCTTGATAGTTTATAACGAAAAAATATCTTTTTGGCAGGTTAACGCATTCTTAAATATGTCACTTCCATATCAGCCATAGCAATGTGTCAACACATTAGATATTTTTATGTTACTCTATATTACTACACTAAAATCATAAAAGCAAGATTTTTTGTACGAATAAAAAAACTTTTTGCAACATTTTCTGAATTTGGCTTCATTTTATGCTTTTTGACATACAAGACTGTATAACATCCTTTAATTTATTTCTTTATTATTCCAGCTACCCACTCAAATTTCATAAAAAATGTGCAGACCACTTTCAGCCTGCACATATAAGCATATTGAATGTTATTTATATAACAAATCTGCGGCAAGACATCTCTGTTTTTTGAAATATACTTTATACTCTTTCTTTATAAACAAGTTTTCAGACAATTTTGTTTTGACGGAAAATCCATTTTTCCATTCAAACAGTTTAGAGTGTGTTTGAAAAATGCTTTCAGCAAGATGTGCATCACAATTTTCTGTCTGTTCACCTCTTAGTGAGATAAAATCTCCGTTCCATCCTCAGTCACTAAAATCGTGTACTCCCACTGGGCAGAAGGCTTGCCGTCCTCTGTACGAATTGTCCAGCCGTCTCCCTCATCTTCCCATACATCCGGTTTACCCATATTGACCATTGGCTCAATCGTAAATGTCATACCTGGCACAAAAAGGATTCCTTCATCCGGCTGACCGATATGATTAACCCATGGCTCCTCATGGAACTGCACTCCACAACCATGTCCACCGATTTCTCTTACAATACTGTATCCATTTTCTACGGCATGTTTATTACAAACATAACCCATATCTCCCATCGTTCCCCATGGCTTCGTTGCTGCAAGGGCGAGGTCAACACATTCTTTTGTGACACGGACAAGTTTCTGTTTTTCTTCTGAAACGTCACCGATACAGAACATTCTTGATGCATCACCAAAATAGCCATTATAAATCGTAGTACAGTCTACATTAAGAATCTGACCGCTCTTTAAAATCTGATCATCACTTGGAATACCATGACATACAACATCATCAACAGAAATACAAACACTCTTTGGATATCCCTGGTAGCCAAGACAAGCTGGGATTCCACCGATTTCTCTTGTGTATTCCTCAATAAGACGATTCAGCTCTCCTGTACTTACTCCCTCTTTTACATATGGAGTGATAAAATCAAGAACCATTGTGTTCTTCTTACCTGCCTCACGTATTCCTTCTATTTGCTCCGGTGTCTTAATCATGGAATGGTCTGGTACTTCATATCCTCTGTTCCAGTAATCTTTGATTCGGTTATCAAAAGACATATGACATGTTTTATATTTCTTTCCACTGCCACACCAGCATTTATCATTTCTTCCTATTTTCATTGTTAAATCCTTCTTTCTGTAACGTTCCTCCAGAGCGTGTTTGAAAAATCATTCCTGCAATCTTCACGCTCTAATTTATATCCGAGGCAGTAATTTTTTATTTACAGCTGTCACGAATCCAATATTTTCCGACAAACGCTTAAACTATATATAAGTATTTTGCTGTATAAACAGTACACTTACTTAAATAAACATATCGTATAATAACGAATGCCTGTTGTATCACTGCCAACATATCGTATATTAAGCCACTTAAGCTTTTTTTGCAATACATATTTTATTTTCCAAACTTATTTTATATGCCTATCCAGATAAAATCGCATCTATCTGGGCATATATATCATCTCTTATATGCACCTTCTATATCTGTCCAGATTCACTTTTCATCCCTCTTTGAACTTTCTATACCTACTTGGGATAAATACAGATTTTCGCGTTCTTATCCACTGTCTGTATAATCTTCTTCATACATTTTTCACTCACAGCAACACAGCCCGCTGTATACGGATTGCGCCCTGTACAATGCAGGAAAATCGCTGCGCCCTTTTTATAGATACATTTATTATTATAATCAATCGCCAACGCATAATTATAATGCGGTCTGTAACGGATAAGATGCTCTCCTGCACGACTCGCCTTTACTTTGCGGATATCTATCATCTGATTGTAATATTTCCGGTCAGCACTCCAGTAAAGATAAGAATTTAACTTCGTGTACTTTATCTTACTCCCTGGATTACTTTTAATTCCAAATGCTTTCGTAAATCCATATGTACCAGTCGGTGTTCTCTTATCTCCCTCACGCTTCTTGTTAATACCATACTTTCCGACATAACCAGCGCAGATAAATACTTTTCTAAACTTTCCGTCTACCTTTTTATATAGAATAACGTCTGCCTTGCTGCCTCTTTTGTATTTTACAAAGACAAGTTGATTTACTTTTTTGCTTTTCTCATATTTTTTCAGAAGCTGTTTCCATTTGTCTGTTGTCTTTTCCTGTACAGCTTTCAATGTTGCAGCCTGTGCAGATATGGTATTATCTGATGTCGCAAATATACTTAAGACAAAAATAAGGCTAAAAAAAACAGCTAATCCATTCAAACAATGACTTCCTGTTTTTGTATTCTTTTTCATAATACGTGTTTTCTTTCTTTTTTATTCCTGTATTCGGATTGATAAGTTTATTATAACACAGTGAAATCAAATAAGCCTGCACGATCTATAGCAATTTTAGAGCGTGTTTGAAAAATCATTCCTGCAAGCGCACCGGCATAAGACTTCACGGTCTGATTATCGAGATTGCCTGCATTACTTTCTGAAATTACTATAAATAGAAAAAACAATAAAAAAGACCTTGTGGATTTGATTTTACAGATCTACAAGGTCTTTTTTATTGTTTTGTTGGACGCTAATCATTTTTACCCTTTTCAGGATAACGATATTTGGCCTTCACAAATTCAACTTGCTTATTTTTTAATAAGAAGTGATTTTCCTGTCATTTCTGCTGGCTGTTCCATTCCCATCATCTCGATTAAGGTTGGAGCGATATCTGCTAAGCATCCATCTTCTCTTAATGTGTAAGCCGGGTCATAGTTTACAAGGATAAATGGAACCGGGTTTGTTGTATGAGCTGTGTATGGTTCCCCTGTCTCATAGTCGATCAACTGCTCACAGTTTCCATGGTCTGCGCAGATAAACATCTGTCCATCCACTTCTTTTAATGCTGCTACTGCATTTCCAACGCAGGTATCTACAGTTTCTACTGCTTTAATTGCTGCTTCCTGTACTCCAGTATGACCTACCATGTCAGGGTTTGCGAAGTTGATGATGATGACATCGTATTTGTCAGATTTGATTGCTTCTACAAGTTTTTCTCCAACTTCTGGTGCGCTCATCTCTGGCTGTAAGTCATAAGTTGCTACTGCAGGGGACTTAACAAGGATTCTGTCCTCATCTTTATTAGGAACTTCTACACCACCGTTGAAGAAGAATGTTACATGAGCGTATTTCTCTGTCTCTGCAAGACGAAGCTGTTTTAAGCCGTTTGCTGCGAGAAATTCGCCAAATGTGTTTGTAATCTCTTCTTTGTGGAATGCGATGATCTTTCCTGGGATTGTCTCATCGTATTCTGTAAAGCAAACATAAGTTAATGGAAATACGCCATTTCTTCTCTCAAATCCTGTGAATTCAGGGTCGCACATTGCGCGGGTAATTTCTCTTGCACGGTCTGGACGGAAGTTGAAGAAGATTACGGAGTCGTTTGCTTTTACTGTACCTACTGGCTGTCCGTCTTTCTTGATTACTGTAGGGATAACGAACTCATCTGTCTTGTCGTTATCGTAGGAAGCCTGAATTGCCTCTACGGCATCTGTTGCTTCATTGCCTTCGCCATAAACTAAAGCAGCATAAGCTTTTTCTACACGGTCCCAACGGTTATCTCTGTCCATTGCATAGTAACGACCTTCGATAGATGCAATCTGACCTACACCGATTTCTTTAATCTTTGCTTCTAACTCTTCAATAAATTCTTTACCGGATGTTGGCGCTGTGTCACGGCCATCTAAGAAACAGTGTACGCATACGTCTGTAAGTCCCTGTCTCTTTGCGAGCTCTAATAAAGCGTAAAGATGTGTGTTGTGGCTGTGTACACCACCGTCGGATAACAAACCATATAAATGGAGTGTAGAATTATTCTTTTTACAGTTCTCTACTGCTTCTAAAAATGCTTTATTCTCAAAGAAGTCTCCATCCTGAATTGCTTTTGTGATCCTTGTAAGTTCCTGATATACGATACGTCCTGCACCCATGTTAAGGTGTCCAACTTCAGAGTTACCCATCTGTCCGTCTGGAAGTCCTACGGCAAGACCGCTGGCATTTCCTTTTACAAATGGACATTCTGCCATTAACTTATCGATATTTGGAGTGTCTGCCTGATATACAGCATTGGCCTCATGTCTGTCATTTAAACCAAAACCATCCATAATTAATAATACTGTAGGTTTTTTACTCATTTTATAATCTCCCATTCAAAGTGTATACTAACTCCATAAAATAATTATTCAAAAGCAGTGGTATATGAAAACCAACATATCCTACAGTATACTTTCTAAAAAATCCCTTAAGAAATGTTGATTCTAATCATACTTCCTGCCATATTTTACAGGATTGGTATAGTTGACCCGCGGAGAAATGTCCGCGGGTTACTATTTTCGTGATTCAAATATGGAATCTATTATTTATTATAGTTTACAATGTGGCTGAAGTCTTCTTTTAAGGAAGCTCCACCAACAAGTCCACCATCGATATCTGCCTGAGCAAATAATTCTGCTGCGTTGCCACCGTTTACGCTTCCGCCGTACTGAATGCGAATTGCTTCTGCTGTAGCTTCGTCATAAATCTCTGCTACACATTTACGGATTCCTGCACAAACTTCTTCAGCCTGCTCTGTTGTAGCAGTCTTTCCTGTTCCGATTGCCCAGATTGGCTCGTAAGCGATAACTGCTGTCTTAGCCTGCTCTGCTGTTACATTTAAGAAACCAACTTTAACCTGCTGACGAACAAAGTCCATTGTAACGCCCTGTTCTCTCTGCTCTAAAGTTTCTCCACAGCACATGATTGGTGTAAGACCATGCTCAAATGCTTTTAACATCTTCTTGTTGATATCTTCATTTGTCTCTTTGAAGTATTCTCTTCTTTCAGAATGTCCAAGAATTACATATTTAACTCCGGCATCTACCAACATAGCAGGAGCGATTTCGCCTGTGTAAGCACCACTTTCTTCGTAGTACATGTTCTCAGCACCAACAGCAATGTCAGAACCTTTTAAAGCTTCTGCTACAGGAATGATGTCGATTGCTGGTACACAAAATACTACATCAACTTCTTCACTGTCGCAAATTGGTTTTAACATATTTACTAATTCAACTGCCTCACTAGGAGTTTTGTTCATTTTCCAGTTACCTGCTACAATTTTCTTACGCATAATAAATTCCCCTTTATTATATATCTATTATTATTTTGCTGTTACTATTCAATTCAATATCAATACCAAAAGTTAATACGATTACGGCACTTACTTTTAGCCTGACTCACTTCATCATATAGATTTTCAAAACATGTTTATTTATGCAAGCATAATTCACACATTTTGAAAATCTATAGATATTGAATAGTTACATCTTATTTATCGTTTGCTGCTGCAACACCTGGTAATTCTTTACCTTCTAAGAACTCAAGAGAAGCTCCACCACCTGTAGAGATGTGGCTCATCTTATCGCCATATCCAAGCTGGTTAACTGCCGCTGCGGAATCACCACCACCGATGATTGTCGTAGCATCTGTCTCAGCAAGTGCTGCCGCAACTGCTTTTGTACCTGCTGCAAGGATTGGGTTTTCGAATACACCCATAGGTCCGTTCCAAACAACTGTCTTAGCTGTCTTTACTGCTTCTGCATATAATTCGATTGTCTTAGGTCCGATATCGCAAGCTTCTTTATCTGCTGCCATAGCATCTGCATCGTATACATATGTTGGAATCTCTGCATCAATTGGGTTAGGGAAAGCATCTACCATTACGGAGTCAACCGGAAGAAGTAATTTCTTCCCAAGTTTTTCTGCTTTTTCCATCATTTCTTTACAGTAGTCAATCTTTGTATCGTCAACTAAAGAATTACCGATTTCGTATCCTTTAGCTTTTAAGAATGTGTAAGCCATACCACCACCAATGATGAGTGTGTCACATTTCTCAAGTAAATTAGAGATAACGTTTAACTTATCTGCAACTTTTGCACCACCAAGGATAGCAACGAAAGGACGTACTGGATTCTCTACAGCATTTCCTAGGAAATCAATTTCTTTCTGCATTAAGTAACCAACAACTGCTGTATCTACTAAAGAAGCAACTCCTACATTAGAACAGTGAGCTCTGTGAGCTGTACCGAATGCATCGTTTACGAATACATCACAGATAGAAGCAAGATCTTTGGAGAATTCTTCTCCGCACTTTGTTTCTTCTTTACGGAAACGAGTGTTCTCAAGTAAGATAACATCTCCGTCTTTCATAGCTTCTACTGCTGCTTTTGCGTTCGTTCCAACAACTTCACGGTCTGCTGCGAATTTTACTTCCTGTCCAAGAAGCTCAGATAAACGAGCTGCCACTGGAGCTAAAGTCTTTGTTGTGTAATCTTCTTCTGTCTTTACTTTACCTAAGTGAGAGCAAAGGATTACTTTGCCGCCGTCTGCGATTAACTTCTTGATTGTTGGAAGTGCAGCTACAAGGCGGTTCTCGTCTGTGATTTTTCCATCTTTTAATGGAACGTTGAAGTCGCATCTGCAAAGGACTTTAAGTCCTTTTACATTAATATCGTCTACAGATTTTTTATTTAAACCCATGTTGGAATTCCTCCTAAATTATATTCAATG
>CAVCBH010000206.1:0-11522 GCA_963600375.1 bacterium | reverse complement strand
CGATGTTACCGTAAAAGATTCCAATAAGCAGGATAATAACAATAACTCTACAACCCAGAAGAAACCACAGACAACAACACAGGAAAAACAGAATACTACTAAAGTAAAGGTTGCCAAAGTTAAGAAATTAAAAGCAAAGAATCTTTCCCGTAAGAAAGTAAGATTATCCTGGAAAAAAGTAAAGGGCGCAAGTGGCTATAAAGTATACCGTGCAACAAAGAAAAACGGTAAATACAAACTTGTAAAGACAATCAAAAATGTAAAAACTGTGAAATTTATCGATAAGAAAGTAAAGAAGAACAAGACATATTACTACAAAGTAAGTGCTTATAAAACTGTAGCGAAAAAGGTAGTAAAAGGTACAGCTTCCTCCAAAGTAAAAGTGGTTATCAGAAGATAATGTACAGATAAGATATAGAAAGGAAAGCAATAATGAACAATTGCACGAAAAGAATACAGTTTTTGGCTATTATTTTAATTGCAGCCCTTGCCATGCTGTGGACTGTTATACCGGCAAAAGCTGCCACTGCCGAAAGATTTTCCTTTGGAAGTAAGAATGTTATATTAAGCGAGGGAACCTATACGGTTCCTCTTCGCCTAAAGAATGCATCGAATCCCGAAAAAGATTCTGTTGCAGCAGGTTGTCCAGGAAAATACGGTAAGCTTACAATTTCTGAATCAGGAGAAGCATCACTTACAATGGAATGCCGGAAAGTAAGCATGTCGAGTTTTTCAGATTATGCTTATAATTTTATGATCTATCAGAATGAAAAACGCGGTTCTTCTGAATTAAAAACAGCGGCAACCGTATTAGAAACTTATCCTGATGTTCCTAAAACAATAAATGGACAGTCTTCTTACGCACCAAAAAAGATCTCATTTACTATTCCAGAAGTTTTTAAAAAAGCAGACGGTGTGTATCTGAATATGCACGTAGATGCAATGAATGCAGGTGTAGATGCGTATCTTTTTATTGATTATGCCAATGCAAAACCGGTAAATGACAGCACTTACAATTATATAAAAAAAGGTTCTGCACAGGTAAAACAGTTTGGAAAATACACAGTGAATGCCGACGTTACTGTAACAGAGGGTGTGATTTCTTCTGTAAGTTTAACAGGAACAGATTTTCAGGAAGGTCAGTTTGGAACAGAAAATCAGAAATATCTAAAAAAAGCAATTAAAGGAATGGAATCTAAACTGACAGGGCTCTATGCGAATGATGACGATTTAATAAATAATGTGGATGTAGTAAGTGGAGCGACTGCTTCTTCTACTGCGATTAAGAATGCGGTGATGAATGCTCTGGACATCAAAATCAAAGAAGATACCATTGCAACAGCACCTCAAAATGCTCCGGCAGCAGGTATGTATAAAATTAAGATAAAAAATATCACAGATGTTGTTGACCACAGCATTATAGGCGCAGCTGGAACTGATAAGTGGAGAGATGCGTATCTCGGCGTTGATGCTGCAGGAGTAATGACACTGTATTATACACATATTTCCGGAACAGTAGAAGAACCGTTGTATGTATTAGGATTTAACGGATATTATACTACAGTAAAAGATGGTGCACTGAAAAAAGACGCAGTCTATAAAACAACAGCTATAGATGATAAAACAGTAGTTACAGATGTCCAGTTACCGTTAGGAAAGAAACCACAGGAACAATATTTCACAAATGTACATCTTTATGTAGATTCTATGAAAAATCTTAATGATACTGTGGCAGGCATTACTATTAAAAACGGAGAATTTGACACAGATTCTACAATTACATTGGACTGGAATACTTTAAAACCAGTATTAGAAGATGGTACATATTCTATTGACGGAGTAATGAAGAAGGCAAGTGGAAGCGATGTTTCTATGGCAAATAATGCGATTACTCACAAGTTAAAGCTTACTGTTGAAAATGGAAATTATACAATTACGATGAATTTAAAGGGCATGAACATATCTCTGGCAGGTCAAAGTTTTAAAGGCTACCTTCAGAATATAAAATATTACAGGACAGGCTATACAGAAAATGCGTATGGAGTTCCTGTTGGAGAGACAGCAGATGCTACAGTAGAATCTGTACAAAAATATACAGATGGAACAAAAGTAAAGGATGAATTTGGAACAGATTATCCGGACATCGTAACAATTCCAGTGATTTCAGAAGCACTAATCAGTGGAAATGTTCCTCTGCAGGTATTCATACCCGTCATGGATTCAATTATGCCTGGTAATGGAACACAAAATGTTTCTCTTAGCATTGACTGGGATTCCACTAAGAAAACTTCTACGAATGATCCGGCATTTTCTGCGGAGGATGTTGTGGAGACAAATCCAGATGCATCAGACAATAATAAAAAGGATGACAATAAAGATAAGAACACTGATAATGGGAACAAAAAGCCTGCTGATACTGAGAAAAGGCAACAGACAACAAAGCCTGTTGTAAAGCAGCTCAAAAAGGGAAGTAAATATGCAGTAGGAGGAAATATATATCAGGCAACTTCTGCCAATACAGTAAGTTTTGTAAAAGCAGCAAATAAAAAGGCTGTTAGTGTTCCTGCAACAATTACAGCAGCAGGGGTAAAAGCATCTGTAACTGCAATCGGAAATAATGCATTTACCGGTGCAAAGAAGAAAGTAACTTCTGTAACAGTTGGTGCAAATGTAACATCTATAGGAAAAAAAGCATTTGCAGGATGTAGTAAATTGAAAAAAATCAATGTACAGTCCAAGAAACTGAAGAAAGTAGGAACAAAGGCATTACAGGGAATTCATAAAAAGGCAGTAATCAAAGTTCCTAAGAAAAATAAAAAGGCTTATACAAAGCTTTTTAAAGGAAAAGGACAAAAGAAAACTGTAAAAGTAAAATAAAAACAGAATAATATAACAGACAATATCGAATTATTCGTTTGATGTTGGGAAAATGGCAGCAGTAATCTCCCTTTCTGCTGTCATAATCCCGATATATAGTAAGGCATAGTATTTCGGCCTTTTATCAGGAATTTCTATCGAGGTTTTTATAGTTCTATTTTTCTTTTTCTATAGAAAAAATACGAATATAGTGACTATAAAAGAAAAGTATACAATAGATAGAGAAATAAAAGAGAAGCAGTCATTTCCTGGAATATAGACACGGGAAAAAGATTCCTGCTATAAGGCGGACATATTATTTATGGGAGGGAAAACCTCAATCAATGTACTGTTATGCATAGAGTGTGTAAAAAATACTCTTACAAAATCGACCGCAAAAGCAAATATCGGAAAGATTTTAAAAGTACGTATTAAAATAAGGGAGGAAACATGATGAACAAAAAGAAAAAAGACAGCAAAATCTTATTAGCTGTACTATTTAGCGTATTTCTTATTTCTGCAATTTTTTCGGACAAAAACAGAACAGGAATCGTACAGGCGGAAGAATCCGTGCCAAAAGATGGAGTCTATCAGATTAACGGAGTGTTAAAACACGCTTCGTCCAGTCAGGATTCCATGGGAAATGGCGCGATTAAAAAGCCGATGGAACTTCGAATAAAGAACGGGGAGGCAACACTTCGATTAGAGTTAGTTGCATTAAGTTCAAAATTAGGTTCCATTAATTTTAAAGGCTATCTGGCATATATGAATTATTTTCCAGACTGGCATGGAGGTTCTAACGGCTATACGCTTCCGACAGAAGAAGAGCCTGTAGCAACAGAGGTAGAATCTTACTACGAGGAAAAAGACAATGGCTATGATTGTCCACATTATCTTAAAATGCCGGTCACTTTTTATGAAAAAGAAGTCTGGACACAGATTTTTGTTCCGGTAATGGAAACCATCGCAGCAGGAACTGGCGAACAGTATGCCCGTCTGCAGTTAGACTGGTCTACGTTAAAGAGAGTGGGAGATTTACCGGAGGAAACAACAACAGAGGACAAAGGAGATACGACAACAACTTCTAAAAAAGAGGAAACGGTAAAAACAGTGGATAAAACTGTATTACACACTCTGATTCTTTCTGCAACCAGCATGGCAGCAAGAGAGAACATATATACTTCTTCAAGTATCAAAGCATTAAAAACGGCGATCAGTAGTGCAGAAGATGTTTTTTATAACGAAAAGGCAACACAGGCACAGGTCAATGCACAGGCAAAGAAATTGTCCAAAGCGGTTGTAAATTTGGAGCAAAAAGCTGTCTCTGGAACTTCATCTTCCACTACAGAAAGTTTAAATATTAACAGTTTATCAGATGGAACTTATGTTGTAGATGGTGCAGTATATAAAACGGATCAGAATACAACATCCATGGCAGATGATGCAATCAATCATAAAGTAAAGCTGACTGTAAAAAAGGGCAAATACAATCTGACCCTTGATTTTAAAAAGATGAACATCAACGGACAGGCAGGATATCTTGGAAAGCTTCGTTATTATAAGACTGGTTATCGAACGGACAATTACGGTGTACCAACAGGAACATTGAAAAATGTGACGATTGATACCTACCAAAAAGACAGTAAAGGGAAAAAGATAAAAGACAGTTTTGGAAGTAATTATCCTGATAAAGTTACGTTTCCAATGATTGCGGAAGTAAAGGAAGGTGGATGGGTTCCATTACAGGTATTTGTACCAATTATGGATTCGATTTCCAAAGGTTCTGGAACACAGAATGTATGGCTGAAACTGGATTTTTCCACTTTGGCATCTGCTACCAGGAATTCCTTCAAAGATACAGGAAGCAGCAGCTCTGGTACGGGTAAAAGCAGTTCCGGCAGTTCAAACAGCTCTTCGAAAACTTCTTCTGGGACAGGAAGTTCTTCTAATGGTACTTCTACTGGAAAGGCAATCGGTGCATCCGCATTAAAATCAGCTACCAGCTTACCAAATGCGGCAAATAACAACAGTAATGCAACGTCCAATCAGAAAAATACATCAATGCCATTAGGAAAGCTTACGGCAAAAGAAAAGGCAGCGACAGCAGCAGGCAATGCACAGGGAGATTTACAGACAGGTATGGATACCACAGAGAATACAACAGATTCTTTAGCCGGTTCGGAGGAAGGAGACAGTACGACAGAAAGTGCTGCGTCTTCTCAGAAAAAGAAAAGCAGTGCTTCTATTCTTCCTTCCTTTATGAGTATCCTTGCCGTACTAGCTGGCGGAGCCTATAAAATATGGAGCCGGAGGTTATTTTGATGAGAAAAAAACAAAATGACAGAATAACTACATATTTAAGTATAATTTTATTACTTTCTCTGTTTCTTTTTTCTGGTAAAAGTGTACAGGCAGCATCAGGAAGTATTTATACCTGTAAGATGAATCCATCCTATTCTCATCCAGTAACCGGACAGGTCGAAGATGCTGGAGGAAGTTCTTCTTCCACAACCGGACAGGGAATGGTAGAAGGAGCGATTGGCTCAAAAGGTATTTTGGAAGTGACAGATAGTGGAGAATATTATCTGACCTTTCAGTTAGGTTTGATGGATTACAGTTCCAAACAAAGTTTTGGAGTACAAAATGTTAATGATTCTGGCTGGAACACGGTTTCTGCTACCGTGACAGGAAATGGCAGTGACAGCAGTGGAAAAACAGCTGATATGCGTATTCGGGTTCCATCAGAAAGCTGTATTGTCCGTTGTTCCATGTATGTAGAACCAATGGGAAGAAATGTTATTTTCTATTTCTATCCGAGTGATTATACCGCAGGAAACAGTACAAATATGAAAGCGGGGATAGTGACACAAAACAGTACGTCATCTTCGGGAACAGATACACAGGGAAATGATGCCGCGGCGAGTAGTAGCTCTACATCTTCTGGAACAACGGGTAATCAGGATAACAATGCGGCAGCACAAAATCAGTCAGAAACTGTAACATCTAATGCTGGGACCTCAAATGCTGGGACCTCAAATGGAGCAGGTTTAAGTGGAACAGGCTCTTCTGATTCCTCCAATTCCTCTGGTTTAAATTCAGATTCTTCCTTGCAAAATAACGGAACAGGAAGTTCGAGTTCCACAGAAGATTCTTTGAAGGATACACAGGGATTATCTCTCTCTACTGCTTCTGATACCGATACTTCAGAAAAGGATAGTAGTTCCACCACCGGAATTATCGAAATTATTCTTGCCGTCTGTGCAGGTGTAACAATTTCTGGATTGATTCTCCTTTTTACCGGAGCATATATTGTTTATATTTTCCGAAAAAACTGGAAACGCTGGGGTGCAGGAAAGTTGTATCTTTCTTCGGAAGAACAGAATTATAAAGAAGAAAATGTCTATATGGCAGATGGTTTTGGCGAACCAGATACAGATAATGATGTGTGGGATTCAGAAGGAGTTGTTTACGAGGAATTTTGGCCAGAGACGCATACAGAATTGGAAGGAGAGGAGAAAGATGAAAATTAAAAGCTTTCGTAAACTTTTTTCCTTGCTGTTAACACTTCTTCTTACACTCTCTTTTCTTAGTGGTTGTATGGTAGACCAGCATCCAGAAAGCAGCACACAAGCCGGAGCGAATTCTGGAAAAAAACAAAACATAGAAACAATGCTGGATATTACAGACCCACAGGAAAAAGCTGCCGTAGAAAATGCAAAGCGGAAAGTCAGTGAAAATACCAATCCTCGGATTATTGCTACCTCGCCCGCAGTAGCAGAGATTTGTGACAAGCTAGATCTTGACCTTGTGGGTGTGTGTTCAAGTTCTGTATCAAAGATAGCAAAACGATACAAAAAGGCAAAAAAGATT
Source organism: bacterium (assembly GCA_963600375.1). Classification (GTDB taxonomy): domain Bacteria; phylum Bacillota; class Clostridia; order Lachnospirales; family Lachnospiraceae; genus Anaerobutyricum. Next base: position 4,796 of record CAVCBH010000206.1, on the reverse strand, counting down.
GGAACGGCAATGAGCCCGGATATGGAAATCGTATCTTCACTGAATCCAGACTGGATTCTGAGTCCATCTTCTTTGCAGAGTGATTTACAGCCTAAATATGAAAATATCCAGACAGACTGGGCATTTCTTAATTTAAAAAGTGTACAGGGAATGTATCGTTCCATTCAGGAACTTGGAGATATTTTTGGTAAGCAGGAACAGGCAACAACACTTACAGAAAATTTTAAGACATTTTATAAGAAATATAAAAAAGAAAATGAAGGCAAGCAAGCTCCTAAAGTATTGATTCTTATGGGTATGCCCGGAAGTTATGTCATTGCGACAGAGAATTCTTATGTGGGAAGCCTTGTGGAATTAGCCGGAGGAGAGAATGTGTATGCAGGTTCTGATCAGGAATTTCTCACAGTGAATACCGAAGATATGGAAAAGAAAAATCCAGATATAATTCTTCGCGCCGCACATGCTTTGCCCGATCAGGTAGTAGAAATGTTTAACGAAGACTTTAAGACAAATGATATATGGAAACATTTTAAGGCAGTACAAGACGAAAAAGTTTACGACCTTACTTACGAATATTTCGGAATGAGTGCCAATTTTTATTATAAAAAGGCATTAGCAGAACTACAGCCTTTATTATATGGAGAGTAGAAAGGAGGGCATCATGAAAAATTTATCATTTCAAAAAAATTCTGTAAAATTATCAATGAATAAATCAAAAAAAACAATACTTTCTTTTCTCGTGATTGGTTTTCTTTTAGCCATTATGTTTGTAATTGCTGTAAACACCGGAAGTCTTTCTGTAAGTATCGGGAAATTATTTAAGGGTTTATTTGTAAGTTATGATGCAGATGTAGCTACGATCTATGACCTGCGTTTTCCACGTATTTTTATTTCCATACTTGCAGGAGCGGCCATTGCCGTGTCCGGAGTACTTTTTCAGGCAGTTTTAAAAAATCCACTTGCTGATCCCGGAATTATCGGTATTTCAAGTGGTGCAGCTTTTGCGGCAGTATTAATCACGGCTGCTGCCCCAACCTTGTTTTTCCTCACGCCGATTTTCGCTTTCCTTGGTGGCGTTATCGCTTTTTTTATGGTGTATTTGCTGTCGTGGAAAGGCGGTTTAAGTCCACTTCGAATTATCTTAACGGGTGTGGCAGTGAATTCGTTATTTACCGGACTTTCAAGTGCATTCAATTCCATGAGTGGTGGAGACCGGACAGGAGTTGCATCTATTGTGGAGGCCAATATTACCCAAAAAACATGGGATGATGTGCATACACTTCTTCCTTACGTAATTGCAGGACTTATCCTTGCGATATTCTTTGCAGGAGAATGTAACTTACTTTCCTTAGAAGATAAGACGGCAAGGGGACTTGGTGTAAATGTAAACCGGACACGAATCGTTATATCCTTAATCGCAGTACTTTTAGCAAGTATCGCAACAGCGATAGCCGGAGCAATCAGCTTTTTAGGATTAATCGTCCCACATATTGGAAGAATCTTCGTTGGAAGTGATCATAAAAAACTGATTCCATTCTCTGCGATAGCCGGAGCATTTACTTTCCTGACCGCAGACACGATTGGACGAACCATTGCCGCCCCAAACGAAGTCAGTGCCGCTGTTATTATGAGTGTGATCGGTGGCCCATTCTTCATCCTTCTGTTAAGGAGGTCAAAAAAATATGGAAACTAATACAGCAATTGTTGTAAAAAACTTATCTTTTGCCTACGGGAAAAATCAGATTCTAAAGAATATCAGCTTGCATATCCCAAAAGGAAAAATCACAACGATCATGGGAGCAAACGGCTGTGGCAAATCTACCCTGTTTTCTCTTATGACCAAAAACTTAACACCGCAGGCAGGCAGTATTTTCTTACATGGACAGAATATTCAGGAAATGCATTTACAAAACTTTGCCAGACAGGTAGCCATCGTTCATCAGTATAACAGCGCCGCAGACGATATTACTGTAGAACGTCTTGTCGCTTTTGGCCGGACCCCTTACATGAAAATAATGGGTGGCACAAGCGAGGAAGATGAAAAATACATCGAATGGGCATTGAAAGTAACCAACATGACAGAATTTCGGGACAGAGAAGTAAGTCGGCTTTCCGGTGGACAAAGACAGCGTGTCTGGATTGCAATGGCACTTGCCCAGAATACAAAAATCCTTTTTCTGGATGAACCGACAACCTACTTGGATATCCGCTACCAGCTTGATATTTTACAGCTTGTCCAAAAGTTAAACCGCCAGTATGGAATTACGATAATTATGGTACTCCATGATATTAATCAGGCAATCCATTACTCCGATCGAATCATCGGTCTAAAAGACGGCAAGGTAGGAATAGAAGGACCACCAGCAAAAGTAATAACATCACAAAGTATCTATCAGCTCTATGGAGTAAAACTCGAAGTAGTGACGATAGGGGGAGAGAAATTTGTATTAACCGTATAGAAATGCAGTAAGGATATTTTTAATCATTATTTCTCAAAAATATTTACAGTGTTTTTGACTACTATGATATAGAAATAAAAATTTTTTAATCTGAAAAAAATGAATATAAAAGGAGAACGAATGAATAAATTAAGCAGGATTTTGTGGTTATGTTTGGGTTGTATTTGCCTTGTTCTTGGGACGATTGGAGTTGTATTACCAATTTTGCCTACTGTTCCATTTTATATGGCAACGGTATTTTGTTTTGCAAAAAGCTCGAAACGATTACATCAATGGTTCATCGAAACTGGGCTTTACAAAAAGCATTTAGAAAGTTATGTAGAGAAAAAAGCAATGACATTAAAGACAAAATTCTCTATTATAGGAACCGTTACAATTTTGATGGCAATTGGATTTATTTTAATGAAAAATGTACTAATTGGCAGAATTATCTTAGCCGTTGTCTGGCTCGCACATATACTTTATTTCTTCCTTCGGGTAGAAACACTAACTGAGTAAAAAAGATAAATGAACGGGGAATAGCTAAAAGGAGGCAATATGATAAAAACCAGATTAGTGAGGCTGTTGTCTCATACAAAGAAATATATTTTTTATAATGTTTTGTGGCAATGGTTCGCGCTTTTGCTGCAGATTAGCGTAATTTTTACGATAACCAGATTAATTGGCAGCACATTTGCAGGCGGCCTTAATAATATGGTGCTTGGAAAAAGTGTTTTGTTCCTGCTGTTAGCTCTTGCAGCCAGATTCCTTTGTGACAAAATGGCTTCCAAAGCCTCGTATCAGGCAAGCGTGGACGTAAAACGAATTCTCCGTGAAAAAATTTATGAGAAACTTCTTCGGCTTGGGGCTTCTTATCAGGAAGTAATCTCTACATCAGAGATTGTGCAGATGAGTGGAGAAGGTGTGGAGCAACTTGAAATTTATTTTGGAAAATACCTTCCACAGCTTTTTTACAGTTTGCTTGCACCGATAACTTTGTTTATAGTTCTCTGTCGAATTAGTGTAAAAGCAAGCGTTGTCTTACTGATCTGTGTTCCGTTAATTCCTCTGTCCATTGTGGCGGTACAGAAAATTGCCGGAAAACTTTTCAGGAAGTATTGGGGATATTATTCTAACCTGGGGGACATTTTCTTAGAGAATCTGCAAGGACTTACAACATTAAAGATTTATCAGGCAGATGCGGAAAAAGCGGTGCAGATGGACGATGCCGCACAGAAGTTTCGAAAGATTACCATGAAGGTTCTAACCATGCAGTTAAATTCCACTTCCGTAATGGATATTGTTGCTTATGGCGGAGCGGCAGTCGGCATGGCAGTTGCGGCAGGCGAGTATTTCTCAGGAAATATTTCTTTATCAGGAACGATGATGATTGTATTATTAGCTTCCGAATTCTTTATTCCGCTTCGTTTGCTCGGTTCCTTTTTCCATATCGCCATGAACGGAATGTCTGCAAGTGACAAGATTTTTCAGTTTTTAGATACAGAAGAACCGGAGAAAGGCAACCTGGATTTTTCTGAAAATGAAAAAAATACAGAAAAAAATAGTTTATCTATTTCACTAAATCACGTTGATTTTTCTTATGAGGAAAATCGACAGATTCTGCATGGGATTGACCTTCTCATTCCTGCGGGTTCATTTATTTCTCTTGTTGGAGAATCTGGCTGTGGAAAGAGTACGATTGCCGGAATTCTGTCTGGAAAGAACCGAGGCTATAAGGGAGACATTTCTCTTGGAAATCTTCCACTTTCTAAAATTAAGGAAGAAGAATTACTTGGTCATATTACAAGAGTGTGCCATAACAGCTATCTCTTTAAAGGCACCGTAGAAGAAAATCTTCGTATGGCAAAAGAAGACGCTTCTTCTGAGGAAATGATCGCCGTCTTAAAAAAGGTAAACCTGTGGAACTTTTTATCCGCAGAAAATGGTTTAAAGACACAGATTCTAGAAAAAGGAAGCAATTTTTCAGGAGGACAATGTCAGCGTCTTGGACTTGCCAGAGCCTTACTGCATGATACACCAATTTATATCTTTGATGAGGCAACTTCAAACATTGATGCAGAAAGCGAAGAAATGATTATGGACGTTATCAAAGAACTTGCCGGAACGAAAACGATTATTTTAATTTCACACCGACTGTCTAATGTTGTGGAATCCGATTGTATTTATATGCTGGAGAATGGTCAGATTGCCGAGCGTGGAACACATGAAGACCTGATGAAAAATAAGAACGCTTATTACCGACTCTATACGGCACAGCAGGAACTGGAACAGTATGGGAAAGAAAAACATACAGTAGAACAGAAAGAAAATAATAATAAAGGCAATATAGAAGATAAT